>CABUCQ010000009.1 GCA_902490095.1 uncultured Collinsella sp.
TAGGCCCACGGCGGCACCGGTCGCGGCGGCTCCGCCCATGCCGGCAAGCGCGTCGCGCGAGATGGTCTGCGGCACCGGGATGGGTGCGGCGGCGGGGTCGGGGACGTTAGGCGCGAAGGGGTCTGCCGTGGCAAGCGGGTCGGGAGCGGCGGCGCGAGGCGTCGGCTGCTGCTGGGGCATGGCGGCGGGGCGCTGCTGCTGCGGGGCAGCAAACTGCTGCTGGCCGGCGCGCGGGGCGCTGGCGGCACGGCTTGCCGCGGAGTTGTTCTGGCCCAGGCCGTTTTGATAGGCGCGCTCTTCTTCGTACAGGCGGCCGAGCGTGGGGGCATCGACGTTCTCGGCAAAGACCGAGAACTTGCCGGCGCGCAGCTGCGGATCGATCATAAAGCGCACGAGGGGCTCGCCGACAAAGACATAGCGGCGCTTTTCGGCCTGCGCCTTCACAAACTCGCGGACCTCGCGCGAAAGCTCGGGGTAGAACGGGGCGAGCATGGGATCGTCGTCGGCGGCGATCAGGATGGTATAGAGTGCCGGCGCCGTGTTGACGCCGTTAATCACCAGAGTCTGATCCTCCATGTCGCGAGCGGCCTGCTTGGCAAGCTTCTTAAAGGAGAACGGGGCACGGGTGGCACCGAAGATGCCGGCCACGTGGTCCTCGAAGATGTTCAGGAAGTTCACGAAAGATCACTCTCCGTATAGGTTCTTTGGTATCCGAGCAAATATAGGCATATCCCAACGATTATAGAGGATAGGGTTCCCGCAACCGACGCCTTGGCGACGACCGCGGCTGCAAGGCTGGCAATTTCCATATGGTGTGCAAGACAGGACGCCGCTGCGCAGCCGATGCCGGTGACAGCGATGGCGGCGATTGCGGCAAGGTTTGAGCCCTGATCGGCACGCTTGGCGTGGACATTGAGCAGCGCAGATGACGCCGCGGCAGTTGCCGCGACCAGCACAAAGGCAGCCCAAAGGAGCGGGTCTCCCAGCGCTGCGGCAACGTTACCGAGCCCCAGCACGCCTCCGGCTGAAAGCGCGACCGTGGCCAGACGGGCAAAAAGCGCGCCCATGCCCGTTGCCGCGGCGGCGCTTGTCGGGCCGAGCCAAAATGACGCGACGCCGGCGGCGACCCCAGCTGCCAGGAAGGTATTGCCGGTCAGACAGCCAAGCGCGAGTGCACAGGTGAGTGCGGCGCTCGCGGCAGCCTCGGTGCGACCCCAGGCGATCCACCAACCGGACATGGCAGCGGCAAAGATCACCGCGACGGGCAACATCGACAGGATGCCCTGCGCCTGCATGGTGGCGTTGGCCATGAGCACCAAAAAGCCCACAGCCGAGATGGCCGAGCCAATTTGGGGGGCCAGGCCAGCCGCCGCTCCGATCGCGATGGCCGCAATGACCAGGCCGGGAAGCGCCGCGACCCCGGCCGTTTGCATCAGCAAAAAGCTAAAGGTGCCGCACGTTAGCGCCGAGATAGCGTGCATGGTGTAGTCGCGCGCATGGCTCCAGCGCGTGCCCGCCCAGCCGAGCGCGGGGTCGACCTCGATGGCGTCGTCCTCGTAGTACGACGGCTCGATATCGTCGAGCTCTTGCTCGTCATCCGAAAGCTCGCCAACCATTTGCTCCAGGCTGCGACGGCCCTCGCGCACGCTGCCCAGACCGGCAAGGATCTGGTCGCAAAATGCCTCGATGCTGTTGGGGCGGTCCTGCGGCATGGGGGAGAGCGCGCTCATGAGCGCGGCCTCGGCTCCCGGGGGAAAGTGTGGTATCAGCTCGCTGGGATAGGTGGCGCCGCCGATGATGCGGTCGAGCGAGTCGGCGGGCGTGGCCGCCATAAAGGGAGCGCTGCCGCACAAGCCCTCGTAGATCACACAGGCGAGGGCAAAGACATCGGCGCGTTCGTCGACCGTGCCGGTCTCGATGTCGAGCTGCTCGGGCGGCATGTAGCCGATGGTGCCGCCGCGCGAGCCGCCAAAGCCACCGGAGGACGACAGTCGCGCCATGCCAAAGTCGGTGAGCTTTACATTGCCCGAGTGGTCGATGAGCACGTTGGCGGGCTTAATGTCCAGGTGGAGTACGCCATTGCTGTGGGCGAAGGTGAGCGCCTGGCCCAGGGCATCGGCAATGGCCGCGGCCTCGTCAAAGGTGAGCGAGTGGCCGTCCACGCGATGCAAAAACTCGGCCAGCGACATACCGTCGACATACTCCATGACCAGGTAGGCATAGGCGGTGTCATGCGTAAAGTCGATGACCTGCACGATATTGGGATGTTGAAGCATGGCGGCAGTGTGCGCCTCGCGCAGGACATCCATGATGTCGCTGGCGGGCATGCCGGCGCCGTTGATAAGGGGGATGCGCTTAATGGCGACGCGGCGGCGCAGGTGCGTGTCGCGGCAAATCTCGATGGAGCCAAAACCGCCGGTCGCAAGTGTCTCGAGCGGCTGGTACCGCTTGAGCAGCTCGCGAGAGCTGGTGCCCTCCAAAGGAACGTCCGGCGAGAACCGGGCGGTATGTTGCGAGAAAAGCGGCATGGCCAACCCTCGTGCGTTTAAAGTTCGTTTGCGAGTGGCGGGCGCGGAGCCGAGCCGTTCGCGGTGGCATAGATGCTGCTAGTGTAGCACGCTCGGGTGCATGGGGAGGATAGCGGGATGCGAGGCTGTCTGTCTGGTTTGGTCTTAGCGCTTCTTCTTGTTCTTCTTCTGCTTGCGCTGCTTGCCTTTGGTCTCCTGGGGCTTGTCGCCCTGCTTGGCCTCGGCGGCGGCCTTCTCGGCCTTCATCTTCTTGCGTTTGGTCTCGATGCGGAGTTTTTTGTTGATGCGCGCCTTGAGGAAGGGGCCAAACTGCTCGGCATCGCCGCGAACAAAGGTGTCCTTGGGGATCGTCACGCCCTGGTCGGCGAACATAGCCACAAAGATGCGCTCGCCGTCGAGCACGTGGTCGAGCTTCTCAAACGGGAAGAACTGCGACTTGCCGCTCTTGCCCCAGACCATCAGGCCGTCCTCGTTGGCGGCGACGCGGCGGTAGCGGCCGCCCATGGACTCGTCGGCCTCGACGGCGTCGATAAAGTCGCGGGCGAGCGTGTGGTGCAGGTTTTTGCTCCACCAAGCCAAAAAGGCGCCGAATACGATCAGGACGACGCCAAACTTGATCCAGTTGCCGCCGGCCACCAGCATGCCGATGCCGATGAGCGCGGCAATCGCGGCGGCGACATACAGCGAGCCGCGACGCCTGGGCGAGGCGACCAGGCGTGCGAAGTCGGTGACCAGGTCGTTTTCGTACTGGTACTCGTTGAGGTACAGGATGCCGTCGTCGGCTGCGGCCTGCTCCTCGAGCGCGACCTCGACCTGGTCGGCTGCTTCGGAGGGAACGAGGTTGCTCTCTGCGTCTGCCATGCTCTTTAGACTCCTATCGCGGCGGGCTCGCCGTACGGGTTATTATGAATGCAGTATGCCGTGCGACCGCATGGCCGTCGCGGCAACAAGTCTCAGTATACCCGGGGGAGCACCCATGGAATCGTTGTACCGAAAGTATCGCCCGCTCACCTTCGACTCCGTGGTGGGCCAGCAGCATATCGTCTCGACGCTCGAACACGCCATCACCGAGGGGCGCCTGTCCCACGCCTACCTGTTCTGTGGACCGCGCGGCACGGGCAAGACCACTATGGCGCGCATTCTGGCCAAGGCGCTGCTGTGTCGCAATGCCGAGGCGGCGCGCGCCGAGGGTGCAAGCGGCTGCATGCCCGACGGTACTTGCGAGGAGTGCGAGCTCATCGCCGAGGGCAACCACCCGGATGTCTACGAGCTCGATGCCGCAAGCCGTACCGGCGTGGACAACGTGCGCGAGGAGATCATCAACTCCGTCAACTTTGCCCCGGTGCGCGGCAAGTACAAGATCTATATCATCGACGAGGTCCACATGCTCACGACGGCGGCGTTCAACGCGCTGCTCAAGACTCTTGAGGAGCCGCCGGCACACGTGATCTTTGTGCTGTGCACCACCGACCCGCAAAAGATTCTGGAGACCATCCTCTCGCGCTGCCAGCGCTTCGATTTCCATCGCATCGGCAACGAGGATATCGAGCATCGCCTGGCATACGTGTGCGAGCAGGAGGGCTTCGATTACGACGATGAGGCGCTGGCTATCGTGGCGCGCCATGCCAAGGGCGGCATGCGCGACGCGTTGTCCACGCTGGAGCAGCTGAGCGTCTTTGGCAACGGTTCTGTGCATGCGGACGACGCCCGCTCGCTTTTAGGTGAGGTTTCGGACCAGATTTTGGGCGAGTTTTCCCGCGCCATTGCCGATCGCGATGTTGCCGAGCTCTATGGACTGATTCGTGCGCAGGTCGAGGAAGGAAACGACCTGCTGGAGCTGACGCGCGACCTGGTGGCGCATGTGCGTGACGTGTACGTTGCCTGCGTTGCTGGTGCCCGTGCCGAGCTGTTTGAGGGCGGCTCCGAGCAGGCCGAGGCGCTTGCTGCCGAGGCCGCTGCCTTTGGCGAGCATCCTGCCGACCGCCTGGCCCGTGTGCTGACGGTGCTCGACGATGCCGCACTGGAGATGAGGGGCGCGAGCGACGTGCGCCTGGTGCTCGAGATCGCCTGCACGCGTCTGGCGCGTCCCGAGGCCGATTTAACGATTGAGGCATTGGCCGAGCGCGTGGCACGCCTGGAGGCCATGGTTGCCAACGCCGCCGTGCCGGCGAGTGTGGCTGCTGCTCAGGCTGCCGCGCCTGCCGCATCCGTATCCGCTGCTGCCCAACAGCCGACGCTCATTTCGGGCGCCCGTGCTGCTGCTCCGGCGGCATCCGCTGCCCCTGCTGCTACGTCCGCGCGCCAGGGCGGTATGCCTTGGGACCGTGGTGCTGCCGCTCCGGCTGCCCAGCCTGCGCCCCGTTCTGCGTCCGTGTCAGCTTCCAAGCCTGCAGCGCCTGCACCTCAGCCTGCGCCGACTCCGACGCCTCAGCCCGTTGCGGCCCCCGCGCCTGCCACCGCTCCGGCACCTAAGCCCCAGTCCAACAACGCCGCCCAGGTTGCCGCCGCCGGTGCTGCCGAGACCTCCGCGGTCGAGGACGCCGGAGAGCTGCAGCGCAAATGGGCCGAGGTCGTCGAGCGTGTCAAGGCGCGTCAGGCTTCCTACGCAGGGCTTTTGCTCAACGCCCGCGCCACAGCAGACGACGGCTCCAAGCTCACGGTCTCGTTCCCCGCGGGCTCGACCTTTGCCATCAAGATGCTCGGACGCGCCGACACGCAGTCGGTGGTCCTGCCGACAGTCAGTGCGGTCTTCGGTCGTCGCACCGTCGACTACGTCCTGGATGGAGGTGGCACGCCGGCTCCTCAACATGAGGAGCATTCTCCATCTGCACGGGCTGCGGCATCTGCGGACCCGCAACCCGTGTCCTCGGCGGCCCCTGCATCCTCGAACGTCAGCGCGACGCAGCCAAAAGCGGCACCGGTAGCGGCACCGACCCCGTCGGCGCCTGAACCCGCTGCGCCCAAACGGGCTGCTCCGGTCCCCGCGCCCAAGCCCGCCGCCGCGCCTGCGCCCAAGTCATCCGACCTGGGCAAAGCCCCCTGGCTGCGCTCCGACAACCCCGCTGGCGCTCCTGCCACGGGCAAGCTCCCGACCGAGCCCGCACCCCGAGCGCCCGAGCGCGCGTCCGCTCCCAAGGCTCAGCCGTCTGCGCAGTCTGCACCGTGGGAATCCGAGCAGGTGCCCTACGATGACGCCATGGTCGGCGGCTTTGCCGGCGATGCGAGCGGGGACGATCTGCCTCCGTTCGACGTGCCGGGTGCGACGCCCGCGCCCAAGCCCGCTGCAACTGCCCCCAAAGAGGAGGACGCTCCTGCAGCTCCCTGGGAGTCCAACCCCGGCGCGGGCAGTCCCTTCGGCCATCAGGGCGCAGCCCCAAGCATCCCGCAGACCGAGGACGAGGCCAAAGCCCTCATCCGCAGCGTCTTCGGTCAGTCCACCATCTTCAAACCGGTGGAGTAGATGTACAGGCGGGTATACTGCTCAAGAAGAGACGTCTTTGAACGGAGTGAGCTTATGATGTGGGAATATGTCCGCCTTGAGGACGATACGCAAGTTTCGTATTCCGAAGTCCGTGAAGACAACACGGTGAAGGTTGTTGTGGAGCGCCCGCGCGATTGGGGTTTTGACACGGCGGAGTGCATCTTGCCGGCATTCAATTGGGTGTCACGCGAGGGCTTTAGCGAAGCGGACCTCAAAGAACTCGATGATTTCGTGCGTAACAATGCCCCGCTCATCCTGCGTTTTGCCTACGAAGGCGGACGGGTCTATGCCTAGTCTTTTCCGACTCGGGCCGTACATCATCTTTTTCTGGACAGGGGAGAACGGTGAGCCCGTCCATGTTCATATCGTGGTCAAGCGCCCCACCGCCGAGGCGACCAAGATATGGCTTACCCGCTCCGGCGGATGCAAGCTGGCCCATAACAAGGGCGATATTCCTGCTCGGGATTTACGCGATATCATGCAGTTTGTTTCATCTAACCATGCGCTGATGTGCAAACGCTGGAAAGAAACAACCGGTGGGCTGTCGTTTTACTGTTGAGAATCGCTTGCTGGGCTTAGGACCCCTAGCCCTTTAGGGGCTCTTTATCCGGGCGCATTTGAATTTCGGACATGTGTAGCGTGGTGCCGCGTGTCTCGCATTCGAGCAGGCAGATGCGTGACGGTCGGCCTAGGGTCCTGAGGTCGACACGATACGTCGCGCGGCTGTCCGTGTACTCGACTTGCTCGGCGTCGAGGGTTGCTCCGATTGTCAAGAAAGCGCCTGGTTCGGCACCGACAATCTTGGAGTCCTTTATCTTGACCTTGAGCTCTTGGTAAAGGGACGGGCTGTTGTAGTAAACGGTCCGGGTCCCGTCGGTGCACTCATCGGTCGCTTCCCATTTGACGACGGGCTGGTCCGAGCTGGCTATCAGCAGTTCTGCTCCAAAGGCTATAGCATGGGTGATGACAACCAGTAATGCCCAGCCGACAAAGAGATAGAGAACCACATATGCAACGGGGTGTTTTGAGCGGATGTTTTGGAGCGCGTCGGGGGCATTCATGGGGGCACCTCCAGATTGCTGTCTGTGACAATCAAATTATACCCTGCCATCATGAGCGCCGCCTCGAGCAGCGGTTCGGCATTTTGTTATCTAGCTGGATGCAGAAAATGTCGGATTCCGGCTCTACGAGATTTAGCTTTCAATATTATGCAGATGCGAATTATTCAACTTTGCATAATCTTGGGGGCGCATCACGCTCCAGGACATGTATATCGACTGAGGTAGCGTGTCCGCCCCGCTCGCTGGCCTCGCGCCGTGGTACGATTTTTGAGTTTGAAAGTCCCGCCGTGCTCCGGCTGCCCTTGCAGCTCGGCGTGCGGCCGCACGTAAAGGAGCCGTCATGGCCGGTATGAACATGCAGCAGATGATGAAGCAGGCCCGCAAGATGCAGGAGCAGCTTGCCGCCGCGCAGGAGAACCTCAAGTCCCAGACCGTCGATGCCTCTGCCGGCGGCGGCATGGTCAAGGTGACCGTTAACGGCGAGATGGAACTCGTCAACCTCACCATCGATCCCGATGCCCTCGATCCCGAGGACGTCGATATGCTGCAGGACATGATTATGGCTGCCGTCAACGAGGCCGTTCGCGGCGTCAACGAGCTCGCCAACAAGCAGATGGGCGCCATCACCGGCGGCCTCAACATCCCGGGCATGCCGTTCTAAGACGCGCATATATATGAGTGCCAACCATAGCCTGCAAAAATTGCTCGATGAGCTGGGTCGCCTGCCGGGCATTGGTCCCAAGTCGGCTCAGCGCATCGCCTATTACCTGTTGGAGGCTGACGCCGAGGAGGCGCGCCGCCTGGCCGAGGCCATCCTGGAGGTTAAGCAGGAGGTTCACTTTTGCAGCCGTTGCTTTAACTACGCCACGGCCGACGAGTGCTCCATCTGCCAGGATTCGATGCGCGACACCACTCGCATTTGCGTGGTGGGCGAGCCGCGCGACGTCCAGGCAATCGAGCGCACGGGCAGCTACCACGGTCTCTACCACGTATTGGGCGGCGTGATCAGTCCCATGGACAAGATTGGCCCCGAGCAGCTGCACATTCGCGAGCTGCTGGCACGCTTGGGCCACGAGGACATCCACGAGGTCATCATCGCTACCAACCCCAATATTGAGGGCGAGACCACGGCGAGCTACCTGGCTCGCACTATCAAGCCGCTGGGCGTTGAGGTGTCGCGTCTGGCGAGCGGCCTGCCCGTGGGCGGCGACCTGGAGTATGCCGACGAGCTTACGCTTGGGCGCGCCATCGAGGCCCGTCGCACGATTTAGGTGGCGAGCCTGCTCCTGCCGTATGTTTTCCTCGCGACGCACGGGGTAGTCATAATTTTCCCGTGCGACTGTAAGTTTGTTGTGCAACAAAGATGCTTTGTATCCGCTTATCGCATGGATGCTTCCACTCGCATCCTTAATTTGCCCATTCGTTGCGCAACCTTTTGGGTTCGCTGATACACTCAAATATGGATTCGAATGAATGCGCCGCTCCCGAGCGGCGTGTTTTTGTTGGAGGAGAACGCATGCGGCCCGGTGGCACTCAGACAAAGCGCGGCGCCGCGGTGCGCATGCGACGCCGACTGGGCTTGGCGCCTCGGGCGTACGCGCTGCTGTCGTGCTCGCTGGTGCTGGTCATAGCTGGCGTTTCTGCCTATGGCATGACCGTGCCGTCCATGATACAGGCACATGCCGCACGCGAACCGCGCGTAGGGCATGAGGTCAAAAGTGACCTGGGCACCACGACTGGATATGCTTGGGCAAGTGTGGTCGCGCATATTGTGTTTGGCACTGACGACGCGGACGGCGCCGAGGCCCCGGACAACGAAGTCACGCTTGCCAATGGCAAAACCATCGTGCTCACCAACACCAAGATCATCGATCGGTTGTCCAACAATAGCGTGGCGGCAACGGTGAATAAGGTCGAGCAGCAGAAGGAGCAGGACGCCCAGCAGTCCGGAAAGCCCGGTAGCTCGGATACTTCTGGCTCCGGCTCGGATTCGTCGAGTTCGGGCGGCGGCTCTGGGTCGGGTTCCTCTGCCGGAGGGTCTGGAAACGGCGGCTCGACGGGCGGCAACACTGACAACGATGCAAACTCCGGTGGCCTTTCCGCTGCTGAGGAAGAGAGCATTCACAGTTGGCTTGTGACCAAGTACAACATGCTCGACGGCTATGTTTCTCGTGCCAATGACGTGGTCTCGACCTATAACTCTACGGGAGATCCCAGGCCGTGCGACAGCCTGGTCGGGGAGATGTTTGTCATTCGAGCCGAGTTCGGTCGTCAGACATTCTCGCCCCGGTCAAAGTGGTATCAGCAGTATGCCAATCTGTGGGGCTGTTACACCAACCTATGTCAATGGGTCGGCCATTACGGCGATGATGACGTCGCGCTCGGTAACTTCAACAATAACGTGGCGGCGCTTGCCCTATGATGACCGATCTTGCATCCACCACACCACAATCGCTCGGTCGCGATCTCATGGTCGGTCTGCGCCTGGCGCGTGTCGACGGGTTTGAGCCGGCCATTGCGCTCGGCCAGGACGAACTGCCTGCCTATCTGCGTCGTTTTACGATGCTGTTTGCCGACGATGCCACCATGCGCCGTGGCGGTATCGGCCGCGTGACGCGTGCCGTCAACGCCCAAGGCGAGGCCGTGGCACTCAAACAGCTCATCTTGCCGACGCGCGATGAGTTTGACGACGATGCCGCTCACGAGGCGCTGGTCGCCAAGTTCAAGGCGGCGTTTCGCGAGGAATACGAATGCCATCGCGCCCTTTCGGGCCTTAAGGGCTTTCCCCGCCTCTATGGCTGGGGCGAGGTCGACGGTGTGCCTGCAATTGTCATGGAATGGGTCGAGGGCGAGACGCTTGCCCGCTTGCGTTCGCGACTTGCCGTGGACGATGCCGGCCGCCTGTCGCCGCTTGTGGCGGCGCGTCTGGGTCGCGACCTGTTCGATCTGCTCTGCCGTATGAGCCTGGTGGGCGAGGGCTTTGTCCATCGCGATATCTCGCCCGCTAATATTATGGTGCGCACGGCGCGTCTACCGCTTGACCGGCAGCTTGCCGAGGGCACCTTTGACCTGTGCCTGATCGACTTTGGCTCGTCGCTGGCGCTTGAGCCTGCGTCGGCCGTGGCCGGTACCGGCGGCAAGGCATCCTTTACCGAGCGCTATGCCACGCTGCGTCGCGCGACGGTTGCCTATGCCCCGCCCGAGATGCTCACCGACGATATTCCCGACCTGCGCGCTTTACGTATGTCGCCGGCGATTGACGTCTATGCCGCGGCAAGCACGGTTTACGAGCTCATTGCCGGCGTCGCGCCATACGAAGCCGCGCCGAGCACTTCGGGCGCCTCGGGTTCGCGCAAAAAGACGCGCGACATCGCGAGCCCCTACCGTCTCAAGATGGACACGCGGCCCGACTATCCCATTGGTGCCCATGCGCCCGGTTGTGATTTGACTCAGCTGCTTCGTCGTGAGCCCGATGTGGCGCTCGCTGCGGCCGAGCAGGCCCAGCAGCTAGGGCTTGAGCCGGATTCCGAAGAGCTACGCGATGCGCTGGCGTTTGTCGATGCCCAGCTGTTCGACGTGGTGATGGCCTGTCTGTCCAGCCATCAAAAAGATCGTCCCGAGCCGGCGGCGGTCGAGGCGGCGCTCTCGGCGTTTTGTGACCACTATGCGCAAAATGTCGGTCGTTCGCTCCGCGGCGAGCCGCTCACGCCGTGCCCCATGGATGCGTCTGGCCGCGCGGTTCGTCGCGCGGCGATGATCGGTGCGGCGGTCGTTTGCAGCGTGGTTTGGGCTGTGGTCGTGGTTTCGGCCGCGCTGCTGGCGTCGGGCGCTCGCGTGACGGCGACTTTGGGATCGCTCGTGTGGTCTGGGTCGCTACCGGGTATTATTGCCGCACTGGCGTTGGCGCTGCCAGGCATAGCCGGCGTTGCCGCGGGGGCACTTGCGCGCGATCGGCGCTCGGGGTTCCTGCAGGGTGTGCTTGCGCTTTCTGCCTGCGAGGTTCCGGTGCTGGTTGTGGCTGCATGTAGCGTATTTTCCCAACGCGCCGTGATGGGCGGCCTTGTTGCCGCTCTGGTTGCAACCTATACGCTTACGTGGTTTTTGCTTGCGATGGGCTTTGCCTTTGAACTTCCCGTTTCGGCACCGCGACGCACAAAAGCCCAGATGGCGACTCCGCTTGCCGGTGGAGCCGCAGCTGCCCGTACTTTTGGCGGACCTGTCGAAGTATCGTCCGATTCTATTTCTACGACCAAGGAGGCCTAGGTCATGGCATCTCAAGTTGAGCTCACCCCATGCGGGGCCATGTTTGACATCTTTAAGCGCGCGGCGCATCTGAGCCATATCGAGCTGTGCGGCTTGGTGCTTTCGTCCCGTCCGCTCGCCGACGGCCGCAGCCCGCAGAGCCGAGCCGCCGATCGCTCTTGGGTTTCCCGCTTTATCGTTCGCGCGCCGGTCGGCACGCTTCAGCAGCGCTACTTTGCCGAATACGGTACCTCGGCTGCGCGTATTATGTCGCAACTGGCCCTGCGCCAGCGCAATCCCATGGACTCCACGGCTGTGATCAATATGGTGTGCGGTCCTGCAGGTGAACCGATGGTACGCGCGCTCGAAGAGTGCCACCAGGACACGAATCTCTATCGCAACGCGCTCGATCGCCTGTCCCAGGCGGCGGAACTCATGCCCGCCGAGCGCGCCGAGGCCGTGCTGGTGCTGTTTGTCGCCGTCGGTTGTTCGGCGGATGTGCGGTCCTCGGTGAACTATGCCATCGACTACGCGCACGCGACCTGTGGCGGAGGCACATCCACGCCGCGTTCGCTTGGCATGTCGATGACCGCGGGCGAACGCGAACCCGCCCCGGCGCACCCCTTGGGCTTGCTGCGCGTACAAAACAGTTTTGTCGTGAGCGCCCCGCGCTGGATTCAGCCGAGTGAGCAGGGTGTTGAGATTGGCGCGCTGGCCACTGGCGAGGGCGATATTACCGACGTCGGCGACGATGTCTCGGCCCGCCATGCCCATATCTGGTGCGATGCTCAAAATATCTGGCACGTCGAGGACTTGTCGTCCACCAACGGAACCGTGGTGGTAAACGGGGCCACGCGCGTCTGCATTCAGGTCGAGCCCGGCCGTTCCGCCCAACTCAATCCCGGCGACGAGCTCAAGCTCGGCGAATCCACTACCTACGCCATCCTCTTCGGTGCCCTCTAACTCATCCCCCCAAGTAACTTGCGGTGAAATAGGGACTGTTTAAGGCTCTGAGCAGCAAAAACAGTCCCTATTTCACCGCAACTGCCGTATGGTTCCCGGGGGACATTTTGCTCGGCGCTGGGCATTCGATAGTCACCCGAGGTAAACCTTTACCGCCCGCCTATATTTGCCGAAATTACACTTGACGGCGGGGTACAATAAACCCGCATGCGGATTTTCGTTGCGGGCGCTTCCCATCGCCGGGGCGTGCCCGGGAGCATCCGGCATGCAGCCTTTGCGGCGCTCGGTCATGTGCAAGACGGGCGGTCGGGTCTGTGGGGCGCATCAGCTGGCCCTCGCCTCGGCATGCCTTCTCTCCACGCCATGTACCTGCTGCTGAGCCTGCCTGCCAGATGATTGGAAGCAACAGCGAAAATCCCATCACGCCAACATCCCGGCGATCGCCGGGGCCTGTATACCTATATGAGAGGAGAGGGGTATATGGCGCGTAAGTTTAAGTCTATGGACGGCAACGAGGCGGCCGCATATGTTTCGTATGCGTACACCGAGGTAGCGGGAATCTATCCCATTACGCCGTCCAGCCCGATGGCCGACCATGTCGACCAGTGGGCGGCCCAGGGTCGCAAGAACATCTTTGGCACCCCGGTCAAGGTCGTCGAGATGGAGTCCGAGGCAGGTGCAGCCGGTACCGTTCACGGTTCGCTGGGCGCCGGTGCTCTGACCACCACCTACACGGCTTCTCAGGGTCTGCTCCTGATGATCCCGAACATGTACAAGATCGCGGGCGAGCAGCTCCCGGGCGTCTTCCACGTCTCCGCGCGTTGCGTCGCTTCCCACGCCCTGAACATTTTCGGTGATCACTCCGACGTCATGGCCTGCCGTCAGACCGGCTTCGCCATGCTCGCCGAGGGCAACGTCCAGGAGGTCATGGACCTCTCGCCGGTGGCTCACCTTGCCGCCATCGAGGGTAAGACCCCGTTCCTCAACTTCTTCGACGGCTTCCGCACCAGCCACGAGATCCAGAAGGTCGCCATGTGGGACTACAAGGATCTGGCTGAGATGTGCGACATGGACGCCGTCCAGGCTTTCCGCGATCACGCGCTCAACCCTGAGCACCCGCACACCCGCGGCAGCCACGAGAACGGCGACATCTTCTTCCAGAACCGCGAGGCCTGCAACAAGGTCTACGACGAGCTCCCTGCCGTCGTCGAGGGCTACATGAAGAAGATCAACGAGAAGCTCGGCACCGATTACGGCCTGTTCAACTACTACGGCGCTCCCGATGCCGATCGTGTCGTCGTGTGCATGGGCTCCTTCTGCGACGTGCTCGAGGAAGTCATCGACTACCTCAACGCTCACGGCGAGAAGGTCGGCCTGGTCAAGGTTCGCCTGTTCCGTCCGTTCTCCATCAAGCACTTCGTCGACGTTCTCCCCGAGACCGTCCAGAAGATCGCCGTCATGGACCGCACCAAGGAGCCGGGTTCCATCGGCGAGCCGCTCTACCAGGACGTCGTCTCCGCTCTCTACGAGGCCGGCAAGACGGGCATCAAGGTCGTCGGCGGCCGTTACGGCCTGGGCAGCAAGGACACGCCTCCCGCGTCCGCGTTCGCTGTCTTCGAGGAGCTTAAGAAGGACGAGCCCAAGCGCGAGTTCACCATCGGCATTGTCGATGACGTGACCAACCTGAGCCTGCCCGAGGCCGAGGATGCGCCCAACACCGCAGCCCCCGGCACCATCGAGTGCAAGTTCTGGGGTCTGGGTGGCGACGGTACCGTCGGCGCCAACAAGAACTCGATCAAGATCATCGGCGACCACACCGACAAGTACGTCCAGGCCTACTTCCAGTACGACTCCAAGAAGACCGGCGGCGTCACCGTCTCGCACCTGCGCTTTGGCGATTCCCCGATCCGCTCGCCGTACTACGTGACCAAGGCCGACTTCGTCGCTTGCCACAACCCCAGCTACATCGTCAAGGGCTTCAAGATGGTCCGCGACGTCAAGCCGGGCGGCACCTTCCTGGTCAACTGCCAGTGGAGCGACGAGGAGTTCGCCGAGCACATGCCCGCCGTGGCCAAGCGCTACATCGCGAACAACAATGTCAACGTCTACCTGATCGACGCTATCGACCTGGCCGCCAAGGTCGGCATGGGCAAGCGCACCAACACGGTGCTCCAGTCCGCCTTCTTCGCGCTGGCCAAGGTCCTGCCCGCCGAGGACGCCCTGCAGTACATGAAGGACGCTGCTACCAAGTCCTACATGAAGAAGGGCCAGGCCATCGTCGACGCCAACCACAAGGCCATCGATGCCGGCGCTACCGCCTTCCGTAAGTTCGAGGTTCCGGCCGACTGGGCAACCGCCGAGGACGCCGCTCCCGTCGAGCTTTCCGAGGAGACCAAGTCCGCCATCGCCCAGCAGGTCAAGAACCTGCTCGAGCCCATCGATCGCATGGATGGCGACAGCCTGCCTGTTTCCGCCTTCGTCGATTGCGCCGACGGCCAGTTTGAGCTGGGCGCCTCCGCATACGAGAAGCGCGGCGTCGCCGTCGTCGTTCCCCACTGGGACGAGACCAAGTGCATTCAGTGCAACCAGTGCGCCTACGTGTGCCCGCACGCCACCATCCGTCCGTTCGCGATGACCGAGGACGAGGCTGCCGCCGCGCCCGAGGCTACCCGCACGCTCGACGCCATGGGCCCCAAGGCCAAGGGCATGAAGTTCACCATGGCCGTGTCCCCGCTCGACTGCATGGGCTGCACCAACTGCGTCAAGGTCTGCCCCAAGGGTGCCCTCGAGATGGTTCCCACCGAGCAGGAGATGGACCAGCAGCCCGTTTGGGACTACATGGTCGAGAACGTCTCCGAGAAGAAGGAGCTCATCGCGGCCAACGTCAAGGGCAGCCAGTTTAAGCAGCCCTACCTGGAGTTCTCCGGCTCCTGCGCCGGCTGCGCCGAGACCGCCTATGCACGTCTGGTGACCCAGGTCGCCGGCGACCGCATGTTCATCTCCAACGCCACCGGCTGCTCCTCCATTTGGGGCAACCCCGCTGCCACCGCTCCTTACTGCAAGGACAAGGACGGTCACGGCCCGGCGTGGAACAACTCCCTGTTCGAGGACAATGCCGAGCACGGTCTGGGCATGGCCGTTGGCTATGAGGCCGTTCAGCACAAGCTGATCGCCGCTACCCAGGACATCATCGCTGCCGATGGTCCGTCCGACGAGCTCAAGGCCGCTGGCCAGGCTTGGATCGACTCCGTCAACGACGCCGAGGCCTCCAAGACCGCTGCTGCTGCCTACGTTGCCGAGCTCGAGAAGTGCGGCTGCGACGCTTCCAAGGCGATCCTCGCCGACAAGGCTTACCTCACCAAGAAGTCCTTCTGGATCTTCGGCGGCGACGGTTGGGCCTACGACATCGGCTTCGGTGGCCTGGACCACG
Source organism: uncultured Collinsella sp. (assembly GCA_902490095.1). Lineage (GTDB taxonomy): Bacteria > Actinomycetota > Coriobacteriia > Coriobacteriales > Coriobacteriaceae > Collinsella. Next base: position 15,706 of record CABUCQ010000009.1, read on the forward strand.
TCCTGGCTTCCGGCCACAACGTCAACGTCTTCGTCTTCGACACCGAGGTCTACTCCAACACCGGTGGTCAGGCCTCCAAGGCCTCGAACCTGGGCCAGGTCGCTCAGTTCGCCGCTGCCGGCAAGGTGACCAAGAAGAAGTCCCTGGCCGAGATCGCCATGAGCTACGGCTACGTCTACGTGGCGCAGGTTGCCATGGGCGCCAACCCGGCTCAGACCCTCAAGGCCATTCACGAGGCCGAGGCCTACGACGGCCCGTCCCTCATCATCGGCTACAGCCCCTGCGAGATGCACTCCATCAAGAAGGGCGGCATGCAGAACTGCCAGGCCGAGATGAAGAAGGCTGTCGAGTGCGGTTACTGGAACCTCTTCCGCTTCAACCCCGAGGCTGCTGCCGGCAAGAAGTTCTCGCTCGATTCCAAGGAGCCCGCGGGCGGTTATCAGGAGTTCCTGATGAACGAGGCCCGTTACGCTTCGCTGACGCGTTCCTTCCCCGAGCGCGCCGAGGAGCTCTTCAAGGAGAACGAGCAGGCCGCTATGGACCGCTACGCTCACCTGCTGAAGCTCAAGACGGTGTACAACGAGGCCTAGGTCTCCCGCCGCAGGATCTGAGGGCTAACCTTCGCGGACGTCCTCGGACATGAAAGAACCCCCGCTGCGCACTACGTGCGGCGGGGGTTCTTTCGTCCTGCGGAGTGTCCGCGAAGGTTAGCCCTCAGATCCTGCTACGACTACGTTCTCGGATTGTGTGGCTGAATGGAGGACGTGGTTGTGGGGGCCTTTTGTCCCCTTCGCTGTTTCGCGGCTTTGCCGCGAAACCTCGCGTTACTTTGGGGATGGATGGGGGCGTGGTTGTTGCGGCTTCTTATCCCTTTGCTTTTTCGCGGCTTTGCCGCGAAACGCGCAGCACCTTGGGAAATGCATTGATGCGTGGGCGGGGCTGGATTGCGGATTCAAATGGCTAGAGAGATATGGGTGCGAACGAGAAATCGTTATTGGGGTCATCCTTTTCCATAAACTCATCGAGACAAAACGTCATGTAGATTGGAACGTACAGAACCTTGCCCTCTTTGCTGAGATTCTCGTGGCTCAGTACAACGGCCTCGGGAATTTTGTACTCGCCCACACTCATCAGACGATCGAGGGCCGCATGCGCTCGAACTTTCTTGCCCGATTTGACCTCGATTGGGACAACATGCCCGTGGGCGCCTTCGATCACAAAGTCAACTTCACCGACCTCACGCGTTTGGTAGTACCATGCATCCGCCCCGAGGGCAACGAGTTCCTGCGCGACCACGTTCTCATAGAGACCACCAAGGTTGGGAGTTTTCATATCAAGATAGACGGCGCGTGCAGTGCTGCCGGGGTATCGCGATGCGAGCATGCCTGTATCAGACTCGTATAGTTTGAAGGCTGTCGTTTTCTCCGTCCTCTTGAGAGGACTCCGTGGCTCCGTCACCCTGGCGACCATCAATCCAACACCTGCGTTAACAAGCCACAGGAAATCCTGCTCATATTTTTTAAGGCGAGCTCCCTCACCCAGAGACGAAACAACAAAGCGATGAGACTCCGCCTCAAGCTGAACGGGAATTTGCTCAAAAATCGACCGAACGTTAAACGCTCGAGTCGATGCATATTTTGAGATATCGCTTTTGTACTGATCGACCAGCTGAGTTTGAAGCTCACGTGTGCTCACGAGTGAATAACCCGAATCAATATAATTCTGAACGACCTCCGGCATGCCGCCGCAAACGATATAAGCTCTATAGTTCTTGAGCATCGCCTCATGAATATAGTTTTCGACAGGATGTTTCTCGACAAGGCAGCTGCGAATGCCTGCAAGCACATTCTCGCTAACGCTGTTTGCCCAACAAAACTCTTCAAAATCCATCGGGCGCATAACAATGTGCTCTACATACCCCACCGGAAAAGAAGAGATCCCCTTAAACTCAGTCCCAAGCATAGACCCCGAGAAGACATAGCTAAAGCGCCCATCCTCGACCAACGCCTTCATGAGTGTAACGATCTGCGGATACTCCTGAATCTCATCGACAAAGACAAGCGTATCGCCCTCAACAAGCGGCGCATCCGCAAGAAGGGCTACGCGGTTGATAAAGTCAACGGAGTTCTTTGCGCCAACAAGTGCATTCCTTGCTTCGACATCGAGTAGTAAATTGACCTCAAAATACGAAGCGTAGTTGCTTTTTCCAAACGCGCGAATCGCATAGCTCTTGCCAATCTGACGCGCACCAGTAACGAGTAGTGCCTTATTGGAGTTATTCTTCCAGCTCAAAAGCCTATCAGTGACCTTACGGCGTAGCATTAAACCCCCAAATGACAAAAATTGACAGATAGAATCGCCTAAAATCATACAAAAATTGGCAGATAATAACGTCGTAAATATACAAAAATTAGGAGATAGCAAAGGTTCGAATAGGCCTCAAGGCCACTGAAACAGTGCTCTACTTTGCGAAGGGGCTGGGGACGCTGTTGGGTGCGTCTCCAGCCCTCTGATACTTACTTTGGATTCCGATGGTGGGGTGTTGTCGGTGCTGCTTGCTTGGTTATCTTGTCTCGCCGGACTCCGTGCGCAGACGGTAACCGTGGACGAGGTCGCTGATGGCCGGCCAGGGAATCTGGCGGTCGACCCAAAATTGGAGCTGGACCAGATAGCGCTCGGTGGCGCGGGTGAGGGCCGCGAACTGTTCGTGAGTCTCTACCTGGGCGTAGAGGTCGCGGCTGTGGGCGAGGATGGCGGTCGTGTCGTCCATCTTGCCGGTAACGTCGAAGGCGCCCGAGAACCAGTCGCACAGGCGCGCGGCGCTGTTGTTGATTGTTGCGAGGTCGGCGGTGCCGTCGTTGGCGTTCTCGTTGGCCTGGGCTCGCAGGAGGGAGAGGGCGTCGGCGGCGTTCATACAGTAGCCGACGGTGAAGTTCCAGACGGCGAATTCGCGGCCTGTGTCGAGCTTGCGGCGGCGCATGTAGTCGATATCGCGCGGCTCCTCGAGCATCATTTGATCGGCGAGGGCTTCAAGTGCAGTGGTGTACTCGGCAAGGTCGAGTGCGAGCAGGGTGTTGATATCCATCATCTTTAGGCCTCCGCTTCGATCTCGACGATTTCGTTTTTGATGTACATGCCCTGGTTGTCCCAGACATTGCGGCAAGCAACGGCAAAGCGCTCGCGGTCGGCTTCGCAGATGCGGGCGAACATGTTGCAGGTGCCAAAGGGCTCGCACACGTCAAAGAAGATGCAGATTGACGACCATCCGCCATACCAGCTCACTGCGCCCGCCGGCTCGTGAAAGACGGGGTTCTCGATGTGCTCGTAATTGGCGATGGGGCCCGATACGGGATAGGTTACCTCGGCATCGCAGATCTTGGCCGAAAAGATACGTGACTCGACCGGACAGGACGATTCGAACAGCTTGCACGCCTCGGGAGCCTTGTCCCAGAGCATGTCGGCGAGAAACGTCTCGCCATTCAGCGTGATCTTGAGCATTTTTGTCATAGTAAGGACCTCCTCAATCCGTCGCTCAAGGGGTTCGCTGGCGGATAAGGAGAAGACAGCAGCGGGGTCGCCGAACCCAAACTTCACGACAGATCTCTGTCGCCCCAGCCCGCGCTGTTCTTCGCTAAAGTACCATGCCGTAATTGCGTGCGCAATATCAGTTTTTGAATTTCTGGAAGCGGCAATCGACGAGACGGCTCGCCGGCTGCCGGCCGACGCGTGGTATGAGCACTCGTCTATTCCTTAAGTTGGATGAAAAACGCCGTGTTATTGCAGGGCTGCATACTCGTCCAATAAGTGCATAGAATCTCGTATAGTACGAGTAAGATTTTGCGCTGTCTGTTTTATGTTTAGCAAAGATATAGTTTGCATAATCGAGTCTAATTCCTGCTCTATTAAAATAAAGTTGCACGTAAATGACGTAGATATGCTTGAGCTGGGGTTCTGTACGCTGAGCGGATAAAAACGACCGTTCACCGTTCAACTATTTTCAAAATGAATAAAATGAGCGATAAAGAGAATATAAACCTTAATAAACTCGCGTATCGCACGGGCGCGGGTTATTAATGGGTTGTAGGCCTTTTACAGAAAGGATTCCAGCAATGTCTAAGCCTCTTGGTAAGCCCGATCGTATTGTCGTCGCCCTTGGCGGCAACGCCCTCGGCAACAATCCCGTTGAGCAGATCGAGGCCGTGAGCAACACCGCTCACGCTCTTCTCGGCCTGATCGAGCAGGGCAACGAGATCATCATCACCCACGGCAACGGTCCGCAGGTCGGCATGATCCAGAACGCCTTCGCCGCTGCCCATGACGCCATCGGCACCCCCGAGATGCCGCTGCCCGAGTGCGGCGCCATGTCCCAGGGCTACATCGGCTATCACCTGCAGCAGGGCATTGGCCGCGAGATGCACAAGCGCTATAAGCGTTGGCACGCCGCCACCGTTGTCACCCAGATCGAGTGCGATCCCGACGATCCCGCGTTCAAGAACCCGACCAAGCCAATCGGCCCCTTCTACACCGAGGAGCAGGCCAAGGAGTTCATGGCCGAGGATCCCTCCAAGGTCTTCGTCGAGGATTCCGGTCGCGGCTGGCGTCGCGTCGTCGCTTCCCCCGATCCCAAGAAGATCGTCGAGGCTGACTCCATCCTCAACCTGCTCGACAACGAGTTCATCGTCATCGCCTGCGGTGGCGGCGGCATCCCCGTCGTCCGCGATTACGAGAACAAGGGCTGCTACAAGGGCGTTCCCGCCGTCATCGACAAGGACCTGGGTGGCGAGCTGCTGGCCGAGGACTGCGACGCCGACGTTCTGTTCCTGCTGACCGCCGTTGAGCATGTCGCCATCAACTTTGGCAAGCCCAACCAGGAGGAGCTCGAGGACATCACCGCCGACGAGGCCGAGCGCCTGGCCGACGAGGGCCAGTTCGGCAAGGGTTCCATGGAGCCCAAGGTCCGCGCCGCCATCAAGTTCGCCCGCTCCCGCAAGGGCCGCACCTGCATCATCGGCGCCCTGGACAAGGCCGCCGAGACCATGGCCGGCCTCTCCGGTACCCGCATCCACGAGTAGCCTCTACTCCATTGCCTCTCTCGTGGGCGCCAGGCAAGGCGCCCACAAACTAGCCTCTCTTCATGAGCCCCGCAGTCCGCTCCGACTGCGGGGCTTTTGTTTCAACGCGGCACTTAGGGACGGTTCTGTCTGGCCGCCATGAGTGGCGTCCGCAAGGGTTGTCCCCAACGAGCACTCATTTAAGTCTGTCCCCAATGACTATAAGTCTGTCCCCAACGACTAGTAGTAGGCCCACATGGCTTCGGCTTCGTTAAGGACCTCTACGACGCCCCAGCGGCGGGCGCTGCGGCTGGCCGAGTTGGGATCGAAGACTCCAATCTGGTCGGCGTCGTCAATACCGTAAAGCACAATGTAGTGTCCAACGCTGGTAAAGGTGCCCGGCCGAACGGCGGCGATGACGGGCGCTCCCGAACGCAGCGCCTGAGTCATCGAGTCGCGATCGTTATGGAGCTCCGTTCCGTTAAGTCCCAACTGCCACGCGCCGCTCGTCATAAACGACCATTCGGTTGCACCGGTGGGGGCGTAATTGCCCGCCTCGGAAAGCGCGCACATATCGACGGGGGTCATATCGGTGTGTCCCGTCTTAAAGATATAGACCATGGTGAGACACGTAGGCCCGCAGGCATTTTGGCGGATGGTGCCGCCGGCGTAAGGCAGCTCCGACCACGCAGGGTCGATCTGATACATATGGGGCATCGTGCCGGCTTGCCATTGCGAGCGCGGGGTCGAAAACGCAAACGAATAGCCGGGTGCGACGGGGGCCTTGAGCAGCTTGTCCTCGGCGGTGGGCTCGAGACCGGCCGAGCCGTGGGACATACAGGAGCTCATAAGCACAAAGACCAGACAGGTGAGGATAGAGCACAGTGCGAGGCGGAGTCGACGAGCCGGCAGGGCCGGGGCATTCACGTGCGATGTCGAGCGGTAGGGCTTGCCGTCGCGTCCGCCTTGGGGATGCGAAAAGAAGCGGTTGATATGGATGCCGGGCTGACGTGCGCCGTTGCGGCGCAGTTGCGGAACCTCGGCCTGACGCTGTCGAGTGCGCGCGCCCAAGCGGCTATCTTGCTGAGCGCTTGTGCCCGTGCTCGGACGGCCACTCTGCCGTGTTCTGCTTGCCTGCTGCCGAGACGAAGGCCTGGGTTGCTCTTGGAGGCGTTGCGGATTGCTGCTCGTGGCACTTCTGGGCGTCGGCGTGGTACGGCCAGCAAGGCGAACGCTTTGTCGCCGTTGATCACCGTCGTTGTATCCGTATGCCATTCGTACCGCCTTGTCTCATGTATAACCTGTCCATCCTACAAAAAAGATGTGCAACAAATGGGTCTGCGCGTCAAAAGCTCGGTAAACGGTACGAAAGGCGCAAAACACACGGCCTCAAAAACATCTCTATATGCGTCCGATGAGCGTACGCCCGTCGGACGGGCGGCAACAATGAGCGGCAAACCGTGCCGTTCGTCCCAAAAACGACGCCGCTCGTTTTGCAGTTCTGCCTTCGGTCGAGCTACAAGCGGAGCTGCTGCGCCAAGGCCGTATCTTAAAGCCACGAAATAAAAGAGCGCGGCAAAACAGACCGCGCAAGGGGTGACGTCAAGGGGCGTCAAAAAGGAAAGGAGGGGAACAATGGCGGACAAGAACGCAGAAGTTGCAGTCGAGGATAACGGCGGCATGAAGAAAACGCTCTCGCTCTGGAACTTCTTTACCATCGGCTTTGGTGCCATCATCGGTACCGGTTGGGTTCTGCAGGTCGGCGACTGGATGGTCGTGGGCGGCGGTCCCGTTCCCGCTATGATCGCATTCCTCTTGGGTGCAATCTTCCTCGTGCCCGTCGGAGCTGTTTTCGGTGAGCTCACGGCTGCTATCCCCATCTCGGGCGGCATCGTCGAGTATGTCGATCGTAGCTTTGGCCGTACGCTGAGCTACATCACCGGATGGCTTTTGGCCCTGGGCAACGGCATCCTGTGCCCGTGGGAGGCCATCGCCATTTCGACCCTCGTGTCCGAGATGTTCGGCAGCCTGCCCGGCCTTGAGTGGCTGCGCGCCGTCAAGCTCTACACCATACTGGGGGCCGACGTCTACCTGTTCCCGACGCTGATCGCGCTCGGCTTTGCAGTCTACGTCATCTTCCTCAACTTCCGCGGTGCCAGCTCGGCTGCCAAGCTCCAGGCCTTCCTGACCAAGGCCCTGCTCTGCGGCATGCTGCTCGCCATGGGCGTCTCGCTGTTCACCGGCTCGCCGGACAATGCCATGCCCGTGTTCTCCCAGGTCACCGGCGCTGGCGGCGGCAAGGCCGCTACCGAGAGCTCCAGCCTGTTTGCCGGCATCGTGTCGGTCCTGGTTCTGACCCCGTTCTTCTACGCTGGCTTCGACACCATTCCTCAGCAGGCTGAGGAAGCAGCCGAGGGCCTCAACTGGAACAAGTTCGGCAAGATCATCTCCCTGGCCCTGCTGGCCGCCGGCGGCTTCTACATGGTCTGCATCTACTCGTTCGGCACCATCCTCGACTGGCATGAGTTTGTTAAGAGCCCGGTTCCCGCGCTTGCCTGCCTCAAAGGCATCAACATGCTTCTGTACCTGGCTATGCTCGTCATCGCCACGCTTGGACCCATGGGCCCGATGAACTCCTTCTACGGCGCCACGAGCCGCATCATGCTCGCCATGGGCCGCAAGGGCCAGCTGCCCGAGCAGTTCGCCGAGGTCGACCCCAAGTCCGGCGCTCCCAAGCTTGCCTGCGTCGTTCTGGGCGTCATCACCGTCGTCGGTCCGTTCCTGGGCAAGAACATGCTCATCCCTCTGACCAACGTGTCGGCTCTCGCCTTCATCTTCTCCTGCGGCATGGTCGCCCTCGCTTGCCTGCGCATGCGCTTCACCGAGCCCGACCTGCCTCGTCCCTACGAGGTGCCCGGCGGCAAGTTTGGCATCGGCCTCGCTATCGCTGCCTGCGCCATCATCATCGGCCTGCTCGTGATTCCGTTCTCTCCCGCCTCCCTCAACATGGTGGAGTGGAGCATCGTGATCGGCTGGTTGGCTATTGGCCTGGCCCTCATGGCTTTCACCAATTCCCGCAAAAAGTAACGCCGAGCCGGGGCGGATCGGGTGCGCGGGACCCTCTCTTCCGTGCACCGAACCCGGCGCCACTTGGGTAGCTTTGTGAGGCCTTAACCCAACACGGCCTCGCCCACTATATGGATCCATAAGGAGGAACCATGTCCACTAAGTATGCAATCGTTGGCGGTAAGCTCATCGACGGTACCGGTGCCGAGCCGGTCGAGAACTCCCTCGTTCTCGTCGACGACAACGGCAAGATCGAGTACGCCGGTGCTATGCAGGACCTTCCCGAGGGCGTTGAGGTTATCGACGCCGCCGGCAAGACCGTCCTTCCCGGCCTGATCGACACCCATCTGCACTTCTCGGGCAACCTGACCGACGATGACACCGATTGGGTCATGCAGCCGCTCCTCGAGAAGCAGGCCGTCGCCGTCAAGCAGGCCTACGACTGCCTCACCCACGGCCTCACCACCGTCTGCGAGATCGGCCGCTTTGGTATCCAGATCCGTGACTGCATCGACAAGGGCGTCTTTAAGGGCCCGCGCGTTCTGGCCACCGGTCTGGGCTTCTGCCGTGTTGCCGGTCACGGTGACTCCCACCACTGCACCCAGGAGCTCAACAAGGAATCCCACCCCTGGGGCGATCAGGTCGACGGTCCTTGGGAGCTGCGCAAGGCCGTCCGTCGTCGCCTGCGCGAGAACCCCGATGCCATCAAGATCTGGGCAACCGGTGGTGGCATCTGGCGCTGGGACTCCGGTCGCGACCAGCACTATTGCTCCGAGGAGATCCAGGCCGTGGTCGAAGAGGCAAAGATGGTCGGCATCCCCGTGTGGAGCCACTGCTACAACAACCACGCCGCTGCCTACGATTCCGTCCGCTTTGGCTGCGAGCAGCTGATTCACGGCTTCGATATCGATGAGCGCACCATGGACCTCATGGCCGAGCAGGGTACCTTCTTCACCCCGACGATCGCCTTCCTGCCCACCTGGTACGCCACCTATCCGCCCGTCTACGTCCCCGAGCTGCACGACAAGTACGAGGGCACCCTGGTCGAGAAGGAGCTGCAGCGCAACTACGACTGCCTGCGCGAGGCTAAGAAGCGCGGCGTCGTCATGACGATCGGCTCCGACTCCTTCTCCTTCGTCACCCCGTACGGCACCTGCTCCATCGAGGAGATGTACGAGTTCGTCGACAAGATCGGCTTCACCCCGGTCGAGACCATCACCTGTGCAACCCTCAACGGTGCCAAGATGTGCCACATCGAGGACGAGACCGGTTCCATCGAGGCCGGCAAGTGCGCCGACCTGCTGGTCGTCAACGGTGACGTCGCTGCCGACATCCACGTGCTCAACACTGACAACATGGACGTCATCATGAAGGACGGCTGGATTGTCGAGGCCGGCACCTTCGGCGAGGCAAACAAGTACAGCGCCTAAGCTACCGTTCATCGATGGCTTGATGTAAAACACAGTATTTGATTGCATAATGCAATGGAGAGGGTCGCTTACGGCCCTCTTTATTGCTATGGGGTGCGTCAGTAAGAAGGAGATGACGGTGGATCTCAATAGGCTGATTCTAGGCAAGAGCTACAACTCTACCAAGGTCTTTCGTACCGCTCAGCATGTGGTTCAAGCCATCTTGCTCGGTATTGTCGTTCCGCTGCTTATCCTGCTGCTCATCTGGGATCTAACCGATAATCCCAATCCCGTTCCGGCCGTTGTCGTCATTGCCGGCTTGGTCATGCTGTGCTTCTTCTTCTCGTACGTCTTTGTCGTTCCCGACGACCTCACATCGAGCGCAACCGACCGCACGCTCGCCATCGCTTCAAAAATATTCGCCTACACGTCGCGCGGCCTTACGCCCGAAGCTGCCCTGGGCGCCTCTAAGATCATCCTGTCCGAAACTATCGCCTCTGCCATCTGCTTTACCGACGGCAAGCAGGTGTTGGCAAGCTGGGGCGAGGACTCGGCAAAATGCCCCGCGGGCACCCCGGTGGTACTGCGGACTACGCTCAACGTGATCAACAGCGGTGAGCAAAGCGTGTTCTCGCGCGATGCCTCGACCGAGACAGGTGGCTACTTTCCGCGCCTGCGCGCCGGTATTGTCGCACCGCTTACCGTGCGCGGGCATTGCGTGGGCACGCTCGAGTTGTATTATCCCCGTCTGAGCAGCATCGATATGCGCCAGACGGCGCTTGCCTCGGGCTTTGCCGACCTCATTTCCACGCAGCTTGCGAGCTTTGAGCTCGAGCGCCAGGACGAGCTTACGGCCCGCGTGGAGCTGCGCGCCTTGCAATCGCAGGTCGATCCTCATTTTCTGTTTAACACCATCAGCACCATCGTGTCGCTCGTACGTACCGAGCCGGACAAGGCCAGGTCGCTGCTGATCGACTTTTCCAATTACTACCGTCAGACGCTTTCTGATTCCGATACCCTCACAACGCTCGAGCACGAGGTGGAACAGGGCACTCGCTATATCAATCTTATGCAGGCTCGTTATGGCGACGGCCGTCTGCGCGTCTCGGTCGATATCGACTTTGAGGTGCGCGATTGCATGGTGCCGCCGTTTATCTTGCAGCCGTTGCTCGAAAACTGCATCAAGCACGCGCAGCGCGAGACCGAGCCGCTTTCTATTCATGTTAGGGCTTTCGAGACCGATGACGGTTTGGAGATCATCGTCGAGGACGACGGCATCGGTATGAGCGAAGAAGTCTGCGCGCATCTGTTTGAGCAACATCGCCTGGAGGAGCCCGAGAGCATTACCGCCGACGGCTCCGTCAAGCGAGGTTGCGGCCTGGCGCTCTTCAACGTGCTTCAGCGCATCCATTTCTTTTACGGAGAAGATTCCGGCATGCGCGTGAAGTCCCAGGAGGGCGTGGGAACGCAGGTCATCGTCGAGCTGAACGGCGAGCCGCATGAGCCGGCGCCGTTGACGGCGTAGCACGCGGTTGGATTGAGAGAAAAAGAGGGGAAGCACATATGTCCGAAGGCTGGAACATCTTGGTGGTTGATGACGAACCTCCCATTAGGGCTGAGCTACGCTATCTGTTGGAAAAGGATACGCGTGTGGGCCAGATTGCCGAGGCGGGCAATGTCACCGAAGCCGTGGAGTCGATTCTGTCGAACAAGCCCGACGTGCTGTTTTTAGACATTACCATGCCCGGTCGCTCGGGAATTGAGCTTGCCGAGACGCTGCAGAACCTAAAGACGCCGCCGGTGGTTGTGTTTGTGACGGCGTTTGCCGAGTATGCGGCTGATGCCTATAACCTCGATGCCGTCGATTATGTCGTCAAGCCGGTCGAGGACGCACGCCTGTCAAAGGCACTCGACAAGATCGAGACAGCCTTGGGTGCCCGTCGTGTTATCCACGCTCCGCGCCAGCCTTTACGTCTGACGGTGGACCGCGGGGGCAAAAAGGTGTTCATTCCCGCCGCAGACGTCTGCTACTTTGAGGCGCGCGCCGATTTTTGCAACGCCATCTGCGCCGAGGGAACGTACCTGATCAATGAGTCGATCTCTTCGCTCGAGCGTCGCTTGGGCTCCGAGGGCTTTATTCGCGTTCATCGCAGCTATCTGGTCAATTTGGAAGACGTGCACAATGTTGAGATTGGCTCCACGGGGTTGATGGAGCTCAGGCTCGACCGCGTGAACTCGACGGTACCGGTGTCCCGTCGTCGTGCCGCCGAGGTCAAGTCGCACCTGGGGCTTGCGTAAGAGGCTTGCGTGTCGTCGTTTACCATCGCAGGTTTGGCATGGGCGCGCGGTGGGCATAATGGGTGGCATCGAATGAAATCGAAAGGATCATTATGCCCGCGCTTATCACCCATCATCTGTTTGGCGAGGAAAGCATCGACCGTCTTCCGCAGGGCGTCATCACGTCCGATGAAGAGCGCATTGCCTTTATCTTGGGCAACCAAGGCCCCGACCCGTTTTTCTTTCACATTCTGACACCGCGTGTTTCCGACTGCACGCTGCTGGCGCAGGTCATGCATCGGTCGCGCATGTCTCGCCAGTTCGCGTGCCTGCGCGACGGCGTGTCGCATCTGCTGCCGCGCGACGCCAGCTTGGGTCGCGCCTTTGCGCTGGGCCTGCTGTCCCATTACGTGCTCGACCGCAACGCCCATCCCTTTGTCTATGAGCAGCAGTTTGGCATCGTGGAGTCCGATTCAGAGCTTGAGGATTCGAGCAGTCAGGTCCATGCTGTGATCGAGAGCGACTTGGATGTACTGATGCTGCAGCTTAAACGCGATGGCGCTACGGTCGACGATTACCCGCCGGCGGGCGAGATCGTCACCACCGATCGCATCAATCGCGTGGCCGGCGTGCTGATGAGCTATGTTGCCGGACGCGTGTACGGCATTGACATTCCAGCGGGGGAGTATGGTGCCGCCGTTGCCAATATGCAGCGACTTTACCGCGCGATTGAGCCGGCCGGCTCCGTAAAGACGCGCGCGATCTCGCTGGTTGAGGGCTTGGTACACGACTACTCGCTGCTCGACGGCCTTGCCCATCGCGTGACGACGGAGCTGCCCGAGCGCACCGGTAACCTGGGCCACCTGACATGGAAGAACCCCTTTACCGATGAGGTCTCAACCGAGAGCTTCCCCGAGGTCTTTGAGCGCGCGCTGGTCGATTACGAGCTCACCGTCGCCCGCTTTATCGAGACCGGCGACATGGAGGCCGTGACCGGTCATATCAACTACAGCGGCCGCGTACTCGACGCCGACGAGGAGTTCGACCGCGAGGAATAACAAACCGTTTCAATAAGTTGCGGTGGAA
>CABUCQ010000010.1 GCA_902490095.1 uncultured Collinsella sp.
CGATGTCATGGCGGCTTCGGGCGCCAAACTCGTCGAGGTCGGTGCCACCAACCGCACGCACCTGGGCGACTACGAGCGCGCCATCACGCCCGATACGGCGATGATCCTTAAGGTCCATCCTTCCAACTATCGCATCGAGGGTTTTCACGAAGAGGTGGGCTCTCGGGAGCTTGCCGCCCTGGCCCACAAGCATGGCCTGCTGTTCTACGAGGACCAGGGCTCGGGCGCGCTGTTGCCCGACGACATCTTGGTGCGCGGCGGCGAAGAAACCACGCCGGCTTCGGTTTCGGCAGGGCTCGATATCGTGTCATGCTCGGGTGATAAGCTGCTGGGTGCCGCGCAGGCGGGCATTATCATGGGTCGTCGCGATCTGGTCCAGGCCTGCGGGTCGCATCCGCTTATGCGTGCCCTGCGTCCGGGCAAGCTCGCACTGGCGGCGCTCGAGGCTACACTGCGCATTTACATGGATGGGGCGGATGTGGCCCATCGCGAGGTGCCGGTGCTCAACATGCTCACGCTTCCGCAGGCTCATCTGGAGCGCCGCGCACGCAAACTGCGCGAGCTGATGGTGGCGGGCCTCGATAAGGCGGGTTGCCCGCGCGCTGTGCAGGTGGAAATCGTCGAGGAGTCGTCGACTCCCGGCGGCGGCTCGCTGCCTACCGTCGAGCTGCCCACCATGTGCGTTGCCGTGCGCCTCGTCGATGAGCGTCTTTCCGTTGACGCGCTCAAGCGCTCGCTCGTCCAAGATTTCGACACGCCGGTCGTCACGCGCGCCTCGCACGATCGCGTCCTGTTTGATGTGCGCACGCTCGTGGGTGACCGCGATATCGAGACGGCGGCAACGACGCTCGTCGCGTGCGTTAAGAAGGCGATTGCTCGATGAGTGAGGTTCAAGCGCTGGTGGAGTGTCCCGTTATCGTTGGCACGGCGGGCCACGTCGACCACGGTAAGTCGGCACTGATCGAGGCGTTGACCGGCAAGAATCCCGACCGTCTTGAGGTCGAGCGCCGTCGCGGTATGACCGTGGAGCTGGGCTTTGGCGAGCTGGCACTGCCGAGTGGCAAGATCGTCGGCCTGGTCGACGTGCCGGGGCATGCCCATTACCTGCGCGCCATGGTGCAGGGTGCGACGGGCATCGACGTTGCCGTGCTGGTGGTTTCGGCCGTCGAGGGCGTGATGCCGCAGACCCGCGAGCACGTGCATGTGCTGGAGCTGCTGGGCGTTACGCACATGGTGGTCGCGCTGACGATGTGCGACCTGGCCGATGCCGAGATGACCGAGCTTGCCGAGCTCGATGTCGATGACTTTTTGTCGGGTACTGTGTTTGCGGGCGCGCCAATTGTGCCCGTGTCGTCTAAGACGGGCGAGGGGATTGACGGGCTGCTTGCGGTGCTCGACGAGCAGGTGGGTGTCTGCTGGGATACCTGTCGCGAGCGTGCCGAGCGGAGCGATGCCGCGCCGCGCCTGCCGATTGACCGCTGCTTTACGATCAAGGGCGCCGGCACCGTCGTGACGGGAACGCTGCACGATGCGCCGGTTGCGGTGGGCGATGAGCTCGTCGCGCTGCCGTCGCGCACGGTCTGCCGTGTCCGCGGGATTCAGGTGCATGGCGATACGCCGCGCGCGCTGCCTGGGCAACGCGTGGCGCTCAACCTGGTTGGTGACGGTGTCTCGGCGCTTGACCGTGGCGAGATGCTGGGCGTGGCGGACCGCTTTGGTCAGACGTTGCGCTTTATGATGACGTTTACGTATCTGGGTCGCGAGGGAGCCAAGCCGCGCGTGCTCGAGTCGGGCACGCGCGTGCATGTGATGGCGGGTACGGCTGAGGTCGTCGGTCGCATCATGTTCATGGAGGGCGAGGCCCCCATGGCGGTGGGCGAGACCCGTAATGTTCAGGTGCGCTTGGAAAACTCGCTGCCGCTACGCGCCGGGGACCATGTCGTGGTGCTGTCCTATTCGCCCGTGATGCTCATTGGTGGCGGGCGTGTGCTGCTTTCGCGCTGCCGTCGCTCGCGCGAGCTTGCTGAAGGGGAGCGTGCGCTGTATGCGGCGCTCGAGTCCGGCGATATCGCGGGAGGTGTGGGCACTTGGCTGGCGTTGCAGACGCTGCCGGTTACGGCGGTTGATGTTGCCGAGGCTTTGGATCTTGGTATCGGCGAGGTCGATGCCGCACTGCGTGGGTTGGTGGCGCAGGGCTCCGTTCGCAAGCTTGCCGCGGGCGATGCGGACCTCCTGGCGGATGCCGTGGTGCTCGACGCCGCGATGGATGCACTGGCGGCGACCCTGTCGGCCATGCACGCGGCGGCTCCCAAGGAGACGGGCTTTACGCCTGGCGCCGTTGCCCATGCTGCGTGGCCTGCCGCTGATGATGGCGTTGCCGCGGCTCTGATTGCCGAGGGCTGCTCGCGTGGCGTGTGCGCCGCCGAGGGCGCCGAGGTATTCGATCCGCATTCGGCCGCCGCGGCGGCACGCGTGGTGCGAGAGGCTTGCGAGCGGATCGTCGCGCTGCTTGACGAGGCTGGCCTGGATGCACCGGCGCTTCCCGAGGTAGGCGAACAGCTGCAGCTCGGCCGCGACACCATGACGCGTGCCCTGCGCGAGCTTTCGCTCAACCGCTCGATCGTTAAGGTCGAGCGCGACGTTGCCCTGTCCGCTGCCGCCGAGGCCCATGCGCGCGAGCTCGTCGCCGCCGCCATTGAGGCAGCCGGGGGCGCTGCCACTACGAGCGTGCTGCGCGAGGCCCTGGGCGTGTCGCGCAAACGCGCCATCAGCATCTTGGAGCACCTGGATGCCGTGCGCTTTACTGTGCTCGACAAGGAGGCCGGCGGCCTGAGGTCCCTGCGCTAGGCCACCCTTATCAGTTGCGGTGAAATAGTTCCTGTTTTTGGGGTCTTGCAGCCTAAGCAAGAACTATTCCACCGCAACTTCTTGCTCGTCTTTTTGGGATGGGGCCCGCTCGGTTTGGTAAAATACCGCCGCACTTGGGAACGGATGGGCTCCGGTGGGCTCCGCGGTCCTCAAAACCGTTGCGAGGCGTGCAAAACGTCTTGGATGTGTTCGATTCACATACGTTCCCGCCATACGCTACCAGCGCTTTTGTGCTCGCGGTCTTGCTGCGTGCCGCAAAGGCGCTGTTTTGTTTTTGCACGAGCTTTTCGTAGCGCCGTTATTTCGGCGGCGGTATTTGGCTTCGTGTGTCGGGTTTCGAACGTGCCGATGGAGGTGTTTTGCCGTATGACTACCGTAAGACGGGCCGATCTTTCTTGTGTCGTCCAGGCGGGCGGGCTGTCCTCGCGCATGGGCTGCGATAAGGCGCGCATGGCGTTTTGCGGCGAGCCGCTCATCGAGCGCGTACTGGGTCGGTTGGCGCCAGTTGCCGGTGAGTTGGTCGTGACGACGTCGCGTCCCAGCGAGCTTGCCTACCTTGAGGAGTGCGCGTTTGGCGGCTTGGTGCCGCGTGTGGTGGCGGACCTTGAAGGGTCGGCGGGCGCCATGCGCGGCATCGCGAGCTCGTTGGCCGCGGCCCGATTGCCGCTCGTGGCGATCGTCGCCTGCGATATGCCGTTTGTCTCGCCGGAACTTATCGGCGCGCTTGCCGATCGTGTTGAGGCCGAGGCGCTCGACGTGTGCGTGCCGCGCGAGGAGCGGGGGATTGAGCCGCTTTGCGCCGTCTGGCGCCGTGACGCTTGTGCGCCGGCCGCCCAAGAGCTGCTCGCCTGCGACCGCCAGCGCATTCGCTGCCTGATCAATCGCGTTCAAGCTGGTTATATGGATGAGCCGCAGATCGTTAAGGCCGCGGGCTCGACGCTCTGCTTCGAGAACGTCAATACGCCCGAGGAGTTTGCGGCGGCCGAGTTGCTTGCCTAGACGATTGGAGTTGCCATGTCTCACGATATTTGTCCCGACACGGGAGAGCCTTGCACTTGCGATGGTTCCGAGCCCTGTACCTGCGGCTGCGGTGGCTGTGGACATACTGCGGAAGAGGAAGCGGCCGCCGCGGCGTATCGTGAGGCACACCGCGAAGGCCCATCCGGTGATGCCCTCGACCACGAGCGCAAGATTATCGTTTCGTTCGACAGCACCTTCGATGTGATGGAATGCGAGCAGCTGTGTGTTGCCGCCGGCGTGCCCGGGCGCATTATGCCTTTGCCCGGCTCCATTACCGCAGGTTGCGGCCTGTGCTGGGCCATGCCGTTCTCGGGCGATGCGCTCGCCGCCTTCCGCGCCGTCACCGAGGGCCGCATAACCCCTGCCGACTACCATCAGCTCGTCCTCTAACCACCAACATCACCACAAAGGTGCCTGTCCCCAATGTGGTGGTTTGGAACACGTGGACGAAACAGGTTTGAAACACGGGTTTTGCACGTCGGGCACTCAAAAACGCTTCTACCTGCATCGTAATCAAAACGAAACATCTGCTCGTTGGCTTATGCGAAACTTTGCTGCAACAGTGCGATATTATCCATACTCGATAAAGTTCGCGGCGCATAGGGTGCCGCGATCAACATTTTTCGTTTCCCATCATTGGAGGAAGCATGAGCTACACGCAGAAAGTTCTCGAAGAGCTCAAGGCCCGCTATCCCGAGCAGCCTGAGTTCATCCAGGCCGCGACTGAGATCCTCGGCACCATCCAGCCGGCGCTCGACGCCCACCCCGAGTACGAGGAGGCCGCCCTGCTGGAGCGCCTCGTCGAGCCCGAGCGCATCGTCATGTTCCGTGTTCCCTGGGTCGACGACCAGGGCAAGGTTCAGGTCAACCGCGGCTATCGCGTCGAGTTCAACTCTGCCATTGGACCCTACAAGGGCGGTCTGCGCTTTAACCCGACGGTCACCCTGGGTATGCTCAAGTTCCTGGGCCTGGAGCAGATCCTCAAGAACAGCCTGACCACCCTTCCCATGGGCGGCGGCAAGGGCGGCTCCGACTTTGACCCCAAGGGCAAGTCCAACAACGAGATCATGCACTTCTGCCAGTCCTTCATGACCGAGCTCTATCGCCACATCGGCCCCAACACCGACGTTCCCGCCGGCGACCTGGGCGTTGGCGGCCGCGAGGTTGCCTACCTGTTCGGTCAGTACAAGCGCCTGACCAACGAGTGGACCGGCGTCCTCACCGGCAAGGGCCTCTCCTTTGGCGGCTCGCTCGCCCGTACCGAGGCCACCGGCTACGGTCTGGCCTACTTTGTGGACGAGTACCTCAAGAGCCGCGGCGACTCCTTCGAGGGCAAGAACGTCGTCGTTCACGGTTCCGGCAACGTCGCCATCTACGCCGTCCAGAAGGTCTCCCAGCTCGGCGGCAAGGTGCTGGCCTGCTCCGATACTCACGGCTGGGTCGAGGATCCCGACGGCATCGACTACACCGTGCTCGAGCACGTCTACAACAAGAAGCGCTCCGGCCACGACAAGGGCGTTACACTCGCTATGTACGTTGACGAGAAGCCCAACGCAGTGTGGCACGAGGGCGACGGCCGCGGCGTGTGGCAGCTGCCCTGCGATATCGCGCTGCCCTGCGCTCGCGAGAACACGCTGCTGCTCGAGGACGCCCAGGCGCTCGTCGCCAACGGCTGCAAGGTGGTCGGCGAGGGCGCGAACATGCCCACGACCATCGAGGCCACGACTTACTTCCAGGAGAACGGCGTCGCCTTTATGCCCGGTAAGGCTGCCAACGCCGGCGGCGTGCTCGTGTCCGGCCTGGAGATGAGCCAGAATGCCGAGCACCTGTCCTGGACCTTCGAGGAGGTCGACGGCAAGCTCGAGCAGCTCATGCGCGGCATGTTCCACAACGTGGACGACACCGCCAAGGAGTATGGCCAGGAGGGCAACTTTGTCATGGGCGCCAACATCGCCGGCTTCCTGAAGGTCGCCGACGCTATGCTCGCCCAAGGCGTCTGCTAAATCTTCGCTCGATATAGCATGCGATAAGGCTCCCAACTATCTGGCTGGGAGCCTTTTCTATCCCGGAGGACTCCTCATAACTTGCGGTGATATACGGACTGTTTTGCGTTCCAGAACGGCTAATCAGTCCGTATATCACCGCAAGTTATGGATGGGTGGGTGGATTTTGTCCTAAAACGGTGTGCGGCCCCTCGTTTGGTACACTTAAAAGTACTGGACAAGTAAAGAGATGGGGGAGAACGTGCTCAAGTTCGGTACCTACGTCCGTGTTGGAAACGCGGCCGAAGCCTATGAGCTCTTACAGAAGAACCGCAACAACAAGATTGTGGGCGGCGGCATCTGGATGCGCCTGGGTTCGCGTCGCGTGGCGACGGCGATTGACCTTTCGGCCTGCGGACTCGATCAGATCGAGGAGACCGAGACCGAGTTTCGCATCGGTGCCATGTGTACCCTGCGCCAGCTCGAGCGCCATGCCGAGCTCAACGCGCTTGTCAACCATGTCTTTGAGTTCGCCGTCCACGATATCGTGGGCGTGCAGCTGCGCAATACCGCCACGGTGGGCGGCAGCATCTACGGTCGCTTTGGCTTCTCGGACGTTCTCTCCGCCTTCCTCGCGCTCGATTCCTATGTTGAGCTGACGGGCGCCGGCCGCGTGCCGCTCGCCGAGTTCGTGGACATGGGCTACGTGCGCGACGTGATCGAGCACATCGTGGTCGTCAAGCACGACTACCGTGCGAGCTACGAGGCCGTGCGCAAGGCCGCGACCGACTTCCCCTCCTTAAACGTCACCGCCGCCTGGTGGGACAACAGCTGGCATGTCACCGTGGGCGCCCGCCCGCTGCGCGCGACCCTGCTGCAGGGCGAGGCGTGCGGCCTTACCAGCGAGCAGCCTTCCGAGGACGAGCTTCGCGCCCTTGCCGCGTCCGTACGCGCGCTGAGCTACGGCACCAACCTGTGGGGCTCGGCTGACTATCGGCGCCGCATCTCGGCTCCGCTCGCCATCCAGGCCGTGCGCCGCGCCGCCGGCATCGAGCTTTCTGCCGCGCTTGCCCGCGAGCTCGAGACCGTGCAGATTCCTAAGTTCGCCACGGACGAGTATTCCTGCCGCCGCGTGCCCGGCGTCGATTCTAGCGAGGTGCGCTAATGGCTGCCAAACTCATCGATCTTTCCTTTACGCTCAACGGCCGTAAGGTCAAGGTTCAGATTGCCCCCGATACCATGCTCTTTGCGCTGCTGCGCGAGCAGGGTTGTGCGTCGGTGCGCTGCGCCTGCGAGACTACCAACTGCGGCCTGTGCACAGTGTGGCTCGACGGCGACCCGGTGCTGAGCTGCTCGGTTCCCGCCGCGCGCGTCGAGGGCCACACCATCACCACGCTCGAGGGCCTCAAGGCCGAATCCGAGGCACTGGCCCGTGCAATGGCTGCTGAAGGCGCCGAGCAGTGCGGTTTTTGCGCCCCCGGCCTTATCATGAACGTGCTGGCGCTTGCCCGCGCCGCCAAGGAGGACCCGAGCCTCGTCGCCACGCGCGAGGAGCTCTCGCGCCAGCTCGCCGGCAACCTCTGCCGTTGCAGCGGCTACGAGAGCCAGCTGCGCGCCATTGTGCGCTTTCTCAACGAGTCCGGCGTGCAGGTGGGCTTCGAGATGCCCGAGCTGCCGGTCAATAACACCAGCTGCGACGGCGTCTCCTACAAGCAGATCACCCACAAGCAGCCCAAGAAGGACTCGAGGGCGCTGCTCGAGGGCCGTCCCGTCTACACGGGCGACCTGGTGCCCGCCGGCACCCTGATCGTCAAGCTCAAGCGCAGCCCCTATGCCCGCGCCAAGATCCGCTCCATTGATACGTCGCGCGCCCTGAAGGTGCCCGGCGTGGTGGGCGTCTACACCTACGAGGACGTGCCCCAGCGCCGCTTTACCATCGCTGGTCAGAGCTATCCGCAGCCGAGTCCCTACGACCGCCTGATTCTCGAGAACCTCGTCCGTTACCAAAACGAGGAGGTGGCGATCGTCGCCGCCGAGACCGAGGAGGCCGCCGACAAGGCGCTCAAGCTCATCAAGGTTGACTACGAGGTGCTCGAGCCCCTACTCGACTTTACCCAGGCGCTCGATAACGACATCGTGGTTCACCCCGAGGGCGACGTGACCTTTATGTTCCCGCAGGGCGGCGACGTTCCGCGCAACCTGGTGTGCAGCGGCACGAGCGACTTTGGCGACCTTGACGAGGCCTTCGCCCAGAGCGACATCGTCTTCACCCGCACCTACACCAGCCAGGCCACGCAGACCGCGCCCATGGAAACCTTCCGCGCCTTCGCGACGACCGACGCCTTCGGCCGCATTTCGGTGACCACTTCTACGCAGGTGCCCTTCCACGTGCGCCGCATGGTCGCGCAGTCGCTCGATATCCCGCAGTCGCAGGTGCAGGTCATTAAGCCGCGCATCGGCGGCGGCTTTGGCTCCAAGCAGACGGGCTGCTGCGAGATCTTTGTTGCGTTTGTGACCCAGCAGACCGGCCGTCCGAGTTACTGCTGCTACACCCGTGAGGAGACCATCACTGCGGGCAACTCGCGCCATCAGATGCAGATGACCGTTAAGCTGGGCGCCATGAACGACGGCACCATCACGGCCATCGACCTGCATACGTTGTCCAACGCCGGTGCGTACGGCGAGCATGCCACCACGACGATCGGGCTTTCGGGCCACAAGAGCCTGCCCATCTACAACCACGTGAAGGCAAGCCGCTTTAGGTGGGACGCCGTCTACACCAACACCAACCGCGGCGGCGCGTATCGCGGTTACGGTGCCACCCAGGGCCAGTTTGCCGTAGAGAGTGCCGCCAACGAGCTCGCCGACATGCTGCACATGGACCCCGCCGACCTGCGCCTTAAGAACATCGTGCGCGAGGGCGAGATCATGCCGCAGTACTACAACGAGAAGCTCAATGCCTGCGCGCTCGACCGCTGCCTGCTGCGCGCGATGGACATGATCGGTTGGCGCGACAAGCCGCTGGCCGTGGACCTGGGCGACCGCGTGCGCGCCTTGGGCTGCGCGCTCACTATGCAGGGCTCGGGTATCTCCAACGTGGATATCGCCGGCATCGATATGCGCCTGGAAGAGGATGGCTTTATTACGCTTTCGACCGGCGCCACTGATAACGGCATGGGCGTCGACACGATCCTGGCGCAGATTGCCGCCGAGGAGCTGGGCGTTGAAAGCTCGCTGATCGTGGTGCGCGGCGTTGACACCGACGTGTCGCCGTTCGACGCCGGCTCGTACGCAAGCTCCGGTACCTACGTGACGGGCCTCGCCGCCAAGAACGCTGCAGCCGAGCTGCGCGAGAAGATTTGCGCCAAGGCCGCCCAGATGTGGGACGTGGACGCCGCCGACGTGGTCTTTGATGGTCAGTACGTGCGCCTGTCCGACGAGCGTGCCGCACGCGAGCAGAACCGCTACCTCACGCTGCGCGACTTCGCCAACCTGTGCGTCAAGAACATCGCGGGCGGCGACGCGCTCACCTCGCATGCCTCTGCCTGCCTGCCCGTTTCGCCTCCGCCGTTTATGGCCGGCATTGCCGAGGTCGAGGTCGACAAGGCCACCGGCAAGGTGACCGTGGTGGACTACGCGGCGGCCGTCGACTGCGGCACCGTGATCAACGAGGCGCTCGCGCGCGTCCAGGCCGAGGGCGGCATTGCTCAGGGTATCGGCCACGCGCTCTACGAGATCGTGGAGCACGACGACCGCGGTCGCCTGCGTACCGGCAACTTTATGAGCTACAAGCTGCCCACGCGCCTGGATATCGGCAGCATCCGCGTGGCCTTTGAGCCGAGCTACGAGCCGACGGGCCCGTTTGGCGCCAAGTCGATCGGCGAGGTCGTCATCAACACGCCGCTCGCCGCCGTTGCCTCGGCCGTGGCGCACGCCACCGGCCACCAGGTGCGCTCGCTGCCGATCACGCCCGAGAAGGCCCTGCTGGGGGAGTAGGCGAGGAGGCGCTGTACCCGCTCATTGCCTAGCCCGGGGAAACTGCAGCCCACTTTTCAACCGAAATCTGGGATGCAGTTTCCTTTTGAAGCCCTTCGCGGAAAGCGCGACCCATTTTGAGGCGTCAAACTGGGATGCATTTTCCGGTTGATGCCTCAAGTGGAAAGTGCATCCCATAATTCTGGCTCAGAATGGGACACGCTTTCCGGTTGAGCCTTCTTGCGGAAACCCCATCCCATTCCAAGACGCCAAACCGGGACACGCTTTCCGGCGCATGGCCAGCACCGCCAGACTGCCGGGTCCCACCGAAGTTGCGGTGGAATAGTTCCTGTTTTGGAGGACTGGAGCCCCAAACAGGAACTATTCCACCGCAACTTATGAGATGGGGTGGCGTGCGCTCTGTTGGCTTGGACTCGTGGTGAGGTCGTGAGCCTGTAAAAGGTGTGCGTGCGCTTGCCGTTCGTATCTGCTATCATTCCTAGTCTGTGCGCTCATGCGGGCGTGGCGGAATTGGTAGACGCGCCAGATTTAGGTTCTGGTGGGATTCCCGTGAAGGTTCGAGTCCTTTCGCCCGCACCAACGCACCAGCGTCGGCCTTGGCCGTCGCGACACTTTGTTGCATAAAGGTACCAGCACCTCAGATAAGCTGGGCAGTATGAGGAGGAACGTGTTGAACATCACCGCTTCTGACGTCAAGGACGCCAAGCTCACCGCTACGGTCACCATCCCGGCCGCCGACGTCGACGCCGCGATTAAGAAGGCCTACAAGGATACCGCCAAGAAGTACCGCTTCCCGGGCTTCCGCGCCGGCAAGGCTCCCCGTCCGGTCATCGACTCCGCACTTGGCGCCGAGGCTACCCTCGCTCAGGCCACCAACGACCTGATCGCCGCCAACGAGCCCGCCGTCCTCAACGAGCTGGACATCGTCCCCACCAAGAGCGGTGACTACAAGGAGCTCGACCTCGCCAAGGATCACGAGGACTACACCTACACCGTCGAGTTCTCCCTGCGTCCTGCTGCCGAGCTCTCCTCCTTCGACGCCGTCGAGATCGAGATGCCCCCTGCGGAGGTCACCGAGTCCGAGATCAACAACCAGGTCGAGATGCTTCTCAACTACCGTGCCACCTTCGAGGACGTCGAGGGTCGCGCCGTCGAGGCCGAGGACTACGTCACCGTCGATCTCAAGGCCGTCGAGAACGCCGACAACTTTGCCGCCGAGGGCCGCATGCTCATCGCCGGTAGCGACAGCAACCCCAAGGAGTTCAACGAGGCCCTGATCGGCGCTAACGTTGACGACGTCAAGACCGTCACCTGGACCGACGAGGTCGAGGAGGGCGAGGAGGCCGAGACCCACACCGTCGAGGTCACCGTCAAGGGCATCAAGGTCCGCAACGCCCCCGAGCTCACCGACGAGCTCGTCAAGTCCGACTTTGGCTTCGACAGCATCGACGCTATGCGCGACGCCATCAAGATCGAGATCGAGCAGGACAAGGCTTCCCGCCTGCCGGCCGAGAAGGAGAACCGTTGCGTCTCCGCTCTCGCCGAGCGCCTGCAGCTCGACGAGATGGATGCCGACTACGAGCAGTCCGTCTTTGAGGAGCTTGGCCAGAACTTCCTGTCCAACCTCGCTGCCCGCGGCATGACGCTGGACACCTGGCTGCCCGCTTCCGGTCTGACCATGGAGCAGTTCATCGGCGACCTGCACAAGCAGGCCAACGACGTCGCCCGCGAGTCCCTGGCTCTGGACGCCCTTGCCCGTGAGCTCAAGATTGAGGTCACCGAGGACGACATCAACGCCGAGTTCGAGAAGGCTGGCGTCAAGGACGTCGAGGCTTCCAAGGCTGAGTTCATCGCCGATGGCCGCATGCCTGCTGTCCGCGAGTCCATCCGTCGCTCCAAGGCCGTCGACCACCTGGTCGAGAACGCCAAGGTGACCGAGGTCGACGAGACCGCCAAGGACGCCGAGTAATTCTCGCCACCTTGCCCGCGAGCGCATGCGTGCGCCCGTGATGGGGTAAAGTTATACACCGGTTATCCGGTTGCTTCGTACGGTGCCAGCCAATGCATAGCATGCGGGCACCGTACGTTTATCTAGAACCAATTTGGTCCGCAAGAGAGAAATGGAGATGCGTATGATCGCCAAGTTCGATTCCGCCCTCGTGCCATACGTTATCGAGCAGACGCCGCGCGGCGAGCGCAGCTACGATATCTATTCGCGCCTGCTCAACGACCGCATCATCTTCTTAGGCGAGGAGATCAACTCCGTCAGCGCCAACCTGGTCGTTGCCCAGCTGCTGCATCTTGAGAGCCAGGATGCCGAGAAGGATATCTCGCTCTATATCAACTCGCCCGGTGGCGAGGTTTACTCCGGCCTGGCGATTCTGGACACCATGAACTTCATCAAGCCGCAGGTCTCCACCATCTGCGTGGGCATGGCCGCATCCATGGCCGCCGTGCTGCTTTCGGCCGGCGCCAAGGGCAAGCGTTTCTGCCTGCCGCACTCCAAGGTTATGATTCACCAGCCCAGCGGCGGTGCCCAGGGCCAGCAGACCGAGATCGAGATCGTGGCCGAGGAGATCAAGAAGACCCGCCGCGAGCTCAACCAGATTCTGTCCGACGCATCGGGCCAGCCCATTGAGAAGGTCCAGGCCGACACCGAGCGCGACAACTACCTGACCGCTGCCGAGGCCCTCGACTACGGTCTGATCGACCGTATCGTCACCTCGCGCGATCTCGCCGCGAAGGACGCCTAGGATGGCGGGAAACATGCAGGACAACTTTGACGAGAACGGCAACCCCATCCGCTGCTCCTTCTGCGGAAAAGAGCAGGGACAGGTCCGTCGCCTTGTTAAGGGTCCGACCAATATCTTTATCTGCGACGAGTGCGTCGCCGCCTGTTCCGAGATTCTGGAGGAGTCGCTGGCTTCGGACTTTATGGACGCCGCCCGCAACGGCAAGCTGCCGGGCTTCCTCAACGACCACGGCCAGGCTGCATCCCAGCCTGCCGTGGACCCCGAGACCGAGGGTTTTGAGCTCGAGGACGATCGCCAGGTCATCACGCACGTGCCGACGCCGCACGAGATCTATGACGAGCTTTCGGCTTATGTCATGGGCCAGGAGGACGCCAAGCGTGCCATGTCGGTGGCCGTGTACAACCACTATCGCCGCGTGATCGAGGGCGGCGCCGCGGTGTCTGCCTTTGACGACGGCGTTGGCTCGCAGTTCGACGATGATATGGACGAGGTGGAGCTCGCCAAGTCCAACATTTTGCTGCTCGGTCCCACCGGTACCGGCAAGACCCTGCTCGCCCAGACGCTTGCGCGCATCCTCGAGGTGCCGTTTGCCATCGCCGACGCCACCGCGCTCACCGAGGCCGGTTACGTGGGCGAGGACGTGGAGAATATCCTGCTCAAGCTCATCAACGCCGCCGATGGCGATATTGAGCGTGCGCAGGTTGGCATTATCTACGTGGACGAGATCGACAAGATCGCCCGCAAGGCCGAGAACCTTTCCATCACCCGCGATGTTTCTGGCGAGGGCGTTCAGCAGGCGCTGCTTAAGATTCTTGAGGGCACGGTGGCAAGCGTTCCGCCCACCGGCGGCCGCAAGCATCCCCAGCAGGAGTTGCTGCAGATCGACACGACCAACATCCTGTTCATCTGCGGTGGTGCCTTTGTTGGTCTGGACAAGATCATCGCCGATCGCGTGGGCAACAAGGGCGTGGGCTTTAACTCCGAGATCGCCGGCCCCACCTCGGTTGACGAGAACGACTTGCTGCATCAGGTGCTCCCGCAGGATCTCAACGCCTTTGGCATGATCCCCGAGTTTGTGGGACGTACGCCCGTCGTCACCCAGACGCAGGCGCTCGACGAGGACGACCTGGTGTCGATCCTAACCGAGCCCAAGAACGCCGTGGTACGTCAGTACCGCAAGATGTTCCAGCTCGAGGACGTTGAGCTTGAGTTTGAGGACGCCGCCCTGCACGAGATCGCCCGCATGGCGCTCGCCCGCAAGACCGGCGCCCGCGGCCTGCGTTCCATCTGCGAGGACGTGCTGCAGCAGACGATGTTCGACCTCCCCAGCGAGGAGGGTGTCGCCAAGGTCATCGTGACCGAAGCCTCCGTAAAGGGCACCGAACAGCCCCAACGCATCTACGGCTAAAACCTGCCAAAACGTGTTTGCAAATAGCCTCTGACCACCTGCGGTCGGAGGCTATTTTATATATGCGCAATAACCCCAACTACCTGTGTTATTCTGTGTGTTTGTTTAAGCCTCAGCGAAGTCATTACAGACTGAAGTAATCGATACCTAAGGGGAGGAATGTAGGCCCGATTTTCGTAGATTCCGCACGAGCCGAAGACCACTTAATGTGGTCTTCGAGCGAGTCAGGACCTGACCGAGCGAAAATCGGGCCTACATTCCTCCCCGGCGGGACAGGGAGAGATATATGGAAGAAATGCCCAAGAACTACGATCCGTCGACCAACGAGCCGGCGATCCTGCAGAAGTGGCTCGACGGCGGCTACTACAAGCGCCGTGAGGGCGTGGGCGACTGCACCGTCACCATTCCGCCTCCCAACGTGACCGGCAAGCTCCACATGGGTCACGCCACCGACGACTCCATCCAGGATGCCATCATTCGTATGGCCCGCATGCGCGGCAAGTCCACGCGCTGGGTGCTCGGTACCGATCACGCCGGTATTGCCACGCAGACCAAGGTCGACAAGAAGCTCAAGAGCGAGGGCATCAGCCGCCTGGAGATCGGCCGCGATAAGTTTGTTGACGCCTGCTGGGACTGGACCCACGAGTACGGCGGTATCATCGTCGAGCAGATCAAGCGCATGGGCTGCTCCGTCGACTTCGATAACGAGCGCTTCACCATGGACGAGGACTACGCCCAGGCCGTGCGCAAGGTGTTCTGCGACTGGTATCACGACGGCCTGATCTACCGCGGCAAGCGCATTGTCAACTGGTGCCCCAACTGCACCACCGCCATCTCGGACGACGAGGCCGAGTATAAGGACGAGAAGGGCCACCTGTGGCACCTGCGTTACCCGCTGACCGAGCCGGTCAACGGCCAGGACTACATCGTCGTCGCCACCACGCGCCCCGAGACTATGCTCGGCGACACGGGCGTTGCCGTTTCCCCGAAGGACCCCGAGAAGGCCGCCTTTGTGGGTAAGACCGTCAAGCTCCCCATCGTGGACCGCGAGATTCCTATCTTTGAGGATTGGCACGTCGACGCCAACTTTGGCTCCGGCTTTGTTAAGGTCACCCCGGCCCACGACCCCAACGATTACGCCATGGGCCAGGCCCACGACCTGCCGCAGATCAACATCTTCGACGAGCACGCGGTGGTCGTCGAGGGCTACGGTGAGTTCACCGGCATGAACCGCGACGAGTGCCGCGAGGCCGTCATCAAGTGGTTCGAGGAGCACGACCTGCTCGATCACGTCGAGGACCTCGATCACTCCGTCATGCACTGCTACCGTTGCGACTCCGCGCTGGAGCCGTGGCTGTCCGAGCAGTGGTTCGTCGCCGTCGACAAGCTCAAGGGACCTGCGCTCGACGCCGTCAACTCCGGCAAGGTTACCTTCCACCCCGCGCGCTGGACGCAGACCTACACCACCTGGATGGAGAACCTTAAGGACTGGTGTATCAGCCGCCAGCTGTGGTGGGGCCACCGCATTCCCGTGTTCTACTGCGAGGATTGCGGCTGGGAGGACGCTCTTACTGAGGACACCGACGTGTGCCCCAAGTGCGGCGGCCATCACGTGCATCAGGACGAGAACGTGCTGGACACCTGGTTCAGCTCGCAGCTGTGGACCTTTGCCACGCAGGGCTGGCCGCAAAAGCCGGAGCTGCTCGAGGGTCATCACCCCACGACGGCGCTCGTCACCGCGCGCGACATCATCGCGCTGTGGGTCGCCCGCATGGTCATGAGCTCGCTGTACTTCCTGGACGAGGTGCCGTTTAAGGACGTCGTCATCTACCCGACGATCCTGGCCAAGGACGGCAGCCGCATGTCCAAGTCCAAGGGCAACGGCGTTGATCCCATGGACCTCATCGGTATGTACGGCGCCGACGCCATGCGCTACAACCTGCTCACGCTGTGCACCAACAACCAGGACGTCAAGTTCGACGCGAACATCGACAAGAAGACCAAGAAGCTCATCGACAGCCCGCGCACCGAGCAGGCCAAGTCGTTCGTCACCAAGATCTGGAACGCCAGCCGCTTCCTGCTTATGAACATGGAGGGCTACACGCCCGGCGAGCCCGTCGTGGAGACGCCGGCCGACGCCTGGATGTTCAGCCGTCTGGCCAAGGCCGTCAAGATGGTCACCGAGGGCATCGAGAACTACACCTTTGGCGACATGGCCCGTGGCGTGCAGCAGTTCTTCTGGAACGAAGTCTGCGACTGGTACGTCGAGGTCACCAAGGCCCGCCTGAAGGGCGAGGGCCGTCTGCAGGCGCAGCGCAACCTGATCTTTGTGCTCGACACCTCCATTCGCCTGATGCACCCGCTTATGCCGTTTGTCACCGAGGAGATCTGGGACAACATGCCGGCAAGCGTGCTCGACCTGGATGCCGAGGGCAACGTGGACCGCGCCGAGGCGCTCATGATCGCCAAGTGGCCCGAGCCCGCCGACTATGCCAAGTATGTCGACGAGGATGCCGAGCGCGCGTTTGAGCTGTGCCGCGCCGTCGTGTCTGCCGCCCGCGCCACGCGTTCGCGTTATCGCTTGAGCCCCAAGGCCGAGCTCGACGTGGTCGTGCGCGCCGGTGCCGAGGACATCGAGAAGCTCGAGAGCCTGCGCTCGACCATCGAGCCGCTGGCAAACACCGCTTCGCTGGTCATGGGTACCGACGTTGAGAAGCCGGCTGCGAGCATCGCCGTGGTCGATAGCGGCGTCGAGGTCTTTGTGGTGCTCGAGGGCAAGGTTGATCTTTCGGCCGAGAAGGCACGCCTTGAGAAGGAGATTGCCGCGGCTCAGAAGGAGCTCGCCGGCTGCGAGAAGACGCTTGCCAACGAGGGCTTTGTGGCCAAGGCCGCGCCTGCGGTGGTCCAGAAGAAGAGGGACCGTGCAGCTGAGCTCAAGGAGATCCTGGCGGCGCTGACTGCTCAGGTTGCTGACTTCTCGTAGATCCTACTGAGGGGCGCGTCCCGACGCTTTGCTCGCTACTGCGGACAGTCCTGCGCAAGACGGACAGCACATTAAGTGCTGTCCTTTGCGTGCGGAACTTGCGGCGAGCAAAGCATCGGGCCGCTCCTAGTTCGTTTACGTGGTTGTTTGCAACTGGTAGGTTGGGGCCACTTGGTTGTGGCTTTGATCTCGCTGCAATCGGGTAAAGGCTGATATTGTCAACGCGAGGGGCTCATTCTTTTTGGTGGGCCTCTTTTTCTGTTATGGGGGACTTTGGGTTATGGCTAAGCGTTCTGGGTCTTATGTCGTTCCGTTCTCGTTTGAGTTGCTTTCGTTTGATGAGGCTGTTGGGCTGGCTGCTGATACGGGGCGGATTTCTGGGGATGCTGGGCCTCTGCTTGAGACGGTTGTCGATATGCTCGATGTGCTGGGGCGTCCGGACGAGTATTTCGATTGCATTCAGGTTGCCGGTACCAATGGCAAGACTTCGACCACGCGTTTTTCGGCCGCCATTCTTCGCGGCGAGGGGCTCAAGACCGCGCTGTATACGTCGCCGCAGCTGGTGCGCTATCCCGAGCGCATGGAGGTCGATGGGCGTGTTGTGAGCGATGAGGCGTTTGCCCGTGGCGTTTCGGCCGCTGTTGAGGCGGGACATCGCGTGAATGCGCGCCGTGTGGCGGCGGGGGAGCGCGCCTATACCATCACGCCGTTTGACCTGCTGACGGCTGCTGCACTGGTGGTGTTTGCCGAGGCTTGCGTGGACGTGGCCGTGCTTGAGGTCGGCATGGGCGGACGCTGGGATGCTACGAGTGCGACCGATCCTGTCGCCGTGGCCATTGCAGGCATTGGGCTCGATCACACACGTATTTTGGGCGATACGCTCGAGGCCATTGCGGGGGAGAAGGCTGCGGTCATTAAACCCGGGCGCCTGGTTGTACTGGGCGAGGGCACGCATGAGGCGAGTGTTCAGCGCGTGATGGATGCGCGTTGTCGCGAGTGCGGCATCGTGCCGCTCGTGGTGAGCCATGCCACGACCAAGGTGCCTGCGCATGTGGGCGACACGGTTGAGTTTAGCTGCACCACGCCGCGCGCGATCTATACGTCGAGCATGGTCAAGCCGGCGTATCAGCCGCAGAATGCCGCGTGCGCGATTATGCTCTGCGAGGGCTATCTGGGTCGCGAGCTCGACCACGATGCGCTCGACGCCTCGCTTATGGGTTGCCCCACGCCGGGCCGATTTGATGTGCTGGGAACTGATCCGCTCAAGTTGATCGATGCCTGCCATAACCCTCAGAGCTGCGAGAACTTTGTAAGCGCGCTGGACGAGATCGATCCGTGCGTGGAGAACCGCCCCACGCTGCTGTGTGCCGCGCTGGCCGACAAGGATGTGGCCGGCATCGTTGACGTGTTGATCCCGGCTTTCCCGCGCGTGGTTGTGACCCAGACCGATTCCGACCGCGCCCTGCCGGCAGAGGAGCTTGCTGCCCTGGTGGATACCGATAAACTCGCCGGCGTGTACCCCAGCGTGTCCGAGGCCCTCGCTGCCTTCGATGCCGCGGGCGAGTCCTTCGTGGCAGCCGGCACCATCACCCTAGCCGGCGAAGTGGCCGGCTTGCTCCGTTAACCCATCCCCTCATCAGTTGCGGTGAAATAGGGACTGTTTTACAAGCCAGGAGCCCCAAACAGTCCGTATATCACCGCAACTCAAAAGCAGCCAATTCGGGACGGGGCTTTTTTAGCTGCCCTGTACCCCGAGTTGACTCGCTTGTCACGAAATGGGCCTATCTACTACGTTTGACAGGTTACCCTCGACCACACGGAAAATCGTGAAATCAAAACCGCAGGTAAAAGGCTTGCCAGTTTTCAAAAAAGACCCGCATGGTCGACCCATGCGGGTTAAACGTAGTAGATAGCCCGTTTTTGTGGCGCGACGTAATCGCAATGTGACAAAGGGGCTGTCCCTTTGTCACATTGGCTAGTCTAGGCGGAGCGGATCGTGGGGGTAGGCGTTGAGAATCTCGACGCCGGTCTCGGTAACCAGGGCCAGGTCCTCGATGCGGACGCCGGTGCGGCCGGGGAGGTATATGCCCGGCTCGATGGAGAACGTCATGCCCGGCTCTACGACCTGCTCGTTGACGAGCGAGACGTCGCCCGGCTCGTGGTCCTGCAGGCCGATCGAGTGTCCCACGCGGTGCGTAAAGTACTGCCCATAGCCCGCATCCTCAATCACGTCGCGCGCGGCGCGGTCCAGGTCGCACATGCGCACACCCGGTGCGATGAGTGCCTCGGCGGCCTCGTTGGCGCGGCGCACGATGTCGTAGATGCGCGCCGTCTCCTCGTCCGGATCGCCCCAAAAGAACGTGCGCGTCATGTCCGAGCAGTAGTTGCGATGACGCCCGCCAATGTCGAACAGCACTACGTCGCCGCGCTTGAGCACGGTGTCGTCGGGCTCGTGGTGCGGGTCGCCGGCGTTAGCACCAAAGCTCACGATGGGCGGAAAGCTAAAGCCCTCGCAGCCGTGCTTGCGATACAGGCCGAGCATCTGGTCGGCAATCTCGCGCTCCGTCACGCCTTCGTGGACGAGCTTGATGGCGTCGGCCATCACGGCGTCGTTAGCGGCCGAGGACGCGCGCATGAGCTCCTGTTCGGCGTCATCCTTGTGGGTGCGCGCGGCGGTGACGGCAAAGTCGCCCAGGAAAAACTCGCTGGCTGCGTGGCGCTCCATGAGCGGCATCAAAAAGCCAGAGCGCATGACGGTATCGATGCCGAGTGGTTTGGTCGGGTCGATCTCACTCGCGATGGCGTCGGCCACGACATCGGTATCGGTGTGGTAGGCAACGCGGGCATTGTCGTACTCGGGCAGCTGATGCAGCGCGTTGACCAAGATCACAGGTTCGCTATCGCGTGCGAGCAGCACGCCGCAAAAACGCTCGAACATATCGGCATAAAAACCGGTCAGATAGTAAATCGACCACGGGTCGTTTACGAGCAGCTGTGCGCCGGGGTGCTGAGCCTCGAGCGCATCAAGCACGTGCGCCACACGCTGGTCATCGACATGTGCCATACATCGTCCTTTCGCTAGGGTGCCACCATGGTATCCCAAGCCCGGCACATAGGGACGTTCCTTTTATGCCGGCACCTTGGGACACTCCTTAGCATGGGCTGTCTAGCGAACGTTCGGGCAAAAGTAGCTAAAAGAGGCCCGTCCCAAATGGGCTGGTTTCAAAAGTATGGCGGATTACGGGGCTGGACCTGTATTACTTGACCATGGCAAAAATCGCGAAATTAAAACCGCATGTAGAGGGCTTGTCAAAAATTGAAAATGGCCGGTATGGATGGGGGTCTCCGAATCAGCCCCGTAATCCGGCATAGTATTGAAATGACACTAAAGTAGGCACAAGCTAAATACCGATTCCAAGGATGGTTGCGGTGGAATAGTTCCTGGATGCCGGGGTTTGGCGGAAATCAGGAACTATTTCACCGCAATTGAGGAGGGGCGGGGTGGATGGCGGGGTAGCTAAAAGAGCCCCGTCCCTAATTAGCTACTTTGACTCGGTCGATGTCCATGCTGGCGATGAGGTTGATGTTGGTGTCTAGGAGGTTCTTTAGCACGACATCTCCCATGCGGATGGGAGCTTCGACGACCAGGCCGCGGATGAGGTCCATGGCTTGGGCGTGAAGTTCTAGCGGGATGGCCTCAGCCGTGCGCACAGGCAGCAGCGTCTCGTCGCCGCCGGAGACGGCCACGGTCGTCGTGAGCACGCGCGTGGGACAGGTGAGCTCCTGATGTGCGAACTTATCGCCGCGCGGGCAGTTGTTGCCGGTTACGGAGCGCACTTCCACCACGGCGCCATTGGCGTCGCGCTCCACCTCTACGGTCAGAAGGCACTCGGATGGGCAGGTCGTGCAGTTGAACTGCAGCGTTTCGATCACGTTATCGCTCATAGTCTATGCCTCCTCGACGGGATCGACGGACAGGAAAATTTCGCTAGCACCTAGGTCGAGTGCGCGCTGAATCACCTTTGCCGGCAGTGGGAAGCTTTCCATAACGCTTGGCTTAAACGCGCGGACCTTGCCGGCGAACAGTTCCTCGCCGTCGGCCAAGATCTTCACGCGGGCGGCGTCGACGGGTCGGCGCACGCGGAAGTTGAGCTTGGTAAGCGCCGCGGCCGTAATGCGTCCCGGCAGCGCGTATCCCGCGATGCCAGCAGGGGAGACCGTAAGCTCGCAGCCCGGAACGGCGCCCGCACCGGTCCCCAGCGCGTACGCCGCCGCAGCTGCGCCAGCCCTCTCGGACTCGGTCGTCACGTTGTCGGCTAGGTCGTGCACATGCAGCACATTGCCGCAGGCAAAGATGCCCGGCACGCCCGTCTGCAGGCTCTGGTCCACCACTGCGCCGCGCGTGCGCGGGTCAAGTTCAACGCCCGCGGCAACCGAAAGCTCGTTCTCGGGTATCAGACCCACCGAAAGCAGTAGCGTGTCGCACGGAACAACGCGCTCGGTCCCCGGAATGGGCGCCAGGCTCTCGTCGACTTGGCTCACCTCGACTGCTTCCACGCGATCGTGTCCGATCACACGCGTGACGGTGGTGGACAGGTGCAGCGGAATGCCAAAGTCGTCAAGGCAGTTCTTGACGTTGCGGCGCAGACCGTTGGCGTACGGCATGAGCTCGTAGACGCCCTCAACCGAAATCCCCTCGAGCGTGCAGCGGCGCGCCATGATCAGCCCGATGTCGCCCGAGCCCAAAATGACGGCGCGCGAACCGGGTTTGAGGTTTTCGATATTGATGTATCGCTGCGCCAGGCCCGCCGTAAACACGCCGGCGGGTCGGCTGCCGGGGATCTTGATCTCGCTGCGCGTGCGCTCGCGGCACCCCATGGCAAGGACGATCGCGCGTCCGGTGAGCTGTAACATGCCGTTGCGACTCATGAGCGTGACGGTATGGACCGCGTTGTCTTCCGCAGGTTTGCCTGAATCAATCCCAATCACCATGCTGTTCAGGAACAGCGCAATGTCGGTTGCGTGCACCTGGTCAATAAAGCGCTGCGCGTACTCGGGACCGGTGAGCTCCTGTCTAAAGTGCGACAGGCCAAAGCCGGGGTGGATGCACTGGCGGAGGATTCCGCCCAGGTGCTGCTCGCGCTCCACGATGGCCACGCGCGCTCCGGCCTTATGAGCGGCCAGCGCGGCCGCCATGCCGGCAGGTCCGCCGCCGATAACGACCACGTCGAAGGCTTGCGTTTGTACGGCTTCTACGACGCCGCAATCAACCGCGCTCGATTTGAATTCCGCCATCCTAGCGCACCCCCTTCAGCGGTCCCTCAACCAACCAAGATCCGGCATCCTCCAACAGCACCTCGCTGGGGTCGCAGTCTAGCTCGCGTGCTAGGATCGCCACCACGCGGCTCTGACAAAATCCGCTCTGGCATCGACCCATGCCGGCATGACAGCGGCGCTTGACGCCTTCGACCGAAACCGCGCCCGGGCGGCGTCGAATCGCGGCAACGATCTCTGCCTCGGGCACCGTTTCGCAGCGGCAGACGATCTGTCCCCATGCGGGGTCGGACTCGATCAGCTCTTCCTTGCGCGCAAGCGGTGCGCGGTCAAAGTCGTCCGGCGCGCAGCGAATTGGGTTCCAGTCCTCCCGCTCGTGCAGCTCCACGCCCGCCTCGCGCATCACAAGCTCCATGCGCTCGGCAATGGCCGGCGCGCTTGCCACACCCGGCGACTGAATGCCCGCCGCCTGGAACAGCCCCGGCACCACGGCCGACTGTCCAATAAAGAAGTCGTTCGTTCCTTGAATGACCGGACGCCCGCTGGCAAATGCGCGCACCACGCGGCGCGTATCCAGATCGGGCACCAGCTTGCGTGCACCGGTCAGCAGCGCGTTTACATCGCTCGCATAGGTCTGCGTGTCGCCCGGCTCGCGCACGGCGGCCGTCGCGGTGATCACGGTGTTGCCGTGCACGGTGCCCGTGACGATAACACCCTTCGACACCGGCGTCGGCACGGGGTAGAGCGGCATGAGCGTGCGCGGCTCCTTGTCCAGCACCACGATGTTGCCCTGACGCCAGACCATCTGGAACTCCTCGGCGCCGGCCATATGCGAGATGTCCGCGGCTCCGTTGCCTGCGGCGTTGATCAGGTAGCGGCAGCGCACGATGCCAGTGGGGGTTGCCAGCGTAAAGCGCGCGTCGTCGCCCGAGCCCGCGACTTCAATCGCTTCCACTGGAGCGGACCGCATAAACGTCACCCCGTTGGCCACGGCGTTTTCCAGCGCGGCGATGGCAACCTCAAACGGGTCGACAAACCCAGTCGAGGGGCACCACAACGCGCACGTTGCATCGGCACTGGCGCGCGGCTCTAACTCGTGGATGCGGTCGGGTCCGACGATTGACAGCTCGGGCACACCGTTGGTAAGGCCATTGCTCCGCAGCTGCTCCAGATGCGCGCGGTTCTCGTCGTTGAAGCCCAACACCATCGACCCGGTGCGGCAGAACAGAAAGTCCAGCTCCTGCGCCCACGTACCGTACAACTCGCAGCCACGGGCGTTGACCTGTGCCTTAACCGTGCCCGGTGTCGGATCGTAGCCGGCATGCACCAGGCCGCCGTTGGCCTTCGACGCACCCAGCGCGATGTCGTTGGTCGCCTCGACCACGCAAATGGAAAGGTCAAATCGCGCGAGCTGCCGCGCGATGGCGCATCCGGTGATGCCCGCGCCGACAATCGCGATATCAAACGTTTCTGTCACAGTGCCTCCCAGAAGAGTTGACAGGCCGTCAATAAGACTATCCTACGGTCCGCACACTCCCAGTGCGGCGGCAATGCGGCGAACAGCCCCGCAACACCCGCCAACGGCAGACGAGGGGAGACCCGGCAACGTCGACAACCTCGTCTGCCGGCTATCACGTTGAAGTTTTGTCTCGATCTGTAACAGTAAGCTGAGGATTTGGGTTCCAGTTGTTACAGATTGAGATTGAAGTCGGGGAGGGACTCCTGTGTCTCGATCTGTAACATCTGGGACCCGGATTCCGCTTCAACCTGTTACAGATTGAGATGTTTGTGTCCGCGCCAGCCCCGTACCCAGCCGTAGTCCCATATAAACAAACCCCGTGGTAAACTTGACCGGACTGTTAATATTCCGAAAGGTACCCGTAATGTCCAAGTACATCTCCGAGCTCATGTCGCCGCAGCTTATGGGCGTCGTCTATGCCTTCGTTGGCTTTATCATCGCCCTGTATGTGCTGTCGGTCGTCTATGTGTTCATCGACGCTCGCCGCCGCGGCGCCAGCGCCTACGTGGCATGGGGCATCATCGCCCTTATCCCGTTTGTAGGCCTCATTGCCTACCTGGTCCTGCGCCCGCACTCCTACGCGTCCGACCGCGAGGAGCAGGAGCTGGACATGGCCCTGCGCGAGCGCCAGCTTGCCCAGTACGGCACCTGCCCGCAGTGCGGCGCGCCCATCGAGAA
Source organism: uncultured Collinsella sp. (assembly GCA_902490095.1). Taxonomy (GTDB): domain Bacteria; phylum Actinomycetota; class Coriobacteriia; order Coriobacteriales; family Coriobacteriaceae; genus Collinsella. Next base: position 24,482 of record CABUCQ010000010.1, read on the forward strand.
GGACTTCGTCGTCTGCCCGGTGTGCGATACGCAGGTTCGCAACGTATGCCCCAGCTGCCATCGCCCGCTCGATGCGCACTGGAAGGTCTGCCCCTACTGCCGAACTCGTATCCAGTAACGCATCCATCGCCGGGCCGGCCGCAAGCCACGGGCACGCCGTAAGCCACGCGCGCCCCACAGCCCTGCCCTACGCGATGAAGCATGCGTAGAAAATCGCCCGCCGTGCCATTAAGGTGCGGCGGGCGCTTGTATACCAAGGCAACCTGCCTATAATGATGCAAGTCAAAAACGCCGAGCGCATCGCACGCACTTGCATCAGGCATCCGAGAGGAGAAAACATACCCATGAAGGCACTCTACAATGACGGTTCGGTGGCCGAGCTCCCGCAGGACGAGGTCACGCACGTCATCCGCCACTCTGCCGCGCACATCATGGCGCAGGCCATCAAGCGCCTGTACCCCCAGGCCGACTTTGCCTACGGCCCCGCGACCGACAACGGCTTCTATTACGACGTCGACCTGCCCGAGGGCGTCAAGATCAGCGAGGACGACTTCCCCGCGATTGAGGCCGAGATGAAAAAGATCGTCAAGGAGAACCTCAAGTTCACCGTGTACGAGAAGCCCCGCGCCGAGGCCATCGCACTTATGGAGGAGCGCGGCGAGAAGTACAAGGTCGAGCACATCGGCGACCTGGACGACGACGCCCGCATCACCTTCTATCAGCAGGGCGACTACATCGACATGTGCGTCGGCCCCCACATCTGCTACACCAAGGCCCTCAAGGCCTTTAAGCTCACCGGCGTCTCGGGCGCTTACTGGAAGGGCGACAAGGACAACAAGATGCTCACCCGCATCAACGGCGTCGCCTTTGCCACCAAGGAAGAGCTCGACGAGCACATGCACATGCTCGAGGAGGCCAAGAAGCGCGACCACCGCAAGATCGGCCGCGAGATGGACCTCTTTATGATGCGTGACGAGGCCCCCGGTTTCCCGTTCTTCCTGCCCAACGGCATGATCCTTAAGAACACGCTGCTGGACTATTGGCGCGAGATTCACCGCAAGGCCGGCTACGTGGAGATCTCCACGCCGCTCATCATGAACAAGCAGCTGTGGAAGACCTCGGGCCACTGGGACCACTACAAGGACAACATGTACTCCACCGTCATTGACGACGAAGAGTACTGCATTAAGCCCATGAACTGCCCGGGCGGCGTGCTGGTGTACGCCTCCAAGCCGCACTCCTACCGCGAGCTGCCCATCCGCGCCGGCGAGATTGGCCTGGTGCATCGCCACGAGCTGCGCGGCGCCCTGCACGGCCTGTTCCGCGTGCGCTGCTTTAACCAGGACGACGCCCACCTGTTTGTGCGTCCCGACCAGCTGACCGACGAGATCGTGGGCGTGGTCAACCTGATCGACTCCGTGTACCAAAAGTTTGGCTTTAAGTATCACGTCGAGCTTTCCACCCGCCCCGAGGACTCTATGGGCTCGGACGAGGACTGGGCTCGCGCCGAGGAGGGCCTGCGCACCGCTCTGGAGAAGCTGGGCATGGACTACGAGGTCAACGAGGGTGACGGCGCCTTCTACGGCCCCAAGATCGACTTCCACCTGGAGGACTCGCTCGGCCGTACCTGGCAGTGCGGTACCGTGCAGCTCGACTTCCAGATGCCGCTCAACTTTGATCTGGAGTACGTGGACGCCGACGGCACCAAGAAGCGCCCCATCATGCTGCATCGCGTGTGCTTTGGCTCCATCGAGCGCTTCATCGGTATTCTGATTGAGCACTTTGCGGGCAAGTTCCCCACTTGGCTCGCTCCCGTGCAGGTCAAGGCGCTTCCGGTCTCTGAGAAGAGCCGCGACTACGCCCACGAGGTGTGCGCCAAGCTGGAGGAGGCCGGCATCCGCGTGGTCTGCGACGACCGTGACGAGAAGATCGGTTACAAGATCCGCGAGGCCCGCAGCATCGACCGCGTGCCCTATATGCTTATTCTGGGCGAGAAGGAGGTCGAGGCCGGCAACATCTCCGTCCGCGATCGCTCCAACGAGACCGTTCAGATGAGCGTTGACGAGTTTGTGGCTAAGGTGCTCGAGGAGATCAAGACTCGCGCCTAGCACAAACAATACAAGAATTAATAAAGGCGATCGTCCTTTTGGGCGGTCGCCTTTTTTGTTGTCTATAGAAGAAAAGCCGCTGGTTAGAGCGGCTTTTTTGTTGTGCAAAAAGGTACAGGTTTTTGTATCTTTCGAAGGAGTTCATTATACGAGCAAACTGCTCGCGTTTTCCCAGATTGCACAAAATGCGCCGCGAATGGGTGCATCTCCATACGCCTCTACAAAAACCTGTACTTTTGCGACTGCGCCTAGCTGCGAGCGAGAAGCCTGTTCTTAACGCCCCTGTATCCGCGTGTGTCGTGGAGGCAAGAAAAGGGGGCGAGAGATGGAACAGACGATGCGACGCCAAGAGCAGCTGCCCGGCGCCTTTAGTGGTGCTACTACCAACAACCAGCACGGCCGTGTCCGCTGGTATCTGGTTCACACCCCCAACGGTAAAGAGCGTGAGACCTGTGAAAAGGTCCGCGGCATTATCCCGCACGAGCTGATGCAGGACGCTTTTGTGATGCAAAAGGAGTTCTGGTTTAAGCGGGACGGCGCCTGGTCGCTCCAAACCAAACCTATGTACAAGGAATACTTCTTCGTCGCCACGCGCGATGCCGCCCTTCTCGACAAGGCTTTGGCCCAGTTGAGTTTTGGCTGCCGCATTGCCGGCAGCAGGGAGCGCGCCTATGCGCCCATGCCGGACGATGCGCAGGACTGGTATCGCAGCGTGCTCGACGACGACGGCGTGGTGCGCAACAGCGTAGCCCGCATAGAAGACGGCGTGTTGCACATAGAGCAGGGACCCTTGGTGGGGCAAGAGGACCGTGTAAAGAAGGTCGACCGTCATAAGCGCTGGTGCTTGGTGGACGTGGGCGAAGGCGACTCCGCTTTTAGGGAGCTGCTTCCGTTGGACGTGCCCAGTAAGACGTAAGGGGACGTCGCGCTGACTATTCATTCGCATTTTGAATTCATTGATGGGGGGATCCCTGAGGAACAGGGACGTGGATTTAAACTTGACTACTAACGAAGCGACAAGGCAAAACGCGCCGGTGGGAGCCGCGCTTGTTGCCCAGGCCATGAATGGCGGCGACGTGGGCATGCGCTACAAGGCCATGCAGGCCGTGAAGGACTGGGACCGCACGCGCCTGGCCTACCGCACCGTCAAGCGCGCCTTCGATATCGTGTTCAGCGGCTGCGTGCTGGCCGTCATCGCCGTGCCGAGCCTGGTGCTCGCCGCGGCCATCCGCCTGGAGAGCGAGGGCAACCCGTTCTACAGCCAGATCCGCGTGGGCCAGACCCATCGCGGCGGCAGGCTGTCCACCTTCCGCATGTGGAAGTTCCGCTCGATGTATAAAGACGCCGACGAACGCCTCGCCGAGCTCAAGGGACAGAACGAGATCGCCGGCGCCATGTTCAAGATGAGGGACGACCCCCGCGTCACCAAGATCGGCAAGTTCATCCGCAAGCACTCCATCGACGAGTTCCCGCAGTTCCTCAACGTGTTCCTGGGCCAGATGTCCGTAGTCGGGCCCAGGCCGCCGCTGCCCAACGAGGTGGCCGAGTATACCGAGTACGACCTGCAGCGCCTGGCCGTGAAGCCGGGGATCACCGGCTGGTGGCAGGTGACGGAGCGCAACTCGACCGGGTTCGACGGCATGGTCCGACGAGACCTGGAGTACATCGCCAGCCGAGGCGTCATCACCGACCTCAAGATCGTCGTCCTCACGGTGATCGAGGTCATCACCGGCAAGGGTGCGTGCTAGATGCGCATCGCGATGATCGGACATAAGAGATACGGCTCCCGCGAGGGTGGCGTGGAGGTTGTCGTGACCGAGCTCGCCCGCCGCATGGCGGCACTTGGCCACGAGGTCACCTGC
>CABUCQ010000011.1 GCA_902490095.1 uncultured Collinsella sp.
GCACATCCGCGCAAGTGTTCTGACGGCTTTTCTCACTTTAAATGCACTAATATTGAAGGCGTGATGTCTCGCTCTTACGGGTCTCAAACAGAATGGGGCTGTCATGGCTCAACTCAGGATTCTTCTTACACGTATCGATGACCGGTTTATTTACGGGCAAGACGTCGAGCTGTGGAACGAGGCGATTGGTTCCAATCTTGTCCTGATCGTCAACGACGAGATTGCGGCGGATTCGCGCCAATGGGCACCCATGAGGGTGGCGGCGCCGGAAGGCGTTTGGACGCGATTTTTCTCGGTGCAAAGGACCGTCGACATCATTCATACCGCAACGTCGCGCCAGTTGATTCAGATCATGGTGGCCTCACCCGCCGATGCGCTCGCGCTGATTAAGGGCGGCGTGCCCATCACCAAGATCAGCATCGGTCACATGCAGGCAGGGGAGGGCAAGCGCCCCATAACGCCCGCAGTCGCCGTAGACAACGCAGATGTCGCAGCCCTCAAAGAGCTGCAGGCGCTCGGCATAGAGCTAGAAATCCGCTATCTCCCCAGCTCCAATCCCGACCCCATCCAACTAGTCATTGGGGACGTTCTTAAATGACTAGTCAAACGGGACACCCTTGGCACTTGGGGACGTTCCTTATGTGCCGGCCTTTTAGGAACGTCCCCAAGTGCCGGCAGATTGGGACAGTCTTTCTTGCCAAACGTTAAAGACTGTCCCCAACGACTAGTCATTTAAGAACGTCCCCAATGACTAGGTAGCAAAGCGCCCGTCGGCGGTGGTGCCGGCGGGCGCTGCTGTGCGATATGTTGCGTTGTGGGCTTAGTGCCTCATAAAGTGGTATTCGATCACATTGCTGTAGGGGTGACCCGGGCCCACAATGCCCTGCGGGAACAGCGGCTGGTGCGGTGTGTCGGGGTACATCTCTGCCTCGAGGGCAAAGCCAGCGCCCCAGCCATAGTTGGCATCGTCCTTGGCGTGCTCGTCGCCCAGCCAGTTGCCGGTGTAGAGCTGCACGCCCGGGGCGGTGGTGTAGTAATCCAACTCACGACCGGTCCACATCTCCTCGACGTGCATCGCGCGGCGCAGATTACGGCCGTACTGATAGCCATCGATGCACAGGCAGTGATCGTAGCCACGGGCCTGCTTAATCTGCGGGTCGTCGGCTTCCATGCCAGGAGCGACGGGGCGCAGCTCACGGAAGTCAAACGGCGTGCCTTCGACCGGAGCGATCTCGCCGGTGGGGATGTTCTGCTCGTTGATGGGCAGGTAGTGGGCAGCGTTGGCAACAAAGAAGTGCTCGCAGTCCATGCCGGCGTTATGGCCGGCAAGGTTAAAGTACGTGTGGTTGGTCATGGACACGTAGGTGGCGCGGTCGCTCTCGCAGCCATACTCGATGCGAAAGACGCCGGTGCGTGTAACGGTAAACACGGCCGTAAAGGTGCGGTTGCCGGGCAGGCCCAGCTCGCCATCCTCAAGCGAGGTGGTCATGCGCACGGCGTTATGGGCCTCGTCGAGCTCAACGTCCCACACGCGTTTATGCAGACCGTGCTCAAGATCGCTGTGCAGGTTGTTGGCGCCCTCGTTGGCGGGCATATGCCAGTCCGTGCCGGCGATGGTGATCGTGGCGCCCGCGGTGCGGTTTGCCACGGGGCCGATGGTCGCGCCAAAGCAGGCGGGGTTGTCAAAGTAATCCTCGAGCTTATCGAAGCCCAGCACCACATCGCGCACGTTGCCGGGAATGTCGGGCACGTCGACACCAAGCACGGTGGCGCCATAGTCCATAATGCGAACGCAGGTCTCGGGCCCGTTGAGGGTGTAACGATGAACGGGGGTACCGCACGGCGCGGTGCCGAAAAGCTCGGAAGTGATCATTTGGTTCCTAACATCGAGGTATTTCCGACAAACTGTAGCGCGAACAGGCGAGATTATCACTACACCCCACTAAAGCAGGGGGTATTTTTCTCAAAAAAGTGATGATTGGAGCTGTGCGGGCGTTCATTTTTGACGCGCGCGAGTCTGATACAATTTGTTCGTTATTGTTTGAATGATATGCACGCATAGAACGGCGAGGATTCATCGTGATTAAGGCAGAGCGACAGGATAAGGTTCGTCAGCTGCTCGAAGAGCAGGGAACGGTCTCGGTCAAGGAGATTTCGGATGCGTTAGGTGTCTCGGACATGACGATCCGTCGCGACCTTGAGGAGCTTGCGAGCCTAGGCGAGATCGAGCGCGTGCACGGCGGCGCCCGTAGTGCGCAGAGTCGCCCGCACGCTATGTTGCGCCATGAGTATTCGCACAGTGAAAAGCGCACTAAGCATGCCGAGGAAAAGCTGCAGATCGCGCGCCGCGCCGTTGGGCTCATCGAGGAGGGCTCGACCATCTTTTTGGGGACGGGCACTACAGTTGAGCAGATGGCCTCGATGCTGCCGGCGTGCCGCCTACGCATCGTGACTAATTCGCTTTCGGTGTTTAATCTGCTCGAGGCGCGCGAAGACTGCGACCTGTGTCTCGTGGGCGGTATGTACCGTCGCCGCACTGCCGCCTTTGTGGGCCCCACGGCCGAGGACACCTTGCGCGCACTGGGGATCGACGCAGCCTTTATCGGCGCAAACGGCATTCTGGACGGCGACGTGTCTACGTCTAACATGGAAGAGGGCCGCATCCAGCAGCTCGCCTTTAGCAAGGCCGATTCACGCTACCTTATCGCCGACTCCAGCAAGATCGGCAAGCGCGACTTCTACACCTTCTGCCGTCTGGACAGCCTGGACGCCGTGGTGTGCGAGCCGGGTATCGCCGCCGAGGATCGTGTCGCCATCGAGGAGCACACGCAGGTCATTTGCTAGCTAGCGCTACGGGATTGCCAACAGGCGATGCGGGAGGACTTTTACCTCCTGTCATTGTGGAAACCAGCGCGTCAGCGCTACGCGATATGACGCGCAAATGAGGATTCCACTATCAAATCGTCTCAACCTGTAACAGGTAGGGGTGAAACCACCAACCAGATGTTACAGATTGAGACAATTCGGCGGGGCCTACCTTGTTTATCTCGATCTGTAACGGTTAGGACTTAAAAACTCGGCTACGTGTTACAGATCGAGACAAAAGAAAAAGAACATTAGGACTTGAAAATAAAGTTTTGATAAGGGATTCGCCCAGTTAAGACGGTGCGGCAGACAATTGAGATTAGTTTGCCTCCGGAGTCGTAAGCATAATGAGTCAGTTCGATGACCGGAAGTTTTGCAACACCATAATTACTGGCTTCGGAATCGCTAAGCAGACGTGCTCTATAGCTTTCCCTAACAGATTGGATAGACTTGGACAAGTCGTCCATGATTCTGCTAAATGCCTGAAAATCTAACTGGTTATTCGGAACGCGCGACTTTGAAATGAAGAACGTATCAGCGCCTATGAAGCTGCCTTCAAGTTCGTAGGTCAATTCAAGACGCTGAATTTCATCGCGACTTTGACATCCAAATTGTTGGAGCATCATTACGGAAATTGGACGACCTGATGTGAGGCCGCCGAAATGTTTGGTGATGGCATCCGGATCAACGCCATCGCAATGGCTTGCAAAGTCAAAGTCTAAAAGTGAATTGAGCTCGCTAACGCGTTTCGGTGCAACAAACGATCCCTTACCTTGGATTCGATAGATACTTCCACGACGCTCCAGCTCACTCATGGCAAGTCGGACGGTTGTTCTGCTTACGGCGTATTCGTCGCAGAGTTCCATTTCTGTTGGAAGTTTATCGTCTGCTTGATATTCATCGACGATCTGCTTGAGCAGCGCGTCGGTGAGCTGTAAATAGAGTGGCCGTTTTTCGTGTGTATCGAGCATTAGAGCCTCAGTTTGCATGTTGGTTATACCTGATGGTTGCCTCAGTCGGGATGTAACGTGGGCAAGGTAACCTTAACGTATCACAGAGCGGCTCAGCATGACGATCTGATGCCTGTATCCACGAAGGGCTTGTCCGAGCGTGAAGATATTCTGGGGCAGGCAAATACCGTTCATGGAGTCCCCGATATGTTGGAGGTCAGCGCCGGCTGCTTTTGCTGCAAGGCCTATTTTCTTAATGGTCTCGCTGTCGCAGGAGTCTTGACTCGTCCCGTTCGCCGCCATGACGAGAACCTTCTCTTCAATTGACTTGCCTACGTTGTGGGATCGTACAAAGTCTACGATGGCGCGCAGGTCTGCTTCTTGGAAGCAAGGGACGGTGTAGGGGGCTGGCACGAGAAGGATATCGACGCCGAGGTCAACAAACTTGCGCGCAATTTCGAGCGTCATGACAGGTTCCGCAACGCCCGCTCCATGCATTTTTCCGGCTATGACCAGGCCATTGAAATGCTCTTTGGAGAGTTTAATCGAATGGGCGATTGCATCGTTGGAGACGCCGGTTCCAGGGTTGCCCGTCAGGCAGATAAAATCAAATCCGAGTTCGTTAGCCTTTTCTAAGGTCTTGGGAGAGACGCGACGACCCATGGGGATTTCCGTTCGGGATTCAGACATCTCTGCCTCGTTATCAACTGGCTCCAGATTGACGCCAATGGGCCTTCCGCATGCTCGCTTCACCCAAGTGACCGGGTTTTCATTGAGATCATCTGGAATACCGGCAATAACTGGATCGAACACATCGAGCGCGTTAAACAGAAGCAGGTCGGCACCTGCGGCACGTTCGATTTCTGCATTAGTAACGCCGCCGAGAAATTGGGAAGAGGGTACGTTTTCCGCCATGATGGTACGTCCCTCGGAAGCCAGAATTGCCTGCTTTAGATCCATGGGTGACGTGGCGGCAAAATCGGATGCGGACATGTTCAGTAATCGTTTGGGCATTGTTACTTCCTTTGACTAGAACGACAGGCTTGTGACATTGTCTCTAATATTGTTACAACAATATATTCAATATGTTATATCCAATCGGTGAACGGTTGCAAGCTTATTGTACTGCTTGGAAAAAATAGCCTTTAGCTGGGAAAACCTTATATTAATCAACTACCGTTCACCGAATAAGTATTTGAATTCTTGACATATCGACAAAGCGGAAAAAGAATTTGTTATGATAAATCGCGCAAATGATATTACATTTCGCACAAGAACGTATTCACTTACATAAGTGGATACAAACGGAGACGACGACGGTTGAGTCCGGATAAATCGTTGTGTGCCCGGGAATCATGAAAGGATGTGTTATGGACGCTATCGTCAAATTCCTTGAAAAACACCAGCCCCTCTTCGACAAAATCTCGAGGAACATTTATCTGGTGGCGATCAAGGATGGCTTTCTCTCGAATATGCCAATTGTGCTGTTCTCGAGCCTGTTCCTTCTTCTTTCGACGCTCCCTGCCTATGTAGGCATCACGCTTCCGTCTGAGGTGCTGGATTTCTTCAATAAAATCTATGCATATACCATGGGACTTCTTGGCATTATGGTGGCCGGCACCACGGCGAGCTCACTTGCCATGTCGATGAACCGTCGCATGCCTTCGGGTAAATCTCTCAACCCCACCTCGTGCATGGTTTGTGCCATGTGCGGCATGCTCTTGCTATCGGTGACGAACGATGTTGTCTCGATTGGCGGAGCAGATACATCTGTTTTTGAAACCGGCTATATGGGAACCAAGGGTTTTCTCGCTGCGTTCGTAGCCGCATTCTTGACCGTTAATATCTATAAGGTGTGCATTAGCCATAATGTGACGATCAAGCTTCCTAAAGAGGTCCCTGGCTCTATTGCGCAGAGTTTTCGCGATATCTTTGCATTTGGGTTTTCGATCCTTGCGTGCGCTTTTATCGATCTTGCGAGCCGCAAGCTGCTTGCTGTGCCGTTCGCCAATTTGGTATCCGCTCTCATCTCGCCGCTGTTCTCCGCGGTCGACACCTATCCTGGCATGGCGCTTATCGAAGGCGCGGTCGCGCTTTTCCAATTTATGGGTATCCACGGTGCTTCGGTTGTCATGAGTCCGATCAATGCTGCGCTCTACGGCAATACCGTTACCAATCTTGAGGTTTTCCAAGCAGGTGGACACCCGTCAATTGCTCTCACGCAGGACTTTACAAGCTTCATCGGCGGTCTGGGCGGTTCTGGCTGCACGTTCATCGTTCCTATTATCCTGATCATGTTTATGCGCTCCAAGCAGCTTAAAGCCATGGGCAAGGCATCGATTATCCCGGTGATTTTTGGAGTTAACGAGCCCGTTATCTTCGGTATGCCGATTGTTCTCAATCCCTATATGTTCGTGCCCTTCCTAGTGGCTCCTATGGTCAACGCCATTATCGGTAAATTTTTCATTGACGTCATTGGAATGAACGCCCCCATGTATACCATGCCGTGGGCGCTTCCCGGCCCAATTGGTGCGTTCCTCACCACGGGTCTCGATCTGCGTTCTCTCGTATTGATGGCAGTGCTGTTGGTCGTTGACTTTGTGATTTACTATCCGTTCTGCAAGGCGTATGACCATCAGCTTTGTTTGGAAGAGTCTGCAAAGGAGACTGCAGGAAACTCGGATGCAGATGCTATTGCCGAACAGGAAAATGTCGCAAAAGCTCTCGAGGCGGTAAAGGACAAGGCGGAGCAGATCCGCGTGCTTGTGCTTTGCCAGGGTGCCGGCACTTCGACTCTCTTGGCAAATGCTCTTCGCGAAGGTGCCGCTGCTAAGGGTATCGATCTGGTTTCTCAGTCCGGTGCGTACGGAAGCCACTATGAGACGATGGGTCAGTACAACGTGATTGTTCTGGCGCCCCAGGCACGCATGTACTATGACGCTATGAAGGCCGATACCGATCGCCTTGGAATTAAACTGCTCACCACAAGGGGCAAGGAGTATATCGACCTTACCAACGATCCCGAAGGTGCAATTGACTGGATCGTTCAGGAGCTGGCCAAATAGTGGATGCACTTCGTCGTTGATTCGTCGGCGTATGGTACGGCCCCGCAGCTTATTGAGCTGCGGGGCCGTATTTCGTTGAGTATCTAATTGAGACAATGAGCGCAACCGTCTTGAGATCGCATTGGCGCTCTCCGAGTCACCGACAAGCTGCCTTCCATCTATGTGACCAATTCGCTTTCGGTCTTTAACCTGCTCGAGGCGCGCGAGGGCTGCGACCTGTGCCTGGTGGGCGGTATGTACCGTCGCCGCACTGCCGCTTTTGTGGGGCCAACGGCCGAGGATGCCCTGCGTGCGCTGGGCATCGACGCGGCGTTTATCGGTGCCAACGGCATCTTGGACGGTGACGTATCTACGTCCAAGATGGACGAGGGCCGCATCCAGCAGCTCGCCTTTAGCAAGGCCGATACGCGCTATCTGATTGCCGACTCCAGCAGGATCGGCAGGCGCGACTTCTACACCTTCTGTCGCCTGGACAATTTGGACGCCGTGGTGTGCGAGCCGGGTATTACCGCCGAGGACCGCACTGCCATCGAGGAACACACGCAGGTCATTTGCTAGCTAGCGCTGCGTGAGGACATGACACATAAAAGTTGAAACGTCATTTTGCGCATCAAAAATATGACACGTAAAAATTTGCGCGTCATTTTACGTGTCATCGAGACGCGAATTGACGCGCAAATAGGAATTCGTGGGCGCTCGGAAGATCGACGGAGTTCGTGAACCTGCAACTTGGTTGGGTAGCGTACGGAGTCCTCCGGCGGGACCGAATATGTTTTCGGTATCATATCGGTATCAAATGATACCGAAAGTATGTTCGTGATACCGAAAACTAGAAACCATGCTTCATAACTGCTTGGAAAGTTTGGATTTGACTATCTTATTGTCTTGATCTGTAACAGGTAGACGGTCGAAAGTGGGCTACGTGTTACAGATTTAGATATTTCTGCTCGGGCGTTCTGTTTGTCTCGATTTGTAACAACTAGGGCCGAAATACTCGGCTAGATGTTACAAATCGAGACAAACGGCCCGCTCAGGTCCGACCAAAAAACAAAAAGGCCGCATGCGAACCCGTGGAGGGATTCGTATGCGGCCGACAGGGGGTATGCGGCAAAAGTTAGGCCATAAGCAGGCCGGTCTCCGAGACGTTCTTGTACCAGTACGCGCTCGCCTTGGGATAGCGCTCCTGGGTCTCAAAGTCGATGTAGAACAGGCCATAGCGCTTGTTATAGCCGTTGGTCCAGGAGAACTGGTCCTGCAGCGACCACACAAAGTAACCGTCGACGTTCACGCCGCCGTCGATTGCCTTGAGGATCCACGCGAGATGCTGACGCATGTAGTCGATGCGAGGGGCGTCGTCGATAAAGCCATCCTCGAAGTCGTCCTTATAGCCCATGCCGTTCTCGGTGATGTAGATCTTCTTGTAGTTGGGGTAATCGTTCTTAATGCGCAGCAGCAGGTCGTACAGGCCCTCGGGATAGATAATCCAGTCCCAATCGGTGGTGGGAACGCCTTCACGCACGCATGCCTCGCCCACGCCCTTGAGGAACCAGCGCGAGGAGCCCTTGTCGCCGGTGCCATTGTGGTTGATGTCGTTTTCGCCCTCGGCGGCACGCAGGAACTGGCACTTGTAGGTGTTGACGCCCAGGCAATCGTTGTAGGGGAGCGCGGCGGTCAGTGCGGCGATGTCCTCGTCGCGGACGTCGAGCTCGCCGCCGGCGATAGAGGCCAGCTTGGTCGCAGCCTCCATGGTGTCGGCTGCATAGTGGCCGCGGAAAGTGGCGTCGAGTACCCAGCGGTTGTTGATGACGTCGGCCATGCGAGCTGCCTCGCAGTCGGCGGCGTTGTTGGGATCGAGGGGATACTTGGGCTCCAGGTTCTGGACAATGCCGATCTCGCCCTCAAAGCCGCCCTCATGGAAGGCGACGACAGCCTTGGCGTGGGCCACCATCATGTTGTGCATGAGCTGGAAAGCCTTGTCCAGGCGATACTTCTCGCCGTGCGGCCAGTTGCCGACGATAAAGCTGCCCTCGGCGGTCGCGGGAATCTCGTTAAACGTGAACCAGTGCTTGACCTCGGTGAACTCGGCAAAGCAGAACTTGGCGTACTCGACAAAGGCGTCGATCGTCGTGCGCGTCAGGAAGCCCTCGCCGCCGTTCTGGTAAAAGGCCTCGGGCGTATCAAAGTGATCGAGCGTGACATAGGGGATAACGCCAGCTTTGTTGCAGGTGGCGAAAAGCTCGTGATAGAAGGCGACGCCCTCGGGGTTGATCTCGCCGGTGCCACTGGGGAAGATGCGGCTCCAAGCGATGGAGACGCGGATACCGTTGATGCCGAAGCGCTGGCACAGGTCGATATCGACCGGATACTTGTTGTAGAAATCGCTTGCGGGGTCGGGGGAGAAGCGACCCTGAGCAGCCAGGAAATCGTCCCAGGGCACTTTGCCCTTGCCGTGCGTACGGGTCTCGCCCTCAACCTGGTAAGCAGCGGTGGCGCCGCCAAACACAAAGCCGTCGGGGAACTGCATGGGGTTGGTCATGAGTCATCCTTTCTGTGGGATACGAATAGGGGGAGGTGCCCGAACTGGGGATCCGGGCACTAACAGAGGGAGGAACTAGTCGAGGTTCTCGCGGAGCCACTTGATGGCGCCAGCGGGGTCGCGAGTAAGGTCGATATATTCCTTACCGCGCGGGGCGAGCAGCTTAATGCCCAGGCGATCGGTGTCGGCCTTCATGTCGTTGTAGTAGCTACGGACCTGCGGGGCGAGCACGATGACGTCGTACTGATCCATGATGGCGGTGTGCTGGCCATAGGCGCCTGCGGAGGAAGCGATGTTCTCTCCGGTCTGCGCGGCACCTTCCTTGATGGCGTTGGCAAGCATGGCAGAGGTGCCGGCGCCGGCGCACAGGACGAGGACCTTCAGGCCATCGACGTCCTTCTTAGCGGATGCATCGGCAGCGGGCTCGGGCTGATCGGCGACAGGCTTGCTGTCGGCGGCAGCGGCGGTCGGCTCGACGGCAGCGGTGGTCTGCTCGGCAGCGGGCGCAGAGGTGCTGGCGGCGATGGTGGCAGCACCATCGGACTCGAGACCCAGCTCGGCGGCGCGTTCGGCCTCCTGGTCGCAGAGCAGCTTATCGTATGCCTTCAAGAACGGCAGGTAGATGATGGCGTCCAGCAAGATGATGATCGCGACAAATACCAGGGCGATAAGCTGGAAGTTCGTGGTGATGAAGATGCCGATGGGGGCAGGGGTAGCCCAAGGCACCACGAAGGAGAAGCCGTTCATGCCCACGTTATCGATAAAGAACTTGGCAACACTTACGTTGACGCAGCCGGCGGCAACAAAGGGGATGAGCATGTAGGGGTTAAGGATCATCGGCGCGCCAAAGAGCAGCGGTTCGTTGACGGCGAAGGCAACAGGAACAATCGAGGCCTTACCGACGGCTTTGAGCTGCTTGGACTTCATAAAGAGAATCAGCAGAAGCGGCACGATGAACGTGGCGCCGGTGCCGCCGAACTCACCCACGAGCGACATGTTGAAAGTGAGGGAGTGGGCGGGGTGGCCACCGGCCAGCAGAACCTGCAGGTTCTCGGCCTGGTTGGCAAGACGGATGGGGTCGATGCCCGGCTGGACGATCGAAGGACCGTGGACGCCGATGAACCAGAAGAACGCGGTGGCTGCCTGGATAAGGATAAGGCCAGGATAGGTTTCTGCCGCAGTGAAGAGCGGGGAGAGCAGCTTGATGAGCAGCTCGGAGAACGGAACGCCCATGAGGTTGCGCACGACAACATCGATGATGCCGCAGATGATGACAGCGCCGCCAAAGGGGATGATGTCGCGGAAGTTCTGAGCGATGGCGCCCGGAACCTCCTTGGGCAGCTTAATGGTCAGATCGCGCGAGACGCAGAACTTATAGACCCACACGGTAATGAACGCGGCGATATAGGCCGAGAACAGACCGCGCGTACCCATGCTGGTGCAATCGAAGACAGAAAGCTCGGAGCCGTTGAACTTGGTGGTGAACTGCGTAACAGCGAGCAGCAGCATGCTGCACTGGGCGGCAACCATGGTGGAGCCGTCGTTGAGCACCTTGCCGGCGGGCATGCGACGGTTCATGGAAGCCGTAAAGTTCTTGGCAGTGGTGCCGGCAACCATGATGCCCATGACGCCCATGGTGAAGTTGTACAGCTTGTTGCACCAGTCGATGAGCGGCTGGGGCAGCGTGATGCCAACTACGCCGGGAAGGGTGGCGATCAGCAGGAAGATCGAAGAGGTAAGGACGATGGGCATGCACCCAAGGAATCCGTCCTTGATGGCCTGGAGGTAGATGTTCCTCGAGATCTTCTCAAAGAACGGTTGATGCTTTTCGAGCATCTTTACGATGGCGTCCATAGAGCTCCTTTGCTACTTGATGCGCGATGCATGTGGATGGAACTGGTCGTCGATGGATGGTCAGGACTGCCCGGAAACCTTCCTGCTTAAGGAAGGCATTGCGAAATGACAACGTTGTCATTTCGTTAATGACAACGTAAGACATTTTTGGAAGAGCAACAAGGATATACGGGTGAGTGGTCGATATTGTTCGGTAAACGGTTGATTTATCAGTCAGGCAGGTGGTGTATGCTAGAACGCAAAAAACAAGCGATAGAGAACCGAGTGGAGAAGCAGTGACAACGATGGACAAGAAAAACGTTTCGATGAACGACGTGGCGATTGCCGCGGGTGTTTCTCTCAAGACGGTGTCGCGCGCGATCAACGAGCCCGATAGCGTGCGAGAGTCGACACGCGATAAGGTTCATTCGGCCATGGAGGCGCTCGGGTTTCGAACCAACTTTGCCGCGCGTTCGCTCAAGTTAGGCCGTTACGGGTGCATCGGCGTCGTGCTGTTTCACTTGTCGGGCGGTGCCGTGGACATGATTGACGGTATCGCCGATGCCGCCGAAGAACGCGGCTTTGCGCTCACGATGATCAAAAAGCGGGCGGGGGAGAAGATGACCCTTGCCGAAGCGGCGCGTAGGATGTCGCAGCTTCCCGTCGACGGCATGATCTTCAATCTGCGCCAGATGGTCGATGACTTTGATACCTTTGAAGCGCCGAAAGACCTCAAGACGGTGATTATCACGCCGATGGAGCATCCTGCCTGCTCTACCGTTAGTGACGATCAAGAGGGCGGCGCGCGCATGGCATGCGAGTATTTTTTGAACCACGGGCACAAGAACGTGTACTTCGTCTCTGGTAAGAAAGAGGCGCTGTCGAGCCAGTGCCGTATGAAAGGTTGGCGTGCGGCACTCGAGGCGCGTGGCATTGAGCCGCCCGAGCCTCTGCAAGGCGATTGGAATGCGGATAGTGGCTATGCCGCGGGCCTTGTGCTTGCCGATAAGCCCGATTGCACGGCGGTCCTCGCTGCTAACGACTGCATGGCAAACGGCGTGATGATGGCTCTACGTGACAAAGGGCTCAGTGTGCCCGACGACGTGTCCGTGATCGGCTTCGACGATGAGCTCTACAAGACGATACCTAATTCGATTCTGACGTCGGTGAAGTTTTGCCACCGCGAGCTGGGCGTCCGTGCGCTTAACGAGGTCGTCGCAGGTCTGGAAGCCCCGAGCTCCAGAAGCCGTACGCTCGTCTCGGGCGTGTTGGTCGAGCGTTCCAGCGTAAGGGATCTGCGGGCGTAGACGTGCTCGGCCTGCTCGTCTAAATCTGTAACAGGTGGGACCCGAAAACTCGGCTAGATGTTACAGATTTAGACAATTCGGCCCGGCTTATTCCGTTTGTCTCGATCTGTAACGTCTAAGCGGTCAAAAGTGGTCTACATGTTACAGATTGAGATTTTCGGCTTGGCCTGTGCGTTCATCTCGATCTGTAACAGCTAGGACCGAAAAACTCGGCTAGATGTTACAGATTGAGATGAACAGGAGGACGGGTGCGGTCTAAACAAAATGGCCCGCGCATCACACATCGATGCACGGGCCATTTATTGTCTGCAAGCGGCAGGTGGTGTCAGCGTCTTATGCCTCGAGGTTTTCCTCGATCCAGGCGACGGCGCCCTTGGGATCCTTAGTGAGGTCGATGTACTGTTTGCCCTTGGGCGACAGCAGCGTGATGCCCAGGCGGTCGGTGTCGGCCTTCATCTCGTTGTAATAGGTGCGAACCTGCGGAGCCAGGACGATGACGTTGTACTGGTCCATGATGGCGTAGTGGCTGCCGTAGGCACCGGCGTTGGCGGTAATGTCGATGCCCAGCTCGTCGGCGCCTTCCTTAAGCGCGTTGGCGAGCAGTGCAGAGGTGCCGGCGCCAGCGCACAGAACCAGAACCCTCAGATCCTTGCCCTTAAGGGCGGACGGAGCTGCGGAGGCCTCAGTGGCAGAAGCGGTCTCGACAACAGGAGCCTCAACGGCGGGGGCGGCAGCGGTCTTGACGGCCTTGGTCTCCTCGGCCTCTTCTTCGGCCAGGGTCTCGGCCTCCTGCTTGCACAGGACGTTGTCGTAGGCCTTGCAGAACGGGTAGTAGATCAAGAAGTCAACGACCAGCAGGACGACAACCAGGACCAGAGAGATCGGCTGGAAGTTGGTGTCGATGAAGGTGCCGATCGGTCCGGGGAGTGCCCACGGCATGGCATAGATAAAGCCGTTCATGCCCAAAAAGTCGATGAAGAACTTACCAATGAGGACGTTGGCCACGGGGGCAAACAGGAACGGGATCAGGAAGTACGGGTTGAGGATGATGGGCGCGGCGAACAGCAGCGGCTCGTTGACGGCGAACATCACGGGCACGACAGAGGCTTTGCCGACGGCCTTGAGCTGCTTGGAGCGCATAAAGAGCAGGAAGATAATCGGGACAATGAACGTGGCGCCGGTGCCGCCGAGTTCGCCGATGTAGTTACCGAAGTTTTCGGTCAGGGCGAGGGCGGGGTGACCGCCGGCCTGCAGCGTGGCGAGGTTGGTAGTGATGTTGCCAAACAGCGCGGCGTTGAGGGCAGGCTTAACGACCGAGGGGCCGTGGATGCCCATGAACCAGAACAGAGGGATCATGAACCAGATGAGGGCGAGGCCGGCGTAGGAATCGGCAGCGGCGAACAGCGGGCTCACCAGCGTGGAGATGACGTTGGCAAACGGGACGGCCAAGCAGGTGCGGCAGATAACGTCGATGACGGCGACAAACAGGATGGAGAAGCTGAAGGCGAAGATGTCGCGGAAGTTCTGGGCGATGGCGCCGGGGACTTCTTTGGGCAGCTTGATGGTGATGTCTCGCTTAATGCAGAAGGCATAGATGTTGACCGTGGCAAATGCGGCGACAAAGGAGCTCAGCAGGCCCTTGGTGCCCATGTTGTCGGTAAAGAACACCGAGACATCGGCGCCGTCGATCTTGGCACTCGTCTGGGTAACGGCCAAGATGAGCATAGCGCACATGGCGGCGACCATGGTGCTCGTGGCGTTGATGGCCTTGCCGGCAGGCATGCGGCGGTTCTTGGAGCCGGTCAGCGCGCTTGCGGTGGTGCCGGCGACCATGATGCCCACGACGCCCATCGTGAAGTTGTAAACCTTGTTGCAGAAGTTCACGACGTCGACGTTCCACCAGTCGGGCAGCGTAAAGCCGCCGACCGTGGCGACAACGCCCGGCAGGGTCGAAATAAGCAGGAAGACAGAAGAAGACAGGATGATGGGCATTGCTGCCAAAAAGCCGTCTTTAATGGCCTGAAGGTAGATGTTCTTAGAGACCTTGTCGAAGTACGGCTGACCTTTCTCCAAGAACTTAACGATCGATTCCATAGTTCACGCTCCTCTTTGCATGAAATCTTAATGGCATGGACGTTGAAAACCTATATGGTCTCCCGCTTGCTAAAAGCCCGGGTGCAGGCGGGGCCGGTCCCAGGGGGAGAGAGGGGGGCGGCTGGGTTTGTATCGCATAGGGCCGCTCCCTTCTCGGGGGAAAGCGAGGCGATGCGCTACTGCGCGTCCGCCATAGTGTCGGCGAGCTCCTTGTACCAGAGTGCCGACTGCTTGATGTAGCGTTTTTGCGTGTCGAAGTCGATGTAGAACAGGCCGTAGCGCTTGTTATAGCCATTGGCCCACGAGAACTGGTCCTGCAGGCTCCAGATAAAGTAGCCCTGGACGTCGACGCCCTCGGCGCGCGCCTGGAGCACCTTCTCCATGTGCTGGTCGACAAAGTCGATGCGCTCGGGATCGGCGACGATGCCGTTTGCGTCGGGCTCGGGGTCCTTGTGGCCCAGGCCGTTTTCGGTGATATAGATGACGGGGAGGTTGGGATAGGTGGCGCTGATGTGCTTGAGCGTGTCGTAGAGGCCTTGCGGGTAGATGAGCCAATCCCAGTCGGTGGTGGGGATACCCGGCATATCGACCTGCTGCCCGACGCCCTTAAACTTAAAGCACGAGGTGCCCTTGTCTCCGGTGCCGTTAAAGCTGTTGGTTGACTCGCCATCGTAGGCGGCGATAAACGCCGACTGATAGTAGTTGAGGCCGAACATATCGTTGCGGGGCGCCGCCTTGGCGAGCTCCTCCATGTCGCTGTCCTCAACCGTAAGTGTGGCGTTGTTGGCACGCAGAATCTCGTTGATGAGTGAGAGGGTGCGCGCGGAGTAGTGACCCAGGAAGGCGCCGTCCATGATGAAGTCGGTGTAGAAGGCGTTGTACAGGTCGGCGGCGTGCTGGTCGGCGGGCGAGTCGGTGGCAGGATATGCCGGCGTCAGGACGTTGACCATGCCAATGCGTCCGCCCAGGTGCTCGGTCTCGTCAAGATCCTTATACAGGTTGACGGCGCGGGCGTGGGCAACGAGCTCGTTGTGCTGGCTCTGGATGCCGCTCGTCACATCAAAGTGATGGTTGGGCGGGAAGTTGCCTTGGATGTATTGGGAGTGCGAGAGGCTGATGAGCTCGTTGATGGTGAACCAATTCTTGACCTCGCGGAACTCGCGGAAGCAGAACTCGGCATAGCGCACATAGGCGTCGACGGTCTTGCGGTTGAGCCAGTCGCCCTGGTTGAACAGGGCGGCGGGGGAGTCAAAGTGATGCAGGGACACATAGGGCTCGACGCCATACTTTTTGCAGCAGGCGAACAGCTCGTGGTAGTGCTTAACGCCCTCGGCGAGGGGTTCGGCATCGTCGCCGTTGGGGAAGATGCGGGTCCAGGCGATGGACACACGAATGGCGTTGAGTCCATGCTCGGCAGAAAGGCGGATATCCTCCTCGTAGCGGTTGTAGAAATCACTGGCCGGGTCGGGCAAAAAGCGACCCTGGGCGACAAGGTAATCGTCCCACATGGTCTTACCCTTGCCTGCCACCTTCGTGGAACCTTCCGTTTGGTACGCGGCGGTTGCGGCGCCCCAAACAAAGCCCTTCGGCAGCTGCTGTACGCGGTTTAGCAAAGACATATGCATACACCCTCTCGTCTCGCTGTTCGATATTGTGCGTTTGCGCTCAGGAGGCTCCCTGGTTAGCGTTCAGCGGTGAAAAAGCCCGATAAACACTATCTTAAAATGATTAGAACCAAAATAAGCACGTGAACATTTGACAATGAGCACGTTAACATCCGGCTGGGATGTATAGAAACAAAACAACTTCAAACAGCCGCGAACGGTTGTATTTGTTCGGTAAGCGGTTTTGATTGACAGAAGTTTTCATGTTGTGGTATATGGCTCGGGTATCATGAGCACGTTATCAATGTATGTACGATGCGCCATGGGCGCGGGGAATAGTTGGGAAGCAGGTTAGCGTGGAAGGCATGGATCAGCAGACAAGGAATGGTCGTTCGGCGAGCGCGGCAGAGGTTGCGGCGCTCGCTGGCGTGAGCCGCCAGACTGTGTCTCGCGTGGTCAACGGTATGCCCAACGTGACGGAAAAGACGCGCAAGCGTGTGCTGGCCGCCATGGAAGAGCTGGGCTTTCGTCCCAATTTTGCTGGAGCGGCGTTGCGCGGCGGGTCGTATCGTTCTATTGGCCTGTGCATGTACAACATCACACGTGTCGGTAACCTGGCGACGCTCGAGGGTATCATGCAAGCGGCGCGCGAGCACGATTTTGCCGTCACTATGATCGAGATGGGCGGCGACAAGCCCTATGCACTTGCCGATGCCTCGCGCCGCATGGTCGAGCGACCCGTCGACGGCATGATTCTCAACATGAACCGCATGGCTCCCGATTTTGAGGAGTTTGTTCCCCAGCCGGGAGTGCGAACGGTCATCCTGTCCATGTATGCGCATCCGCGCTGCACGACGATCGACTCCGACCAGTATGGTTCGTGCGAGCTGTTGACCAATTATCTGCTGGAACATGGTCACTCGAATATGCGGTTTGTGGCGGGTCCGGAAAACTCGATTTCCTCGCGTTTTCGTGAGGCCGGTTGGCGCGATACGCTGGGTCGTGCTCATGTCGATGCCGCTCCGATGCTGCGCGGCGATTGGAGTGCGGACAGTGGGTACGCCATGGGCGAGCGGATTGCGGCCGAGGTGCTTGCCGGCGGGTCGCAGGCGCCGACTGCCGTGCTTGCGGCAAATGACCAGATGGCGCTGGGCGTTATCGCCGCGCTCGAGAACGCGGGCCTGTCCGTGCCCGACGACGTGAGCGTGGTTGGTATCGACGACGCACTCGAGGGACTTGTTCCTCACAATCGGCTGACGACGCTGCGATTTGATTTGCGCGGTGTCGGTAAGCTTGCGTTTGAGGCGGCGATTGGAGAGAGCTCGTCTATCGAGGCGATTCATGTGCCGAGCACGCTGGTCGAACGCTCGACTGTTAGGGACATACGGGGTTAGGTCCTACTCCGTTTGTCTCGATTTGTAACAGGTAGACGGTCAAAAGCGGGCTACGTGTTACAGATTTAGATTCTTCGGAAAGAGCAATCCTGTTCGTCTCAATCTGCAACAGCTAGGACCCAAAAACTCGGCTAGATGTTACAGATTGAGACAAACAGACCCCGAACCGCCCAAAAAGGCCGGGGGCGGCGCGCCGTGTGACGTGCCGCCCCCGGCTGAGAAATGGGGACAGGTTATGTGGGCGGTGCAATTCCGCCAACCGCTTGTCGCAAGCCGCTAGTCCAGACGACGGGTCTGCGCTACGTGCTTGTACCAGTATGCGCTTGCCTTGGGCGTTCGCTTCTGGGTTTCAAAGTCAACGTAGAAGAAGCCGTAACGCTTGTTGTAGCCATTGGTCCAGGAGAACTGATCCTGCAGGCTCCACAGGAAGTAACCGCCCACGTTGACACCCACCTCCATGGCCTTAAGCAGCCAGCGCAGGTGCTGCTCGATGTAGTCGATGCGCGGCTGGTCGTCCACAAAACCGTCCTTGTAGGGGTCCTTGTAGCCCATGCCGTTTTCGGTGATGAAGATCTGCTTGTAGTTGGGGTAGCGCTGCTTAATGTAGACGAGCAGATCGAACAGGCCCTCGGGATAGATGATCCAGTCCCAGTCGGTGGTAGGGATGCCGGGTTTGTTCACGTGCTCGCCAATGCCCTTAACGCGCCAGCGGCCGGTGCCCTTTTCGCCCGTGCCGTTGTGGTGCAGGTCGTTCTCGCCATCGTAAGCCTTCAAGAAGCGGCACTGGTAGTTGTTAACGCCCAGGTAGTCGTTGTAAAGCGCGGCTTCGCGCATAATCTTGAGGTCCTCGTCCAGGATTTCGATGGTGCCGCCCGAGACGGCGGCCAGGCGGTTGGCGCACTCGAGGGTGTCGGGCGCGTAGTCGCCGCGGAAGGTGGCGTCGAGCAAGAACTGGTTCTGCAGCACGTGCTCGTTGTTGGCGGCTTTGATGTCGGCGGGGTCGTTCTCGTTGAGCGGATACTTAAACTCCAGCGACTGAATGACGCCGATCTTGCCCTTAAAACCGCCGTTGTGGAAGGCCAGTACTGCCTTGGCGTGGGCGAGCATCATGTTGTGCTCGCACTGGAAGGCCTCGGCCAGATGCGCCTTGACGCCACCGGGGAAGGTGCCCTCGATGTAGGTGTTGGAGGCGTCGGCCCAGATCTCGTTAAAGGTGAACCAGTAGGTCACCTGGTCGGCGTACTCCTTAAAGCAGAAGGTGGCAAAGTCCACAAAGGCGTCGATGGTCTCGCGGTTGAGGAAGTCGCCCTTCTCAAAGAGGGGCAGCGGCGTATCGAAGTGATGCAGCGTGACAAACGGCTCAACGTGGTGCTTGTGGCACTCGGCGAAGAGGTCGTGGTAGAACTGGACACCCTCGGGGTTGATTTCGCCGGTACCGTTGGGGAAGATGCGGCTCCAGGCGATGGAGAGGCGGATGCCGTTGATACCGAACTCCTCGCACAGCTCCAAGTCGACGGGGTACTGGTTGTAGAAGTCCGAAGCGGGATCGGGGGAGAAGCGCCCCTGGGCCTCCAGAAAGTCGTCCCAGGCAACCTTGCCCTTACCGTGAGTGCGGGTCTCGCCCTCTACCTGGTAGGCAGCGGTGGCGCCGCCAAAGACAAAGTCCTCGGGAAACTGCGCGGGCGGGTTGGTGACGCTAGCAGGATTAACGGACATGATGATCCAATCGTCTAAATCGAAGGGCCAGCCGGTCTTGGATGGTCGGCTGGCCCTGGGCGTTACTTACTTCGAAAGTTGCTCACTCACGAAGGCGAGAGACTTGTCGCCGTTCTGGGAGAGCTCGATGTACTGCTTGCCACGGCAGGCGACGCACTTGTTGCCCACGCGCTCACAGTCCTTCTGCAGGTCGGCCAGGTAGCTTGCGGCCTGCGGGGCCAGGACGACCAGGTCAAAGTCGGGGAGCATGTCCACGTGGTTGCCATAGGCCTCGGCAGCGGTCTCGAGGTTAATGCCGCGCTCCTTGGCGGCCTTGGCCAGCGCGTTGGCGAGCAGGCCCGAGGTTCCGCCGCCCTGGCAGAGCACGAGCACGCGCTTGCCGTTGAGGTCGCTGGCGGTCGTTGCCTCGGCAGCGGGTGCTGCAGAAGCGGCGGGGGCATCGGTCTTCACGGCCTCGGCAGCAGCGCCGGCGGCAACGCTCTTGGCGTCAGCCTTGCCCTGGAAGGCATCGTTGAGCTTGGCAGCCTTCTCGGCGTTCTTGGCGGCGAGCTCCTCCTCGGAAATCTCGGCCTCCTCGGCGCACTTCTGGGCGTCATAGGCACGGAAGAAAGGATAGTACAGAACGAAGTCGACGACCAGGATAAGGGCGAGCATCACAAAGGCGAGCGGCTGGAAGCCCAGGCCCATGATGGTGCCGATGGGGCCGGGGACGGTCCAAGGCAGGGTGTACATAAAGCCGTTCATGCCCAAGAAGTCGA
This sequence comes from uncultured Collinsella sp., assembly GCA_902490095.1. Taxonomy (GTDB): domain Bacteria; phylum Actinomycetota; class Coriobacteriia; order Coriobacteriales; family Coriobacteriaceae; genus Collinsella. The sequence continues at coordinate 20,123 of CABUCQ010000011.1, forward strand.
TAAAGATCTTGAGGATCCAGATGTTGGCGATCGGGGCAAAGACAAACGGGACAAAGAAGACGGGGTTGAGCACGATGGGTGCGGCGAACAGCAGCGGCTCGTTGACGGCAAAGCACACGGGAACGATAGCGGCCTTACCGACGGCGCGCATCTCCTGGGACTTGGCCAGGAAGCAGAACATAAAGACCAGGACGAGCGTGGCGCCGGTGCCGCCCATGCAGACGACGAAGTACTGGGCACCCTGGGTCAGGACAGCGGAAGCGTGCTGACCGGCCTGGAACGCAGCCAGGTTGTCGGTCATATTGGCAACGAGAGCGGCAGCGATGGCGGGCTCGACGATCGAGGGGCCGTGGACGCCGACGAACCAGAACAGGCTCATGGCGCCGTAGATCACAGCGAGGCCGATGTAGCCGTCGGCAGCGGTGAACAGGGGCTGGAACACCTGGATGACGCCCTGGGCAAAGCAGAAGCCAAAAGCAGCGCGGAAGACGATGTCAAAGACCCAAAAGACGGTGATGCAGACGGAGAAGGGGATGATGTCCTTAAAGGTCTGCGAGATGTTGGGCGGAACCTGCTCGGGCATCTTGACGGTGATGTTGCGCTTAATGAAGAACTTGTAGATGATGCCGGTCACAAACGCAGCGATAAAGGCGGTCAGCAGGCCTTTGGAACCAAGGTAGGTGGTGTTGAAGCCGCTGGCAGTGTCCGTGGCGATGGTGTCGCTCGAAAGGAGCAAGAAGCCGATGATGGCCGCGCACATGCACGAGATGAAGTTGATCTGGTTGTTCTTGGGCAGATCGCGGTTCTGAGCGTCGGCGAAGTGCTTGGCTGTGGTGGCAGCGCAGGCGATGGCCAGGATACCCATGGAGTAGTTGTAGCACTTCCACAGGGCGTTGTTGATGTCATCGGGCCAGTAGAAACCCCAGATGTTGGGAACCGAGGCTACCAGGCAGAAGATGGACGAGAAGATGATGATGGGGATGACGGAGATAAAGCCGTCGCGGATCGCCTTGAGGTACTTGTTGCGGGCGATCGCGTTGAAAAAGGGCTGGCCCTTTTCGATGATGGCGATGAGTTGCTCCATGCAATGCTCCTAAGAGTCGGTGGGTTAGCAACGATGGTAGCTTTTGGCGTTCGATTGCCAAAATGTTGACGTTGCCATTTTGCGACACAAAAAAAGACGCGAACCGGTGGTTCCTGTGCCTGCGAACCGTCGATTCCTTATGCGTAAACGTTTGAGCCGCCCGGTGGCTCTGTGTTTGCACAATGGCAACGTTAACATTTGGGCGCAAAAAGCCGTTTGGGGAAGAAAAAATGTCGGTGAACGGTAGGTTTTGGGTGGTGAGCGTATGGTGGGGGAGGCGTTAGATATACTTGAAGACGTTTCATTTGACTGCGTAGGGTGCCACCAATGGCATCGTTGACATAGAAAGATCGACCTATGGCCGCTGTTAAAAAATCGGTATCCGTCAAAGACGTGGCGCGCCTCGCGGGCGTTTCGGAGCAGACGGTCTCGCGCACCGTGCACGATTCGCCCAGTGTGCGCCCCGAGACCAAGGAACGCGTGCGTGCCGCCATGCGCGAGCTGGGGTATCGCCCCAATTTCGCCGGTCGATCGCTGCGCCGTGGCAAGTTTAAGACCGTCGGCGTCGCCATGTTCAACATTACCGGTACCGGCAACCTCGACCGTATGGAGGGCTTTGCCGCCGCGGCCGACAAACATGGCTATGCCATCACCCTCACTAAAGTAGATGGACATCCCTATACCCTCGAGAGCGCATCGTCGCGTATGAGCGCGCTGCCGGTAGACGGCATGGTCGTGATCATGAATCGCATGCCGGCGGACTTTGGCACCTTCGAGCCGCTACCTGGCATGCAGACGGTACTCGTTACCATGCTGGAGCACCCACTGTGCTCGACGGTCGATAACGATCAGCTCGATTGCTCACGCCAGGTTGTCGAGTACTTGCTGGGGCAGGGACACAAGACCGTGCACTTTATCTCGTGTCCCGAGCGCTCGCTTTCGGGCATGCGGCGCGAGGAAGGCTGGCGCGAGACATTGCGCGCGCATGGCATTGAGCCACCGCGACTCGTTCGTGGCGATTGGACGGCACAGAGCGGGTATGCTGCCGGTCAGGCTCTGGCGGACGATCCGACCTGTACGGCCATTTATGCTTCCAACGACGCCATGGCCTACGGCTGCATTCGCGGACTCGAGTCGCGCGGAAAGCACGTGCCCGAGGACGTGAGCGTGGTGGGTGTTGATGACAGTCTGGGCGACATCGTGCCCGATCGTCGCCTGGCCACCGTGCGCTTTGACAACAAGCGTGTCGGCATGTGGGCAGTCGATAAGATCGCCGGTGCCGAGGGCGTTGAACCCGGTGTGGAGCACATGCTGTTTCCGGGCGTACTCGTCGAGGGCGATACGGTGCGCGATTGGCGCTAGGGCACGGGCCTGTTTGGGTTTCCGCTAATTGTGTTCGATATTGTTCAGATTGGTTTAAAAACCGTTCACGGGCGAAAAGTGACCGTTCATAGCTTGAAATTACGTTTTGCGCTGTTCTTTTTTGTTTGAATGTTAATGTTTCTGCCATACAGAACGCAGCGCGTATGCCCGGACGCGATGCTCTCCATTGGTTCATATGTGAAAGGAACGCAACATGGCAACCAAAGAAGAAATCTCGATGGTTGGATTCGAGATTGTCGCATACGCAGGTGACGCCCAGACCGATCTGCTTGCAGCGCTCGATGCTGCTCGCGAGGGTGACTTTGAGAAGGCCGAGCAGCTGCACAAGGATGCCAGCGATGCGCTCATCGGTGCCCACGACACGCAGACCAAGCTGCTTTCGCAGGAGGCCGGCGGTGGCGAGATGGAGATGACCTTCATCATGGCTCACGCTCAGGACACCCTCATGACCACTATGATCCTGGAGAAGCAGGCCCGCTTTACCATCGATGCCTACAAGCGCATCGCCGAGCTCGAGGCCAAGCTCGCCTAACGAGCCCTCACAACCAAGTCCCCTTCCAAAAGCTCTGCTGCTACCCGCGGCAGGGCTTTTCCTGTTCTACTTCAAGTTGCGGTGAAATAGGGACTGAATAGGGGCCGGCGGGCACAAAACAATCCCTATTCCACCGCAACTCATCCCGAGATAGTCATTGGGGACAGTCTTGGTGCGCTCCGTTGGTCCTCCCGTTCGATTTTTGCTCGGTGGGTATACTTCCTTTCGCATTAAACGCCGGACTGAGGAGGTATCCAAATGCCGGATAACGGACTGATGCAAAAGAGAGACGCGCACGCGATGGATCATGGGCGCCCTGTCCAGATTACCGAGTCTACGACAGTGGTTGAGCTGCAGCCGAGCCTGTCCGATATCGTGTGTGCAAACAAAAAACTGCAGATCGGTATCATCGTCGCCCTTGTGGTAATGGCGCTCCTGTCGGGCTTTGTCGCACGCCCGCATTTTGCCGATACCAAGACATGGGACTCCACCATCGAGGTTATCGACCAAAAGAAAGGCAACGTTTTGGCGCTCACGACCTCGTGCGTGGCTCTATCTGCGGGCATTACCGCACTGCCGGGTGATACGGGAACGCCGGTTGCCGAGCAGCTCGCACAGCTTTCAGGCAACCTTGGTATCGTGCTTGCCGTGCTATACCTAGAGAAATATTTGCTCACGATTTTGTGGTCGGTTGGCCTGGGCATCTTAATCCCGTCTGCGTTGGTGCTCTTTGCGGTGTCGCTCGGCATTCACGGGCGCTGGAGCACGAGCGCTGTCCTGCGCCGTGTGGCGACACGCGTGCTGGTGGTTGCCGTGATCGGCATGGCGCTCGTGCCCGCGAGCGTATGGGTGTCGCAAAAGGTCGATGAAACGTATCGCGTAAGTATTGAGCAAGCTGAGCAAAAGGCTGCGGACGCGGCCGACACCACGGACAAGTCAGCCGAGACCAGCTCAAAATCGAACAAGAAAAAATCCGAGGCCACGGAGTCCAAAAACGTGCTCGAGCAGTTGACTGATGGGGCCTCGAGCCTTGTTACGTCGGTGACCAGCGGTGCCAAGCAGATGACCGACGAGATCGTGCAGCAGGTGACCGACCTCATCGAAGGCGTCATCGTGATGATCGTGACTTCGTGCGTTATCCCGCTGCTGGTGCTCGTGGCGTTCCTGTGGCTGGGACACGTACTGCTGGGGATCGATATCTCCGGTCCCGCGAACTATCTGACGGGTCGTTTCTTGAGCGCTCCGTCCAAACATGCCAAGAAGAGCGGGCAGTCTGAGTAGGCGGCAAAGCGATCTTTGGAAGATCAACCGTGAGAAGGGCGGCCGAGACACGTTCTTGGCCGCCCTTTTGTTTGTTGAACACATGGTCGCTACGTCCGTGCCCAGTCCAAACGGTCAGCAATCACCTGTGAACGGTATTTGCTCAAAAAAGAACAAAGATAAACAAATAGTTGTTGCAGTTTATGTTCGAATGTGTTCAAATAAACACGAACAGTGAAGAACCGCACGTTCAGATGCCCGGACCTGAACGCGATTCAACACTTCCAAACAGGAACTACGCACCTGCGTATCTCTCAAGGAGGATGTCATGAGGGTTGTAATCGCTTCCGATGCCGACGGTATGTCGATGAAGGAGTCCATCAAGGAGATGCTCATCGCCGACGGTCACGAGGTCGTCGACTATTCCGAGACCCCTGCCGCGGACTTTGTCGATTCCGCGACCGCCGTTGCCAAGGACCTGCTGGAGCACAAGGATTCCCAGGGCTTCGCATTCGATAAGTACGGCGTCGGCTCCTATATGGCCGCCGTCAAGATCAAGGGCATGGTCGTCGCCAACATTTCCGACGAGCGTTCCGCCTACATGACCCGCGAGCACAACGGCTCGCGCATGGTCACCATGGGCCCGGGCGTTGTGGGCACCGAGGTCGCCAAGAAGATCGCCCGTGAGTTCCTGCGCGCCCAGTACGCCGGCGGCCGTCACCAGATCCGTGTCGACATGCTCAACAAGATGGCCTAACGAGAGCCACCGAGAACTCGAACTTCTACCTCAACTTGTGAATTCAGACGAAAGGACGTTCTGATGAAGAAGACCATCGCAATCGGTTGCGACCATATCGTTACGGACGAGAAGATCTATCTGGCCGACCGCCTGGAGCAGGCTGGCTACAAGGTGCTCGACTGCGGCACCTACAGCCACACCCGTACGCACTATCCCATCTACGGTAAGGCCGTGGGCGAGGCTGTTGCCAGCGGCAAGGCCGACTTTGGCGTGGCCCTGTGCGGCACCGGCATCGGCATCACCAACGCCGTCAACAAGGTTCCCGGCGCCCGCTGCGCCCTGGTCCGCGACATGACCTCTGCCCTGTACGCTCGTCGCGAGCTCAACGCCAACATCGTGGGCTTTGGTGGCAAGATCACCGGCGAGTTCCTGATGGCCGATATCATGCTTGCCTTCCTGGAGGAGCCCTACGAGAAGACTCCCGAGCACGACGCCCTGATCGCCAAGATCGACGCCTGCAATAAGGCCGACGCCGAGGCTCAGGCTGACCCGCACTTCTTTGACGAGTTCCTCGAGAAGTGGGACCGGGGCGAATACCATGATTAGCGGGTATCCGGCGTAATTAACTAGTCCGTTGACGGCTCGCGTTTCTGTGAGGGGGCGCGGGCCGGTTTTCTATCAGCCCTATTGACTTGGCGGGCTGTCGTAAGAAAGGGAAGGCTCCTATGGAGTTTGTTCTTGATAACGGTTCTATCCGCGTAGCACTGAGCACGGCGGGCGGCTCGTTCACCTCAATTGTGGCCGACGGTCGCGAGTATCTGTGGCAGGGCGATCCGGCGGTGTGGTCGGGCCAGGCACCTATTTGCTTCCCGATCTGCGGCGGTCTTCGTGACGGTCGCGCAATGACCATGGGCGGCCGCGAGGTTAAGCTCGCCCGCCACGGCTTTGCGCGCAAACAGGAGTGGAAGCTCGAGGAGCAGAGCGACAACATGGTTGCGCTGAGCCTAAGCTCTGCCGACCATGCCGAGTTGCTCGAGCAGTACCCGTATCCGTTTAAGATCGTTGCTCGTTACACGATCGATTCGAAAAAGGTGGCCGTGTCGTACGAGGTGACCAATGAGGGCACCGAGGACATGCCGTTCTTTGTGGGCGGTCACCCCGGCTTTAAGTGCCCGCTCGACGAGGGCGAGTCCTATGACGATTATGAGCTCCGTTTTGAGCAGCGTGAGGCCACCGAGCTCTGTACTGCCGTTCCCTCGACGGGCCTGATTGATGTTGAGCATCGCAGCAAGAACTCCATGATCGGCCAGAACCTGCCGCTTACCCACGAACTCTTCGACTTCGCGGAGACCATCTTCGACGTGCTCGAGAGCCGTGTGGTTACGTTGACCAAGAAAACCGAGGACAAGGGCGTGCGCCTGACGTTCCCCGATATGCCGTACCTGATTGTGTGGAGCAAGCCCGAGGGTGACTTTGTGGCCGTGGAACCGTGGGGTGGTCTGTCCACCTGCTCCGACGAGGACGATATTCTGGAGCACAAGCGTGGCTGCCTGGTGGCCAAGCCGGGAGAGACCGTCACCCGCGGCTTTGAGATCGAGATCCTTTAACGAGTTATCGTATGTTTGGGGCGGGTTATGCCGCCCCGGAACAGGAGTTCAACATGATTCTGACCGTTACCATGAACCCGTCGATTGATACGCGCTATCAGCTCGACAAGCTGATCATCGACGACGTGAACCGCGTGACGCCCGAAAAGACCGCTGGCGGTAAGGGCCTCAACGTGAGCCGCGTGTTGCTGCAGCTGGGAGATGACGTGCTCGCGACCGGTCTGCTCGGCGGCCACATGGGTGCCTATATGGCTGAGCTTATGGATGCCGACGGCGTCAAGAACGACTTTGTGCCCATCGCCGGTGAGACGCGCATTTGCCTGAATATTCTGCACGAGGGTAATCAGACCGAGCTTTTGGAGAGCGGCCCGCAGATCGCCCCGGCCGAGCTTGAGGCCTTTACGGCCAAGTTTGCCGAGCTCGCAGCGAAGGCGGACGTTGTGACGCTTTCGGGCTCGCTGCCGCGTGGTGTCGATGCCGGCTACTATGCCGAGCTCGTCAAGATCGCCGAGGAGGCGGGCGCCAAGGTGCTGCTCGACACCTCGGGTGCATCGCTGGAGGCCGCGCTGGAGTCCGACGCTAAGCCTGAGCTCGTAAAGCCCAACCTGACCGAGATCAACGGCCTGCTGGGTACGTCCTTTACGACCGATGATGTCGATGCCCTGCGCGAGGCGCTTGCCGCCGATGGCCGCTTTGCCGGTATCCCCTGGGTTGTCGTTTCGATGGGCGCTGCCGGTTCGGTGGGCTTCCATGAGGGTCGCGCGTTCCGCGCCAAGACGCCTGCGATTGCGGCTGTGAACGCGACGGGTTCCGGTGACTCGACCATCGCCGGCTTTGCGCATGCGATTGCTGCTGGTGCCGACGACGTCACGGTGCTCAAGACCGCCAATACCTGCGGCAAGCTTAACGCCATGGATCCCAAGACCGGCCACCTGGTCATGGATCGCTGGGACGAGGTCTACGACAGCGTTGAGGTCACGGAGCTTTAGGGTTACGGCGTTTTACCAAACGCCGTAACCTGCCGACGC
>CABUCQ010000012.1 GCA_902490095.1 uncultured Collinsella sp.
AATACTTGACCCTCACGGAAGCTGCAAACTCTTAGGCGAGCTCAGCGGTACCCAGATCGGCGTGCTTCTGCGGATCGACATAGAGGTGCTTAATGCGATCGGAGCCGGCGATGGTGTGCGTGTAGAACATAATCGGGATGACCGGGCAGTCGGCAGCGACCATTGCGTCGGCCTCCTGCATCTTAGCGACGCGCTCCTCGTCGTCAACAATAGTACGAGCCTCGTCGACCTTGGCGTCGAACTCGGGGTTGTTGTAACCGGAGCGGTTGTCGCCACCGAGGGAGTCGGAGTGGAACAGCGGATACAGGAAGTTGTCCATGATCGGGTAGTCGGCAATCCAACCCAGACGACCGAACTGATAGTTAAAGTTCTGATACTGCTCGAGCAGGGCAGACCACTCAGGGGTATCGGAGACAGCGGTAACGCCAACCTTGGCGAGGTCACCGATGATGGACTCCATGATCTCCTTGTGACCGCCGTCCTGGTTGTAGGACAGGGTCACGCTAATGCCACGATCCCCGTTAGCGCCAGCGGGAGCAACCTTGTCGAGGTACTCGTTAGCCTTGTCGACATCGTAGGCGCAGAACTCCCATGCGCCCTCCTTGTAGCCATCGATGCCCGGAGGAACAATGCCGTCGGCAGGAGTACGGGTACCCTTGAAGATGGTCTTGCAGATGGCCTCACGGTTGATGGCCAGGGAGATACCCCTGCGCAGGTCGGCGTTGCTGAACGGCTCGGCCGTGGTGTTGCAGGTCAGATAGTACGTGGAAGGCTCGGCGCCGAGCAGCATGCGCTCGCCGTCACCCATGGTGTAGCCGTCCTTGGACACGCCGCGATCCTTCTTGGCGGCGTCGATCTGAGCGACGGGAACGTCGCAGACATCGAGGTTACCGGCCTGGAACTCCTTGTAGGCGGTCTCCATGTCCTTGATGACCTGGAAGTGGATGCCATCGATCTTGGCCTTGTCGCCATAGTAATCGTCGAACTTCTTGACGTTGATCTCCTGGCCATCCTCCCACTTGCCGTCCATCATGAACGGGCCGTTACCGACCGGGGCGAGGTAGAAGCTCTTGACATCGGACTCGGCGCACTCGGGAACCGGGGCCAGAGCCGGGTGAGAGGCGACGAAGGGGAAGTCGGCGTAAGCGGAAGCCAGCTTGACGACGAGGGTCTCATCGTCGGGGCAGGTAACACCGCTGAGCTCGGTAGCGTTACCGGCAAGCAGATCGTCATAGCCCTCGACCATGGAAAGGTGATAGGAGACCTCGGAAGGGCCGTACTCGGTAGCGACAGCCGACTTGGTGTTGACCAGACGCTCCCAACCGAGCTTGAAGGACTTGGAGGTAACGTCGTCACCGTTGTGGAACTTGGCCTTCTTGATCTTGAAGGTGAACTCGGTGGCGTCGTCGTTGGCCTCGAAGGACTCGCAAGCCAGCGGAACGATCTCGCCCTTCTCGGCGTCATAAGAGGTCAGAGCATCAAAGAGCTGGTACTCGACCTGAGTGCCCTGGTCCTCCTGGACATTGTAGGGGTCGATGCAGACCGGGTTGTTGATGTAGAAGTTCAGCTTCGAACCGGACTCAGAACCGGAAGCGTCGCCGCCCTTCTTGCCGCATGCGGCAAGAAAAGCCATGGAGCTCGCAGCAAGGGTACCGCCGACAAAGGCGCGACGACCCATAACGGGCTGGTGGAACATAGAATCAGCCATGCCATCCTCCTTATGAGATAGGACAAAGAAATGTTCAGTCGGACACATGTCGAGACAATCCGATCCGAACCATCAAAACGCCGCCCGTTGCTATGGCTGGTTATGCACAACGAACCAACGTTTTTCAATACAGTAGCGCATTTTATGCACGATTTGGGGCTAATTCCGGTCAACGGTCGAGAATTTCTTTAGTTGGGCGAAGTATGTGGGGATATTTTGGCTCTGTTACAAATATGTAAACAAAAAGGGTCCCGCACTTGCGGAACCCTTTTCAAGTATTTATGTGGCTCGTGCTTAGTAGCCGACGATACCCTGCGGGAAGAAGAACATGCACAGGACGACACACACGGCAAAAACGACGGCCATAATTACCGTCAGGCGATCGAGGTTCTGCTCCATGACGCCCGTGGCAGAGCTGGAGTTATACAGCGAGCTAGCGATCATATCCGAAACGCCGGTGCCCTTACCAGAGTGCATCAGGACGAGAATCGTCAGCGCCACGGCAGAGACAGCCCAAACGACAAACAGAAGAATCTGAAACGGACCCATAGATAAGCTCCTTAATAGAACAATTCAACTCCAGTACTGTACCACAACCCCCAGCACTCCCCTACCTGCCACTCAAGGACGGGGTGGAAATGGCAGAAATACCAAAAAGGGGGTTGTCCGGTTGTGGACAACCCCCTTACTAGAAAACGGTATTTGTTTTCTCTTAGGCCTCGGTGGCGAGCACGCGACCCGTCATCTCGGCGGAAGGCTCAATACCAGCCATGGTGAGCATGGTCGGAGCGATATCGGAAAGACGGCCGTCCTCGATACCGGTGAGCTTGGCCTTCTCATCAACGATGATGAACGGCACACGGTTGGTGGTGTGAGCCGTGAACGGATGCTTGGAACCGTCGGAAGCAACGTCAAACATGTGGTCGGCGTTGCCGTGGTCGGCGGTGATCAGCGCAAAGCCACCCTTGGCGAGAATCGCCGGGACAACCTTGGACAGGGCATCGTCAACAGCCTCGACGGCCTTAACGGCGGCGTCGAAGACACCGGTGTGACCAACCATGTCGCAGTTCGCGAAGTTCACGATGTAGAAATCAGCGCGATCCTCGTTAATAGCGGCGACGAGCTTCTCGGTAACCTCGGGAGCGCTCATCTCAGGCTGCAGATCGTAGGTAGCGACCTTGGGGGAAGCGACGAGCACGCGCTCCTCGCCCTCCTTGGGCTCCTCGATGCCGCCGTTGAGGAAGAACGTCACGTGTGCGTACTTCTCGGTCTCGGCGGTGTGCAGCTGCTTCAGGCCATTGGCGGCGATAACGTCGGCCAGAACGTTCTCGGGGAACGTCTTGGGGAAAGCGACCTCAACGTCAAACGTCGGGTCGTACTCGGTCATTGTCACAAAGTGCGAAAGCTTAATCTGCTCGCGCTCAAAGCCGTCGAACTCCTTGTCCGTGAACACGCGGGTCATCTGACGAGCACGGTCGGGACGGAAGTTGAAGAAGATGGCCGCGTCGCCCTCGTGGATGCCCTCGTTATGGGCAGCGAAGGGCTCGACGAACTCGTCGCCGCGCGGATCCTTCTCATAGTAGGCCTTGATACCGGCAACGGGGTCGGTATCGGCATCGGACGCGTTGACCATGACGTCGTAGGCGCGCTGGATGCGCTCCCAACGATTATCGCGGTCCATGGCCCAATAACGGCCCGAGACGGTGGCAACGCGAGCGTCGCAACCAGTCTCCTCGGAGATCTTAGCCAGGAAGGCGCAGAACTCACTCATGTAACCGGCACCGGACTGCGGGTCAACGTCGCGGCCATCCATGAAGGCGTGGACGCGAACGGTCTTGACACCATGCTCGGCAGCCATCTTGACCAGAGCCTCGACGTGGTTCATGTGAGAATGAACACCGCCAGGGCTCATAAGGCCCATGAGGTGAAGGGTCTTGCCGTCAGCCTTGACGTCGTCCATAGCCTTGACGAAAACCTCGTTCTTGGCGATGGAGCCGTCCTTGATGGCATTGTTGATGCGCGAAAGCTCCTGGAACACGATGCGGCCGGCACCGATGTTGAGGTGGCCCACCTCGGAGTTACCCATCTGGCCATCGGGAAGACCCACGTCCTCGCCCGAAGCGCCGAGCGTGGTGTGGGGGTACTTCTCATACAGGCTGTCAAGGAAGGGCGTCTTGGCAGCGGCGACGGCGTTCTCGCCATCGGCCGGAGCCAGGCCGCAACCATCCATGATGATCAGGAGTGCAGGAAGATGACGCTGTGCCATATGTCCTACTCGCCTGCCTTGACGACCATAGAGGCGAAGTCGGCAGCCTTGAGCGAAGCGCCGCCCACGAGGGCGCCGTCAACGTCGGGCTTGGCGACGAGCTCGGCAATGTTGCCGGGCTTGGCAGAGCCACCATAGAGAACGCGGATGCCGTTAGCGAGCTCCTCGCCGAACATCTCCTTGAGGGTCTCACGGATAGCGCCGCAGACCTCCTGAGCGTCCTCGGCGGTAGCGGTCTTGCCGGTGCCGATGGCCCAGATGGGCTCGTAGGCGACAACGACCTGCTTGGGGCAGGTGATCTCAAGACCAGCAAGGCCAGCCTTGACCTGGTTCACGACGTGCTCGACATAGGTGCCAGCCTCGCGGACCTCGAGGGACTCGCCGCAGCAGAAGACGGGAACAAGACCGGCGGCAACGAGGGCCTTGGCCTTCTTGTTCTGATCCTCATCGGTCTCGTGGAAGTAATCACGACGCTCGGAGTGACCGATGATGCAGTAGGTGCAGCCAGCGGACTTGAGCATGTCGCAAGAGGACTCACCGGTGAAGGCACCCTTGGCCTCCCAGTACACGTTCTGTGCACCGAGGGCGATGGGGGCAGCCTGAATGCGGTCATGAACCGTGGTGATGTCGATGGTCGGAGGGCAGACGAGCACCTCGACGCCAGCCGGAACCTCGGGCAGAGCCTGAGCCAGCTCGTCGGCGAGCTTGGCGGCCTCGGCGACGTCGTTGTTCATCTTCCAGTTACCAGCGATAAGAAGGGTGCGATTAGGCATCGAGAAGCGCCTCCACTCCGGGCAGGGCCTTACCCTCGACGAGCTCCATGGAAGCGCCACCACCGGTGGAGATCCAGCTCATCTTGTCGGCCAGGTTGAACTTGTTGACAGCTGCGACAGAGTCGCCACCGCCGATGATCGAGGTGCAGTCGGCCTCGGCAACAGCCTCGGCGATAGCCTGGGTGCCGTGAGCGAAGTTGTCGAACTCGAAGACGCCCATGGGGCCATTCCAGAACACGGTCTTGGCGCCCTTGACAGCCTCGGCATAGAGCTCCTCGGTCTTGGGGCCGATGTCCATGCCCTCACGATCGTCGGGGATAGCGTCGGAAGCGACAACCTCGGGGACAGCGTCCTCACCAAAGTGATCGGCAACGCGGTTGTCGATGGGGAGCAGGATCTTGACGCCCTTCTCCTCGGCCTTCTTGAGCATCTCGCCAGCGCGCTCGACCCAGTCCTCTTCCTTGAGGGACTGACCGACGGACAGGCCCTGAGCCAGGAAGAAGGTGTAGGCCATACCGCCACCGATGATCAGGGTGTCAGCAGAGTCGATGAGGTGATCGAGAACGCCGATCTTGGAGGAAACCTTGGAACCGCCGACGATAGCGACGAAGGGACGCTCGGGCTCGGCAAAGATGCCGGTCAGCGTGTCGACCTCCTTCTCGAGCAGGAAGCCGGCGACGGCAGGCAGGTAAGCGGCGGGGCCCACGACGGAACCCTGGGCGCGGTGAGCGGTGCCGAAGGCATCGAGAACGAAGACGTCACCATAGGAAGCGAGCTTCTTGGCGATCTCGGGATCGTTCTTCTTCTCACGCTTATCGAAGCGGACGTTCTCGAGAACGAGAACCTTGCCCGGCTCGACGGCGGCGACAGCCTCGGCAGCCTTCTCGCCGTAGGTGTCGGCAACAAAGGTAACGTCAAGACCAGAGAGCTCGGCGAGCTTCTTGGCGACGGGCTCGAGGGACAGCTCGGGCTGGAAGCCGGTGCCATCGGGACGGCCGAGGTGGCTCATGAGGATGACGCGAGCATTGTGCTCAACGAGATAGTTGATGGTGGGCAGGGCAGCCTTGATACGGGTGGTGTCGCCAACGACGCCATCCTTGATAGGCACGTTAAAGTCAACGCGGACGAGAACGCGCTTGCCGTCGACATCGATGTCGCGGACGGTCTTCTTGGTAAAGGCCATGTTTGCTTCTACCTTTCGTACGTGTCTGCCTCCCATTACGGCAGACGATTTCTTATAAAAAGGGCGCGACCCTAGGGTGTAAGCCCTATAAGGCCGCGCCCTTCTTTAGACGCTCAACGAGCTATTCGCTAAAAGCTAAATTAAGCAACGAACTTCTCGAAGTACTTGATGGTGCGGACCATCTGAGAGGTGTAGGAGTTCTCGTTGTCGTACCAAGAGGTGACCTGAACGAGGGTCTGGCCGTTGCCGAGGTCAGAGCACATGGTCTGAGTGGCGTCGAAGATGGAGCCGTGGGTCTCGCCGACGATGTCGCGGGAGACGATCTGGTCCTCGTTGTAGGCGTAGGTCTCGGGGATGGTCTCGGCGTAGGCCTTCATGGCAGCGTTGACCTCGTCGACGGTGACCTTCTTGTCAACGACAGCGTAGAGGTTGGTGATGGAGCCGGTCGGCGTCGGGACGCGCTGGGCGGCACCGATGAGCTTACCGTTGAGCTCGGGGAGAACCAGGCCGATAGCCTTGGCAGCACCGGTGGTGTTGGGGACGATGTTGACGGCGCAGGCGCGGCTACGACGCTTGTTGCCCTTGCGCTGCGGGCCGTCGAGCGGCATCTGGTCGCCAGTCCAGGCGTGAATGGTGGTCATGATGCCGGACACGATGGGAGCGAAGTCGTTCAGACCCTTGGCCATCGGGGCGAGGCAGTTGGTGGTGCAGGAAGCAGCGGAGATGATGTTGTCCTCAGCGGTCAGCGTCTCGTGGTTGACGTTGTACACGATGGTGGGCAGATCGCTGCCAGCCGGAGCGGAGATGACGACCTTCTTGGCGCCAGCGTTGATGTGGGCCTGAGCCTTAGCCTTGCTGGTGTAGAAGCCGGTGCACTCGAGAACGACGTCGACGTCGAGGTCGCCCCAAGGCAAGTTGTTGGCGTCGGCCTCCTTGTAGATCTTGATCTCCTTGCCGTCAACGGTGATGGAATCCTCGCCAGCAACGACCTCGTGATCGCGAGCGTAGTTGCCCTGCGTGGAGTCGTACTTCAGCAGGTAAGCGAGCATATCGGGAGAGGTGAGGTCGTTGATAGCGACGATCTCGGAGCCCTCATGACCGAACATCTGACGGAAGGCCAGACGACCGATGCGACCGAAGCCGTTAATAGCAACCTTTACTGCCATTGTGTCTCCTTTCGTAAGGCCCCCGCAAGCTACAGCGCCTGCCGTTGAGGCCCACAAACTAACCACTCGCCTAATATACCTTTTTTTTGACTTGAATTTCACGAGAATGCTCGAAATTGAAAATCAAATTTGCGTTAAAACGCTTTAAAGAATAAAATAGCAGCTAAATCCGTATATAAGTCGATACTTTAACCTACCTGTTTGCTTCAATGAGCTTTTCAAGCCGTAAAACACGATGGTAGAGGGCAGACTTCGACAAGGGAGGGTCAGCCATCTCCCCTAAATCACGCAGCGAAAGATCGGGATAGCGCTCGCGCAGGTCGCAAAAGACCGCCAAGGCATCCGGAAGCGTGTCGCGCAAACCCCGCTGTTCGAGCTCATCGATCAACGCAAGCTGATGCTGGGCGGCACCCGCACTTCTGGTCTGGTTGGCGAGCTCGGCGTTCACGCGACGGTTTACGTCGTTCTTAACCAATTTGACCGCGCGCGCTTCCTCGATCTCGGCAACGCTGCGCTTGGCGCCGATCAGCTTTAGGAGCTGCTCAATCTCCTCGGCGCTCTTAATGTACACGGCATATGACCCCCGCCGTGCATTAACACGAGCATGGACCCCAATCTGCTCCAACAGATCGCAAAGCCCCTTGGCATATTGCTCTCCCTGTACCGCGATCTCCAAATGAAAATCGCCGCGTGGATCGGCCACGAAGCCGCCCGCGATGAGCGCGCCGCGGATATAGGCAAGCCTGCAGCAGGGACGGGCAACGATATGTCGGGGCACGCCGGCGACAAGTCCTCCCCTGCGGTCGAGGATGCCCAGCAGCACCAGAGCCTTATCCAGGTCTGGCTGATCAGGCAAGGTGATGAGGTAGTTTCGAACCTTATGCAATACAGATTTACGAACGGTGAATTCCGTTTTGAGCTTAAGGATGCGATGCGTCAGTGTGATCATCGTGCGCGCGACGGCGCCCGTCTCGGTCGCGACCGTCAAACGATACCGCCCGGAGCCGGCCAGCGAAAGTGTACCGCTCACACGCGTCAGGGCGGCAAGCGTCGACAAATCGCAGTATTCACATTCGGGTTCGCAGCGCGCGAGCTCGTCACGCACCTCGGCGGTAAACGACATGCAGGCCTATGCTTTCGTGTTGGCGCGGGTCAGGTCGCGGTGGGAAATGCTCACGTGATATTGGGCACCTTCCAAATAACGTGCCGTGGCCTCGGCGATGGCAACGCTGCGGTGTTGACCGCCCGTGCAGCCGATGGCAATAGAAAGCTGTGGCTTGCCCTCCGCGATATAGCCGGGCATGACCGTATCGAGCAGCTGCGTCCAAGCTTTCCAGAACTCCTGGGTCTTGGGATGGTCCAGAACAAAGTCGGAGACCTTCTTATCGAGACCGGTCATGGTGCGCATCTCAGGATCGTAGAACGGATTGGGCAGGAAGCGAACGTCGATCATAATGTCCGCCTCGACGGGCATACCGTGCTTAAAGCCAAACGAGAACACGTGAACGTCCATGAGCTGCTGGTCGGACAACTCGGAGAACGCCATGCGCAATTTGTTGCGCAGGGCAGAGGTACGCAGGCGGCTCGTGTCGATGATCATATCGGCTCGATCGCGCACACCCTGCAGCTGCAGGCGCTCGCGCTGAATCGCATCGGCCGTAGTCTCCCCCGGCTTGGCAATGGGATGGCGGCGGCGGTTTTCGCTATAGCGACGGATCAGCACCTCGTCAGAGGCCTCGAGAAACACGATGTCACAGCTCATCTCGCGCTCCTCGAGTGCGGCAACGGCATCGAGCAGCTCATCGAACAAGCCCTGGCTGCGCAGGTCGCAGGTGACAGCGAGATGCCTGCCCACGCCCGTATTGATGCCGACGAGCTCGGCAAGCTGGGCGATGAGACGCGGAGGCAGGTTATCGATGCAAAAATAGCCCATGTCCTCGAACACGTGCATGGCCTGTGTGCGGCCCGATCCGGACATTCCGGTGATGATGACGATATCGGGGATGCGCTCCGAGCGCTCCGCCGCATCCATGGCATCTCCCTTTTGCATGTGCTGCCTCCCGAAAACAAGCGCGGGACCCAGCAACCCGGATCCCGCGCGGTCAATTGCCTATATTGAGTATACCGCCCCGAGCGGATACGAGGCCTGTCTTACGCCTCAAGCGCAGCCTTGAACCAACTCGTAATACTCGTGGGGTGCGTGATGGCGGTGCCGACGACAACGGCCCAGGCGCCAGCATCGATCGCGGCGCGAGCCTCCTCGGGCGTATGCACGCGGCCCTCGCAAATGATGGGAAGGCCGGGGAATTCCTCGGTCGCCTGACGCAGGAGCGGCAGGTCGGGGCCATCGGCCATGGTGCAGTCGATGGCGGCGACGCCGTGAGAAAGCGTGGTGGATACCAGGTCGAAGCCCATGTCGACAGCACGACGAATATCCTCGATGGTGGCACAGTCGGCCATCAGGAGCACACCCTCCTCGTGCAGCGGGCGGAAGGTATCCTCGACCGTCTTGCCATCGGGGCGCGGACGATCGGTGGCGTCGATCGCCACGATATCGGCACCGGCAGCAACGCAGGCGCGAGCGTGACGCAGCGTCGGCGTGATGTAAACGCCCTCGTGCCCATCCTTCCACAGGCCGATGACGGGAACCTCACAGCGACCCTTAATGGCGGCAATGTCGGCAAGGCCCTGGCAGCGAATGGCGGCGGCGCCGCCGAGCTCACAAGCGCGAGACATTTGAGCCATGGTCTCGGGCGTACGAAGCGGCTCGCCCATATACGCCTGAACGCTCACGACGAGTTTACCCTTCAGGGATTGAATCAAAGGATCGACGGTCATAAGGCTGCAACCTTTCTCAGAACAGCCTCCCGAGGCGTGTTGTCTCGGGAGGCTCCTACAGCAGATACGTTTACTTTAACGAGGCAAGAAGATGCTCGGCGGCACCGATAAGCGGCGCGTCGCCCTCCAGCGAACCGATGAGGATCGGCGTGTCCTGAAGCGGATCGAGCGCCTGGCTGGCATAGCCCTCGTGCACCGAATCCTTCCACGTCTGCGAACGCCAATCGGGACCTTGGTGGATCACGCCGCCCGAAAGGACGATGACCTCAGGGTCCAGGATGTTAGCGAGCGAGCCCAAGCTGGCACCCAGCGCAAAGCCGGCGTCATGGATGACCTCGGTCGCCTTTGCGTCGCCCGCACGGCACAGGTCGTTCACATCGCGACCGACCGAAGGACGGCTGGGGTCGACGCGGCCAAAACGCTCATCGTACATTCGACCAATGGAAGTGCCCGAAGCAACCGACTCCAGATGGCCGGAACGCCCGCAGGCGCAGGGAATGCCGGCGGCAGCCGAGCACTCGATGTGGCCCATATGGCCAGCAGCACCATGGAAGCCCTGCATCACGCGGCCGTTCTCGACATATGCGCCGCCGATGCCCGTACCGATGCCAAGACACAAGACGGAGAACTTGCCCTTGCCGACGCCCCAGTGGGCCTCGCCCAGAGCATGAGCCTGCACGTCGCCCACAACGGCAACGGGAAGACCGAGGTCCTCGCGCAGACGCGGCCCCAACTGAACGCCGGACCAGCCGGGCATGATCTCATTGGCATACGCGATGGCGCCCGTCTTGGGATCGACGACGCCGGCGGCGCCGATACCGACGCCAAGGACCTCGACATCGGGATTCGCCTCGAGAGCGGCCTTGATGGACGCCTCGATACGCTGGAAGACGGCCTCGCCGCCCTCTTGGGCCTCGGTGGGAACCTCAGCTTCAAAGACCGGATGGGGCACGCTGCCACCAGCCGGATACTCCATAATGGCAGTCGCAATCTTGGTGCCGCCGATATCGACGGAGCAAACGTACTTGTTCTCCATGTCGCTCTCCTTAGGAGATAAAAACAACTACAGGAAATGAAGGCTGCGTTATCGCCGCAGCTTGGTAAAGGTTTCCCGGGTGTCCGAGGTTGGGGTGAAAGCGGTCGGGCGTTGACCTAATGGGTCACGCTCGACCGCTTGAGCCCCAAGATCGGGTGCCCGGGGAAGCTTTACAGGAGACCGTTGTCCTGGAGGACCTTCTTAATAGCCTCGACGTTCTCGCCGGTCATGGCCTTCACCGGGCGCGGCATGGTCGGGCTGTCGAAGATGCCCATGAGGTTCATAGCGGTCTTGAAGGCGCCGACGCCACCGGCATAGCCCTGGACGCCCGAGGTGACATCCCAGATGTGCGAAATCTCATTGAGGCGATCCTGCTCGGCCTTGACGGTGGCCCAGTCACCAGCCTGAGCGGCCTTCCACTGACGCACGTAGCCCTCGGGCTCAACGTTGGCGAGACCCGGGACGGAACCGTCGGCGCCACCGAGGTAAGCGCCGTCGACAACAACCTCGTGACCGGTGAGGATGCTCATCGGATGGCCGTTCTTCTCGTTCTCCTGAACGAGGTAGCGGAACGAGATGTCATCACCCGAGGAATCCTTGACGCCGGCCAGAACGCCCTCGGCGCCGAGCTTGGCAAGGAGCTTCCAGGGGAGCTTGGTGTGAACGCAGACGGGAATGTCATAGGCAAAGATGGGCAGGTCGAGCTCCTCGTGCAGGATGCGGAAGTGCTCCTCGACCTCGGTCATGCCCTGCAGGGCATAGAACGGGCAGGTGGCGACGAGGGCATCGGCGCCCAGCTCCTGGGCGACCTTGCCGTGCTCGATCATGCGCTCGGTCTCGGTATCGATGATGCCGACCAGAACAGGCACACGGTGGTCGACGATACGAACGGCCTCGGCGATAATCTGGCGACGGCGCTCGTCGGTGGAGAAGACGACCTCGCCCGAGGATCCCAAGAAGAACAGGCCATCGACGCCGGCATCGATCATGCGGTTGATGCTGCGCTCAAAGGAGGCAACGTCGAGCTGGTGATCTTCGGTATCGGGAACAACGACGGGAGGGATAACGCCGGTGAATTTCTGAGTTGCCACAAGAATCTCCTTAGCTGTCTGGCGGGCGGCCCTATGCCACCCACTCTTGTTGGCAGTGTCCAGGCCGTCTAGGCCAAAGAACACGAGTAGAACGTTTGGTTAAAAAAGTCGACGACTTCGTTTTCGAACGCATTGATGCGCTCGTGAGCGTATTTTGCATAGATGATATGCCTCCGGTCACACTCAAGACCGTTGAATACGGCAAACTGATCCTTGGGATCGCTCACGGTATCCATAAGCGATGTGCCCATGAGCACCGATCCGCGCACCCGAGACGACAGCGCCTCGAGGCCACCAGGAAGCGGATTGGCAACCGCCGTGCAGGCGAGGCCCCGCTCGTCCAGAGCAGAAACCGCCAGCGCGACTCCGCCGCCAAGGCCCTCGCCCCATGCAAAGATGCGGTCGGGGTCCATGCCATCAAGATTGCGCGCCACCTTCGCCAGCGCGCAACCCCAACGGACGCGCTCGACAAAAGCGGGCGAAGCAATCCCCCGCCGCAGGTCGTCCGCACCAGCAACATCGTCATCCAGCGCGAGAACGGCATACCCCATGGCGGCAAATCTCGTCATGTGATGCCAGCCGCGCACAGGCCGATCGATGTCGTGGAACATCAGGCACAACGGCACGCGCTCAGATACTCGGGCACGACCGACAGGCTCGATCAAACGAGCGTGAATCGCATCGTCACCGAGCTCAAAGGAGACCTCCGAGTAACGGGCGCAGGGGTTAACAAAGTCAATCGCCGTAATGGCCAGGCCTTGAATCTCAAGATTCGAAGCGCATGTCTCTAAATCAGAAACATCTGCTTGGACATCACCGCGCCAGTCCCGATATTCTGAGAGCCTTGACGAAACCGTTCCAGGAATTCCCACGAGTCCGGGGACAATCAGCTCGTCAACATTGCTCTCGCACTTAGACATGAGCCTCCCCTCCCTTGCAGAAAAACGGAATGATCAAATCGTCAAAATCCTGAATCTCCTCGTGGCCAAAGCCTTCAAAGAACTCATGACGCTTTTCGCAGGTCAGGTTGTTATAGACCGCAAACTGCGTCGCTGGCGGACAGACGATATCGGCTGTGCCAGTGCCAAACAGCACGGGGCATTTGACCATAGGGGCAAAGTTCTTGGAATCGAAGTACGCCAGCTTGGCATAGGCTTCGTCAATACGAGTCGAGTCCTCGTCAAACCAGCGAGACCAATAGCGCAGGCCCTCGTAGGCAATGTCGTCGGCATCCAAATCCCAGACCAGGCGGAAATCTGACAGGAAGGGATAGAGGATGGCGGCGCGATTGATAAGCTCGCTGTTAAGCGCACAGGTCGCAATGCCCAAACCGCCGCCCTGCGACGCGCCGTTCACAAACACACGCGCAAGATCGATGCCCTCGAGCTCGCGAACGATGCGGCACAGGATGCGAATATCTTGGTGCAAGCGGACATAGTAGAGGTTGGCCGGGTCGCCGTCGATACCGGCGACGATATGACCGGCAACCGTTGTGCCCTGAAATCCACCAATGTCCTCGGAGGGACCTCCTTGGCCGGGGCAGTCGAGGGCGATGAGTGCCATGCCCATGCCCGCAAACGACGCCTGCTCAAACCAGCTGCGGCTTGCACCCGGATACCCATGGAACTGAAGTACCAATGGCACGGGCTCGTCCGAGACGGGTTTAAGGTACTTGGCATGAAGGCGAGCGCCACACATGCCGGTATACCAGAGGTCGAAAAGCTGGCAGGTCGCGGCATCGGCGACCGATGCCGCCTCGATCGCATAGTCAAGCCCGACGGCGTCGGCCTCGGCCATGCGATTCTTCCAAAAGAGATCGAAATCTGATGGACGGGGCATGGCGCCTCGATATTCACCAAATTGATGTTGTAGCTCCTGAGCACTTGGCATGGCTCGTGAACCCAACCTTTCGAAATCGCAACGGAGGTGCGCCCGGCAAGGGAACCGGGCGCACGGGAGGGAAAGCGAGGCTACTCGCCGAGCTTGGGATGCAGCAGCGACGGCGCAGCGCCGAGCAGCATCTTGGTGTAGGGGTCCTGGGGGTGCTGGAAGACCTGCTTGGCCTCGCCCTGCTCGACGATCTTGCCGCCATTCATAACGATGATGTCGTCAGAGATATAGCGGACCGTCTGGATGTCATGGCTGATGAACACCATGGCCAGGCCGAGCTCCTTCTTAAGGTCGGTCAGCAGGTTCAGAATCTGCGCGCGGACCGAAACGTCCAGAGCCGAGGTGGGCTCGTCGGCGATGATGGCATCGGGGTTCAGCGACAGGGCACGGGCAATTGCGACGCGCTGACGCTGGCCGCCCGAAAGCTGGCCGGGAAGAACCTCGGCAGCGGAGCTGGGCAGACCGGTGAGCTCCAAGAGTTCCTTGACGCGCTTCTCCTGCTCGGCCTCGGTACCCAGGTTGTGGACGCGCATGGGGTCGAGCAGCTGCTCGCGAACGACCATGCGGGGGTTGAGCGCCGTGGCCGGGTTCTGGAACACGACCGAGATGACGCGACCCATGTGGCGACGGTCCTCGGCGGTACGTTTGGTAACGTCCTTGCCCTTAAAGTAGACCTTGCCGCTCGTGGGGGCCTGCAGGCCGCACATGACGTTAGCGGTGGTGGACTTACCGCAACCGGACTCGCCGACGATGCCGATCGTCTGACCGGGCATGAGCTTAATCGTTACACCCTGGACGGCGTGAACCAGGTTGGGGTGCAGAATCGAGCCGGTACGGGTCCTAAAGGTGACGTGGACGTCATCAAGGAAGATGATCGGCTCGACGCCGTTGACTGCGGTATCGCTCATCTACATCACCTCCGCGTGAGGGGTCAAACCATTTGCCTTGAGCACCTCGTCGGGGAGCTCGGAATAGAAGTGCTCGGTGCCGGGCACGCGCTTGAAGACCGGACGGGTGTCCAGGCCAATACGCGGGTGGCTCGAGCGGGGCGCGAAGCGATCGCCCTTGGGGAAATCGCGCGGGCTCGGAACGGCGCCGGGCACCTGGTGCAGGCGGCCCGAACCGCTCTCGATGGACAGAACGGAACCCAGAAGACCGCGGGTGTACTCGTGGATCGGGTTAGTGAGCAGCTCCTTGGTGGGCGCCTGCTCGATAACCTGGCCAGCGTACATAACCGTGATGTTATGGGCGACCTCAGCGACCAGAGCCAGGTCATGCGAAACGAAGATCATGGCAAAGCCGAGCTTGGCCTGAAGATCGTTGAGCAGCTTGATGACCTGCTTCTGGACGGTAACGTCCAGAGCGGTCGTGGGCTCGTCGCAGATGACCAGCTTGGGGTCGCGGGTAAGGGCCATAGCGATCAGGACACGCTGACGCTGGCCGCCGGAAAGCTCGTGCGGATAGCTCTCGAGCGTGCGCTTGGGATCGAGGCCGACGAGCTCCAGGAGCTCCTCGGCGCTGCGGGTTCCGCCGCGCTTGGTGAGCTGCTTCATCTGGGCAGAGATGAGCATGGAGGGGTTGAGCGAGGACAGGGCGTCCTGATAGACCATAGCGATATCGGTACCGCGCAGGCCGAACCACTCCTTCTTGCTCATCTTGAGCAGGTCACGGCCCTCCCAGAGGACCTCGCCGGAAAGGTGCTCGTCCTCATCGGTCAGGCCCATGATGGCCAGCGTGGTGATGGACTTACCGCAACCGGACTCGCCCACCAGGCCCATGGTCTGACCAGGACGAACGTCAAAGTTGACATGGTCGACGACGTTGATATCACCGTGATGCTCAAACTGAATGCAGAAGTCACGGACCGAGAGAATCGGTTCGACAGACTCGTCGGGCACGTGGCGATCGTCACGCTTGAGCTCGACATCGCGCAGGGCGCCAAGGCGAGCGGAGAGGGACTGGGCCTGCTCCTTGTAGGCGCGAACGGGGTCGGAGACCAGCAGGTCGGCCTCGCGACGCTTGGAGGAATCGGTAGGATCCAGGGCGGCGGAGGGAGCAGCGGCCATGGCGTCGGTAATGCCCTCGGAGAGGATGTTGAGCGCCAGGCAGGTGATCATGATGGCCAGGCCCGGGAACAGCGCCTGCCACCAACGGCCGGCAAGCACGCCGCCGCGGGCGTCGGCGAGGATGTTGCCCCAGGTAGCGGTGGGCTCCTGGATACCAGCGCCGATGAAGGTCAGCGAGGCCTCGAAGATGATGGCGTCGGCGACCAGGGTAACGGTGAAGACCATGATCGGGGCGATGCAGTTACGCAGAACATGCTTGATCAAAATCCACGGAGCCTTGGCGCCGGAAACGATGACCGCGCGGACATAGTCCTCGCCGTACTCGGACACGATGTTGGCGCGCACGATACGGGCAATCTGCGGAGTGTACATAAAGCCGATGGCGAAGATAATCGACGGCACGGAGTTGCCCAGGATGGAGACGAAGACGGCCGCGAGGGCGATGCCCGGGATGGACATGATGATGTCCAGGATACGCATGATCGTCTCGGAGACGGCCTTGCGCGAAACCGCTGCAAGGGCGCCCACGACCGAGCCGCAGACCAGAGCCATGGCAGTGGCGCCAAAGCCGATAATCAGCGAGTAACGACCACCGTAGAGCATACGCGACAGAATGTCGCGACCCTTATCGTCGGTACCGAAGATAAATCCGTTGCCGGGAGCCTGGCGAGCCGTAAAGATCTCGACCGGGCTATAGGGGGCAAGAAGGGGCGCCAGGATCGCAGTCAGGGCGACCAGCACCAGCACGACGGCGGCAATCTTAGAAGACAGCGTCATCTTCTTCCAGCCACCGAGCTTGAGCCCCTTGGAGGCAGCCTTCTCGAGCTGCTCGGTTTGCTTCTCTCGAATCTTTACCATAATCTACACCGTCCTGATGCGCGGGTTGATGAGCAGGTAGAGCATGTCAACCACGATGTTGATGATGATGAAGGCAAGAGCAACGACGATAACGACGCCCTGAACCAGGTTCGCCTCGTTGCCCTGAACGCCCTGCAGAATCGCGGTGCCCATGCCGGGGAGGTTGAAGATAACCTCGATGACGACAGCGCCGCCCATGAGGTAACCGATCTTAAGACCGAGGGTGGTGACCGGGGTGATCAGCGCATTGCGAAGAACGTTGATGCCGACGACGACCTTCTCGGGAACGCCGGCGCCGCGAGCCATACGGACATAATCCTTGTCGAGCTCCTCGACCATGGCGGTACGCACGATACGAGTCATCTGGCCCGTCAGCGGAAATGCCAAGGCGATGGCGGGCATGATCATACGTCCCAGATAGCCAACCGGATTCGTGGTGAAGTGAGGCAGAGCACCCGATGCCGGGAGCACCTTAAGGTAGGAAGAGAACAGCAGGATCAACAGAACGGCAAGCCAGAACGACGGGGTTGCCAAGCCGGCGATGGAAAAGACGCGGATCACTTGGTCCGGCCATTTGTCGCGATACAGTGCCGCGATGACGCCGAGCAAAAACGAAACGACCGCACCGATGGCAAGACCGATGAAGGTCAGCTGCATCGTGACGGGCAGGGCCGTGGAGATGCGCTTGGCAACGGAGTTGCGAGCAGCACCATAGGTGCCCATGTCGCCATGGATCAAATCGCCCATATAGCGCACGTAGCGCACGGGCCAGGGGTCGTCCAGACCATACTTCTCATGGTACTCGGCAACCGCCTCGGGCGAGGCACCGTCACCCAACGCCGTGTAGGCGGGGTCGGTCTTGGAGAACGACATAAGGAAGAACACCAGGACGGTGACGCCCAATGCCATGATCGGCAGCGCCACAAGACGCCTTCCAATCAAACGTAGCAAGTTGTTCACGTTCTCTCCCCTTTCTTTTGTCGGTAGGACCAACTGGTATATGAGTACGGATACTCATTACAAGACCCGAGCGACATCGTTGCCGCCCGGGTCTTTGTTTCAACTATGAGGATACGGTCCCAACGACCGACATCCTGCATACAGACTCAAGCGAGTCTTACGCCTTGACGGTCGCAACGCCCCTGAAGGACATGCTCGTCGTGCCGATGCCCTTGAAGCCATCGAGGGCCTCGCCGTTGGGTGCAGTGGACGGATCGTCCCAGGAAGCGGAGACGGTCTTGACGTGGACAACGGGGTACAGAACGGCGTTGTCGGCAATGATGTCGAAGCACTCGTTCCACTTCTTCTGCTGCTCGTCGCCCTCGGCGGCAAGAGCCTCGTCCATGAGGCCGTGGAGCTTCTGCCACTCAGCGGACTCCTTCCACGGGCAACGGGTCTGCATCCAGACGTTGTCGCCGTACCACCAGTTGAGCAGCAGGTCGGGGTCGGCGCCGAAGCAGGAAGGATCGCCAGGGGCAAGGAGGATATCGTAGGCCTCGCCGCCGTCGATGGCAGCGTAAGTGGCCGGCGAGGTATCGGTCTGGATGGTCACATCGAAGCCGAGAGCGTCGAGGTCGTTCTTGACCTGGGCGGCCATGCCCTTAATCTGCTCGTTGTCGGTGGTGCGCAGGGTGATGGCACCCGGGGTGATGCCAGACTCCTCGATGAGCTTCTTAGCCTTCTTGGCGTCGGTCTTGTACACCGTGGAAGCCTCATGATAGTTGGTGAAGCTCTTGGGCAGGTAGCAGCTGGCAGCGGTGGCAAGGCCGGCGAAGGTGTTGCTGACCATCTTCTCGGTGTCGAGCGCATACATGACAGCCTGACGGACCTTGACGTTGTTCCAAGGCTCCTTGGCGACGTTGAACATGATGAAGCGGGTGCCGAAACCCTGAACGTTATCGATCTTGCAGCCGGCGCTCTCGAGCTGGTCGACGGCGTCAGCGGTAACGAGCTCCATAACGAGCGTGGAGCCCTCCTGCTGAGCGGTAACGCGAGCGGTGGGGTCGGTCAGGATGCTGTACTGGATCTTCTTATCCTCGGCAGCATACTCACCGTTGTACTCGGGGTTGGGAACCAAGGTGATCTCGGTATCGGAGATAGAGTCGTACATCCAGGGGCCGGAACCGATCGGCTGCTTGGCGCGATCCTCCTCGGTCTGGGTGGCCGGGGTAACGCGGACGATGGCCAGACGATCCTTGAGCAGGGAGAAGTTGGGGACCTTAGTCTTGACCGTCACGGTGCTGGCGTCCTTGGCCTCGATGGACTCGAAGGGCTGGAAGAACGGAGCATAGGTAGCGGAAGCGGCGCAAGCGGTGTAGGAGGCAACGACATCGTCAGCGGTGACCTCGGTGCCATCGGAGAACTTGGCGCCCTTGCGGATGGTGACCTCGAAAGTGGTGTCGTCCACAGACTTGGGATCGTCGGTGGCGAGCTCGTTGAAGGTGCTGTAGTCGTGGTAATCGATACCGTAGAGGCCCTCGACGACGTGCCAGTTAGCACCCAGGCCCACAGCGGAGCCGGTGCTGGCGGGATCGAAGCTGGACGGAGCGTAAGCGGAACCAGCGGTGATCACGCCGCCGCCACGGTTGGCGGAATCGGTGGAGCCGGAAGCGGAACCCTCGTCGCTAGAGCTGCCACCGCAGCCAGTGAGACCAAGGCCGGCGACAGCAGCGACGCTGCCGGTGAGGCCGAGGAACGAACGCCTGGACATACCCTTGTTGATGATGGCCATGTCTTCTCCTATCAATAGAGAATCTTACTCGGGAGCACCTAGACGTGCCCCCGCGCAACTTGCGGACGATATATACCTTACCTACCGACGAACCCAACTGAGGTGCCGCGCTCGGCGACCGATACATACATACGCTTGAACGGTATTTACTACCGTTCACCGAATTCATTGACAAATGATTCGCCAGACAGTATGTATCGGCGAGGTGAGATATCAGTCTTCGTCAACCCGCAGGATAGCAGGGTTTTCGCTTGGGTTAGTCAAACGTTTTAGCGTTAATAAAACCCGAAATCAGCAGGCAATCATGGCGAAATAAATGGTTGAAAATCGCGCAATCATGTATATCAGTTGTTTAGGCTCGTGTTTAGCTATCGGAATGGCCAGCCGCCGCCTCGGCGCGCTCGGCATTCCATGCAACGAGCGCCTCGTGGACCGCCTTGGCAACATCGGCAGGTATGCCGCGAACTTTCGCGATCTCTTGCTCGCTCGCCGCGCGCAAACGCTTCATCGAGCCAAAATGGCGCATAAGGGCACGTTTTCTGGTGGGTCCCACGCCTGGAACGTCATCGAGCACCGAAACCGTCATGGCTTTATCGCGCAACTCACGGTGGAACGTGATGGCAAATCGGTGGGACTCATCGCGTACCTGTTTAATTAGATAGAGCGAAGCAGACCCGGTCGGCAGCACGACAGGAGTCTCGTCCCAAGGCACAAAAACTTCCTCGTCGGCCTTCGCCAAGCCACAAACTGGTATATCGAGCCCAAGAGCCTCAAGTTGCTTGATCGCAGCGGTCAATTGCGGCTTACCGCCATCGACAACGAGCAAATCGGGGCGCGAGCCAAAGCGCTCGTCGGCCATGCGCTCGGGAGCATAGCGTCGTCCCAAAACCTCGGACATCGACACGAAGTCGTTTGCCTCGTCCAATTCGGCCTGAATTTTAAAACGACGGTACTGGCTCTTGTCGGCGCGCCCGTTGGTAAACACCACCATCGAGGCGACCGTAAAGGTGCCATGCAGTGTAGAGATATCGAAGCACTCGATACGCATCGGCGGCGCCGGCAGCGCCAGCGCGCTTTCGAGCTCCAGGAGCGCTTGATTGGTGCGGTCGTCAGCGTACCCCGTTCGCATCATGTAGCGCATGAGGGCATGGCGCGCATTTTTGGATGCCATATCGAGCAAACGGTGCTTTTCGCCACGCTGCGGCCTATGGAGATGGCAGGAACGCTCGCGCTTGCCTGCAAGCCACTCCCCCAGCGCCTCTGCATCCTCAAGCTCGACAGAGAGGTTTATCTCAGCTGGAATATCAGCCGTCTCGTCGTAATAGCGCTTAAGAAAGCCCGACTGGAGCTCTTCCTCGTCAACATCAAGACCCTTGTCGAGAATGAACTCGCAGGTGCGAACTGTTCGGCCCTCGCGAACGACGAAGACGCAAGCGGCAGAGATGGTCTCCTCGCGATAGAAACCGATGACATCGATATCGACACTGGAGGGAAAAACGACTTGCTGACGGTCGTCCAGACCCCTGATGACCTCCAAACGACGTTTGACGCGTGCCGCGCGCTCAAAGTCGAGCGCCTCGGCGGCATCCGTCATCTCGGAGGTCAGCTCATCGACGACATCCTTGCGATGGCCCGACAAAAAGCGCTCGACGCGCTTGACGTTCTTGGCATAGTCTGCCGGAGAAATCGCGCCGACACACGCACCCGGGCCGCGCCCGACATGGTAGTCAAAGCAGGGGCGCCCGTTTTGCGCGCAAATCATATTGACGATGTCTTCCTCGCCCTTGTGGGACTCGACGATACGACGACAACGACGCCACTCCGCACAAGAAGCCGAGCAGATCGGGATCACCTTGCGCAGCGTGTCAATGGTCTCACGCGCCGCGCGGCTGTCAGTATAGGGACCAAAATAACGCGTTCCCGGCTTATGGCGCTCACGCGTATATTTGATAGCTGGGAACAGATCGCTCTTGGTGATAGCGATAAAGGGATAGCTCTTGTCATCCTTGAGGTCGACATTAAAGTACGGATGGTATTGACCAATCAAATTGCGCTCGAGCACCAACGCCTCGTGCTCGGTCTCCACCACGATATAGTCAAAGCTCGCCACCAGCTGCATCATCAGCGGGATCTTTTGGCGCTCATCCTGCAGCGTCACGTACTGGCGCATACGGGAACGCAGGTTTTTCGCCTTGCCAACGTAGATGACATCGCCCTTGGCATCCTTCCAAAGGTAGCATCCGGGCTGCGTGGGAACGCGCGAAACCTGCTCGGCGAGTGTTGGAATGTTGTCGTGACCGGCCACACGCACCTACTTGCGACGAAGCAGCGCCGAGACCTCGGGCATCTTAAGGACGACGGCAAGGCCAAAGGTAACAGCAAGCGAGACGACACCGGCAACGCAAACGTAGCCAAGAGTAATCAGAATCGAGCCGCCAAGTGCGCCGACTAAGTGCTCAAGCGCCCACATGACGCCGGCGCCTGCGGCAGCACCCAGGCCACCGAGCAAAAGGCCAAAGAAACCGCCATGCAGGATAGATTTGACCTGAAGGCCACGCAGACGACGACGCAGCCACCATAGCGAACATCCGACCAAGATCACGTAGTCGACGACATACGAAAGCGCGATTGCCGGCATACCGAAGCCCAGCACAACGCCAAACAGCAGAACCGAGCCGGCCTGGCCGATGGCGGAATACAGGCAATAGCGGCTATAGGGCTTCATGTCGAGCAAGGCAGAGAAGCTTTTCTGCATCAATACGACCACGCCGTAGAGCGGCAGCGAGAACGCCAGGTAGACAAGGAACTCGGACACCAGCGCCACGCCGGACTCATCAAACTTGCCGGCACAGTAAATCATGTTGAGCGGACGCGCGAAGACAATCAGGTACAGTGCGAACGGAATCAGGAAGAACAGCATCTGGGCGACGCCACGCGAAATGCCCGTGCGAACGCTGTCGTAATCCTTCTCCTGTGCGTCATGAGAGAGCTCGGTATAGAGCGCCGTCGAAAGCGAGGCGGCAATCAGCGCGTAGGGCAGCGTGTACCACAGGCGCGCATAGGCGATGACGGAAGGACCCGTCTCGGGCTGGACCACCAGCGCGGCAGCGTTGGTGATAGAAGTCGAGACAAACATGCACACCGTGGCGAGCAGCGTCGGGATACCGAGCGCAATCGTCTGGCGCAGCGCGGGGTCCTTAAAGTCGATATGGATATGGGGATGCACGCCGTGCTTGCCAAGCGCGGGAATCTGACATGCCATCTGAACAAAGACACCGAGGGTCGTACCGGCCGCAATCAAGATGATGCCGGCACGTTCGCCAAACTGTGCGGACACGGGCGCAAAACCCATAAAGCTCGCAATGACGATCACATTGTTGAGGACCGGGGCAAACGTCGACCAGAAGTAGTCGCGGTGTGCGTTGAGAACGCCCGAGAACACCGAGCCCAAACCATAAAACAGAATCTGGATGGCAAAGAAACGGAACATGAACGCAGCGGTATCCATGCTGCCACCGTCACCCGAAAGGAACGATTGCGTCCAGATAAAGCCCGGGGCGAACACGGTCCCCAGCAACGAAATGCCACCCAGCACTAAAAGCAGAATGCCGAGCAGGTTGCCCACGTACTCGTTCGAGGCCTCGCGACCCTGCTCACGCCTCACGCCCATGTACACGGGCAAAAACGCCGTCACGAGCATGCCACCCATCACGAGTTCGTAGAGCATATTGGGCAGGTTGTTGGCGACCTGATAGGAGGACGAGAGTAGCGACATGCCGATAGCGGCCGCCATTGCCCACGTGCGGATAAAACCGGTGACGCGAGACACGATAGTCAGGATGGTCATAAGCCCGGCGGAACGACCAACCGTGGAGTAGTCCGACGAGCCCATGTCGTCAGTGTCATCTCGCGACGAAGAAGCTTCGGATGAGGGTGTCTGAGGCGCAGATTCTTTTGCAAAATGAGCTCCGCGCTTCAATTCTTCCTGCGGCATCGCTCAGTCCTCTCTCGTAATCGCGGCAACCGTCGCCCCGCAAAATGCAATTAAATCATCGGGTGCAAGCTCGAGCTGATAACCACGCTTGCCTCCCGAAATAAAAATGGTATCCCAAAGGACACACGTCTCATCAATGAGCGTCCGGTAGCGTTTTTTCATACCGACCGGGCTGCAGCCGCCGCGAACGTAGCCAGTCGCCGCAAGCAAATCCTTCACATGCATCATGGCCAAGGACTTCTCCCCCGCGGCACGCGCGGCGGACTTTAGATCGAGCTCATCGGCAACAGGGATGCAGCACACGACATGGTCGTTGGACGGCGTCACGCAGACCAAGGTCTTAAATCCTTGACCGGGCTCCTCGCCAAGCTGCTCCGAAATCGCGACCCCCAGGCCCACCGACTCATCACCATCGTCTTCGTACGTATGTAGAACATAGGAAATGCCGGCGCTTTCCAGCTCGCGCATCGCATTGGTTTTTGGCGTCTTTACAGCCTTTGCCATGACATATCCTTTCCCTCGCATTCGGACGCAAAGATTAAGTATATGTCCAATTCGGCTGCATACGTCACTTCGGCACAGCAAGCGCCATCGAATCACAAGGAGTCGATGGCGCCCATAAACTGAATCGCCTATTTATTGAGCATCAAGTTGAGCCTGACGCTCCCGGTCACGCCTGAGCAAAGGCGCCAAAAACTTGCCCGTATAACTCTGCGGACAGTCCGCAACCTGCTCCGGTGTGCCCGAAACCACGACGGTTCCGCCGCCGTTACCGCCCTCGGGACCCATATCGATCAGGCGGTCGGCAACCTTGATGACATCAAGGTTGTGCTCAATCACCAGCACCGTGTTGCCCGCATCGACCAAGCGCTGCAGCACATCGAGCAGCTGGCGGACGTCCTCAAAATGAAGACCGGTCGTCGGCTCGTCCAAAATATAGAACGTCTTGCCCGTCTGGCGTCGATGAAGCTCCTTGGCGAGCTTCACACGCTGCGCCTCGCCGCCCGAGAGCGTCGTGGCGGGCTGGCCCAGGCTCACGTAGCCCAAGCCTACATCGTACAGCGTCTGGAGCTTTCGCTTGATCTGCGGGATATTCCCAAAGAAGGCCAGCGCCTCGGTGACGCTCATGTCGAGCACGTCCGAGATGGTCTTGCCACGGTAGGTGACCTCGAGTGTCTCGCGGTTGTAGCGTTTACCGCCGCAAACTTCGCAGGGAACGTAGATATCGGGAAGGAAGTGCATCTCGATCTTAATCTGCCCATCGCCCTTGCACGCCTCACAGCGCCCGCCACTCACATTAAAGGAGAAACGACCCGGCGAGTAGCCGCGCGCCTTCGACTCCGGCGTACTCGCAAACAGCGCGCGAAGATCATCCCACAGGCCGATATAGGTAGCAGGGTTGGAGCGCGGCGTGCGGCCAATCGGCGACTGGTCGATATCGATAACCTTATCGATGCACTCGATGCCCTCGATTTTTTTATACGGACCCACAGGGCGCGTCGAGCGGTGAATGGCATTCGTAAGGGCAGGCGCAATGGTGTCGGTAACCAGGGAGCTCTTGCCCGATCCCGACACGCCGGTAACAACCGTAAGCGTACCAAACTCGATTTTGGCAGTAACGTTTTTGAGGTTGTTGGCTCGAGCGCCCGTAATTTTAAGGCAGCCGCGACCGGGCTTGCGCCGTTCATCAGGCACCCGGATCATTCGTTTACCGGTCAGATAAGCGCCCGTCATCGACTCGGGACACGCCATGATATCGGCAGGCGTTCCCGCCGCGACTACGTGTCCGCCGTTGACGCCGGCGCCGGGCCCCATGTCGATCACGTAATCGGCGGCACGGATTGTATCCTCGTCGTGTTCGACGACGATAACGGTATTGCCGATATCGCGCAGGCGCTCGAGCGTCTTGATCAGGCGCTCGTTATCACGCTGATGAAGACCGATCGAGGGCTCGTCCAGAATATAGAGCACGCCCATGAGACCCGCGCCGATCTGCGTTGCCAGTCGAATACGCTGCGCCTCGCCACCGGAAAGCGTCGCCGAGGCACGATCGAGCGTCAGATAGTCGAGTCCAACATCGACCAGAAAACGCAAGCGCTCCAGGATTTCCTTGACGATACGGCCGCCGATAAACTGTTGGCGCTCGGTGAGTTCCAGGCCCTCAAAAAACTCGAGCGATTCACGGCACGACAGGCAACAAACCTCGTAAATGGACTTGCCGCCCACGGTGACGGCGAGCATCTCAGGGCGCAAACGAGCGCCGTGGCAGCTCGAGCACGGCTCCTCGCGAATGTACTTCTCCAGGCGCGCCTTGGTGTTCTCGTTCGTCGTCTCGGTATAGCGTTCGTACAGGATGTTGCGAACGCCCGAAAACTTGGTATCCCACTGGCTGCGACGTCCGTCGAGCTTTTGGTAGTCGACCGAGATCTTCGTATCGCCCAGGCCATCCAAGAATGCACGACGCACGCGAGGAGGCAAGTCCTCCCACGGCGTATCGGCGCTCACCTTAAAGTGTTTGCAGACCGCAGCAAAAATCTGCGGATAGTAGTTCGAATTGCCGAACAGACTACCAAAGACTCCGTCGGCAATGGACTTCGAGGGGTCCTCGATCAGCGCCTCGGCATCAACGGTTTTCTTAAAGCCCAGGCCGTCGCACTCAGGACATGCGCCATAGGGAGCGTTGAACGAAAAATCACGCGGTTGAAGATCGTCAATGGAGTGACCATGCTCCGGGCACGCCAAGGCTAACGAATACTCCAGCAGCTCGCCCTCGGTCCCCTCGGGAGCATCACGATCGGGCAGCATGTACACGTTTACATTGCCGTGAGCCAGCGCGGTCGCCTGCTCAACAGACTCGGCTATACGGCCCAGAGAGTTCTCACGGATCACGATGCGATCGACCACGACCTCGATATCGTGCTTGAACTTCTTGTCCAGATCGATCGGATCGTCGAGCGAGCGCACTTCACCGTCGACACGCACGCGGCTAAAGCCCTCGGCGCGAAGGTCCTCAAACAGTTTGGAGTACTCGCCTTTTCGCCCGCGCACCACCGGTGCCAGCACAAACGCGCGGCGGCCCTCCCCCGCCGCCAAGACCTTGTCGGCAACCTGGTCGGTCGTCTGGCGCTCAATGACGCGGCCGCATTCGGGACAGTGCGGGGTGCCCACACGGGCGAACAGCAGGCGCAGATAGTCATAAATCTCGGTTACGGTGCCAACCGTCGAGCGAGGGTTTTTAGACGTCGTCTTTTGGTCGATCGACACCGCCGGCGAAAGGCCGTCGATTGAATCCAAGTCGGGTTTGTCCATCTGGCCCAAGAACTGGCGCGCATAGCTCGAAAGGCTCTCGACGTATCGACGCTGGCCCTCGGCATAGATAGTGTCAAATGCCAGCGAGCTCTTGCCCGAGCCAGAAAGACCGGTAATGACCACGAGTTGGTCACGCGGAATGGAAACATCGATATCGCGGAGGTTGTGCTCACGAGCGCCGCGAATAACGATAGAAGAATCAGACATGGAAGCTCCTTGCCTCCTATTGCATCGAATCATACTGCCGATGAGTTTAGCGCACTCGACGCGCACAGATGTTCGTAATACAAGATTCGCAGACCTTTAGCTTTGCGTATCGGGTGCTTTGTTTCTCGAAATACCGTGGAGAGGTTACAGTAATCTAATACTGAACTTAGTTTGCTGTAACAGAGGAACGTCCATGACCGAAGATATCCCCCTTGAAATCACTTCGAGCGACATGGCCAATCTGCCCATATTCATCGCCGTCCTTATCGTGGCCACCGTCGTCGTGCGCGTGTATTTTTCAATCAAACACAATCAAAACCACCCCTAAAAGGGGTGGTTTGCTCTTAGGGTATAACCCTTGGATT
>CABUCQ010000013.1 GCA_902490095.1 uncultured Collinsella sp.
GTGGCGGGTAGCGTGCTTTCGAGTGAAGTCGTCGCCGCGGTGATTGCGGTGCTGGCGTTTGGTTCAGCTGGCGCTGCCTACGTCTATTCGTATCTGCTGTGGCGCAAATCGCAGCGAGCCGTTCGCTAAGGTTGCGGAAAACTAGCGTACGCAGTTCATAGTGTGTTCCGGGGGACTTTTCCCAGGTAGTATTAGGGGGTGTGGGCAACCATGCCCCTTTTTCGTTAAATTTCAGAGCTGGTTACCTCATTTCGTTTCCACTAAAACGAAAACAAGAATAGGGAAACAGCAGGTAGAAAGGATAAAACAGGCAAATGGCGGAGTTTATCTACCAGATGTATCAGGCTCGTAAAGCCCATGGCGACAAGGTGATCCTTGACGACGTGACCCTGAGCTTCTACCCCGGTGCCAAGATCGGCGTCGTGGGTCCTAACGGCATGGGTAAGTCGACCCTGCTCAAGATCATGGCTGGCATCGAGGAGGTCTCCAACGGCGATGCCAGGCTCACCCCCGGCTACA
Source organism: uncultured Collinsella sp. (assembly GCA_902490095.1). GTDB lineage: Bacteria > Actinomycetota > Coriobacteriia > Coriobacteriales > Coriobacteriaceae > Collinsella. The sequence goes on from CABUCQ010000013.1 coordinate 520, forward strand.
CCGTGGGTATCCTGCAGCAGGAGCCGCCGCTCGATGACGACAAGACCGTTATCGAGAACGTGCGCATGGCGTTTGGCGACATGATCGCCAAGGTCGATCGCTTCAATAAGATCGGCGAGGAGATGTGCGACCCGGATTGCGACATGGACGCCCTCATGGCCGAGATGGGCAAGCTCCAGGACGAGATCGACGCCGCCGACGGCTGGGATATCGATTCCAAGCTCGGCCAGGCCATGGACGCCCTGCAGCTGCCCGATTCCGACATGCCGGTTAACGTGCTTTCCGGCGGCGAGCGCCGTCGCGTGGCCCTGTGCAAGCTGCTACTCGAGGCTCCCGACCTGCTGCTGCTCGACGAGCCCACGAACCACCTGGACGCTGAGTCGATCCTGTGGCTCGAGCACTTCCTGCATAACTATCAGGGCGCGGTGCTTGCCGTCACACACGATCGCTACTTCCTGGATAACGTTGCCGAGTGGATCTGCGAGGTCGACCGCGGTCACCTTTATCCCTACAAGGGCAACTACTCCACGTATCTGGAGACCAAGGCCGCCCGTATCGAGGCTCAGGGTAACCGCGATGCCAAGCTCGCCAAGCGCATGGAGGCCGAGCTCGAGTGGGTGCGCAGCTCGCCCAAGGCTCGCCAAGCCAAGAACAAGGCCCGCCTGGCTCGCTACGAGGAGATGGAGGCCGAGGCCCGCGCAAGCCAGAAGCTCGACTGGACCGACATCCGCATCCCTGTGGGCCCGCGTCTGGGCAACAAGGTGCTCGAGGCCCATCATCTGCACAAGGAGTTCGATGGCCGTGTGCTCATCGACGACCTTTCGTTTACCCTGCCGCGCAACGGCATCGTGGGCGTCATCGGCCCCAACGGTGTCGGTAAGACCACGCTGTTCAAGACGATTGTGGGTCTGGAGCCGCTGACTTCGGGCGAGCTTGAGGTGGGTGAGACCGTCAAGATCTCCTATGTCGACCAGAACCGTTCCGGCATCGACCCCGATAAGAACTTGTGGGAGGTCGTCTCGGACGGCCTGGACCACATGATGGTCGGCGAGACCGAGGTTCCGAGCCGTGCTTATGTGGCGAGCTTTGGCTTTAAGGGCCAGGACCAGCAGAAGCGCGCTGGCGTACTCTCCGGTGGCGAGCGCAACCGTCTGAACTTGGCGCTTACGCTCAAGCAGGGCGGCAACCTGCTGCTCCTCGACGAGCCCACGAACGACCTCGACGTCGAGACGCTGTCCTCGCTCGAGGCGGCGCTGCTCGAGTTCCCGGGCTGCTCGGTGGTCATTAGCCACGATCGTATGTTCCTGGACCGCGTTGCCACGCACATCCTGGCGTGGGAGGGCACCGATGAGAACCCGGGCAACTGGTATTGGTTTGAGGGTAACTTCGAGGCCTATCAGGCCAACCGCATCGAGCGCCTGGGCGAGGACGCAGCCCAGCCGCATCGTATCCACAGGAAACTTACCAGGGACTAGTTTGATGTGGCAAAGGGACAGCCCCTTTGTCACACGAACTTATGCTCAACCTGGGAAAATAAAAAAACGCGGCGAACGTTTTTGTGACGTTCGCCGCGTTTTGCTATTCGTTGGATTCTTCAACCTTGTCGACGGTCCAGGTGGCGCCGAGGCCTCCGGTGGTGTTGCGGCGGATGCGCACGGTGACTTCGTGGCGCTCGCCGGCCTGCGTGTAGCGCAGGGGGAAGCTTGCGCGGTTTCGCGCGGCCTCGATGGTACCGCGCTCGCGGGCGATCCAGTAGTACTCGCCGACGATGCCGAGTGTGTCGGCGCCGTAGGGGAGATAGGTCGACAGCTGGTGCAGAAGCGGGCCGGGGCAGAAGACCTCGGTTGCGAAATCGACGGGGAAGTCCTCGGGGATGGAGGGCACTGCGGGTACGGAGGTTGGGGCCGCTGCGGGTACCGAAGCCGGTGCCGGTGCGGGAATTTGGTCGCAAGCAGCGGCGGGCACGGATTCGATGACGGGTGCGGGCTTCAGTGTCGCTTCCGGCTTGATCGTGGAATCTGCGGGCTTCACGGTGACGAGCGCGTCTGCAGCTGCAGTTTCAACCTCAACCTGCGTCGCGTTCTCGTTCTCGACGCTCGACTTTGCCTCGATGGGCGTGGATGCCATGGTGGTGATGCCGGCGTTGGCGTTCTCGGGGTCATAGACGACCGTGAGCGAGATGGCGGGCTGCGGCGTCTCGGGTTCCGGCGCTGACTCGGTAGCGCCTTGATCGGCGGGCTCGTCGGACTGATCGTCCTCGGCCTCGTTGCCAAAGACATCGCTGTTTTGGAACGCAGGCGTCTCGGGTTGGTTAGCGGCTTCTTCGGTTGTCGATTTGGGGGCCTCGTTGAGCTCAGCAGTGGCTTCCTGCTCGGATATGACTTCGGGATCGGTCGTGGCGGCGATTTCGAGTTCGGCTTCTGCTGCTGCCTCAATAGCGACTTCGATCTCTGTCTCGGGCTTCGGCACAGCTTCAACCACGGGCTCGGGCTCAGGACGCTTAACGCGCTTGGGGCGCACGGCCTTCAGGTCCTTCTCTCCGCGCTTCTTCTTTTTGTAGGACTGCTTGGCGCCCTTGGCGGCCTTGGGCTTGTCCTCGCCCTTGGCAAGGGCGGCATCCCATGCCTCGTTGGCGATGACCGTGGCATACAGGCGACCGCCCTTAAAGACAGTCAGCTTAATGCAGTCATCGAGTTCCTCGAGCAACTCGCGTGTGGACTCGAAGCCCAGGTCGTAAGCAGTCATGTCGCCAGCGGCGAGAGCCTCTTCGACCTGCGTCATAAACGTTTGCTTGCCGCATCCAATCGCATCGCGCAGCAGGCGATACAGATAGATGTGGTTGCCCAGCGAAAGCGTGGGCCTAACTATTGTCTTGCTCATGGCAAATCTCCTCTTTACACATGTAAAGCATCTTACCATCGCATGGCGCTCGCCATGACGGCGCCCAAGGCAAACGGGCGCGAACCGCTGTCGATTCGCGCCCGTTGTACAAGTTGCCTATCTGGGGATGCAGCGCCTAGTTGCCCGATGTCGTGCCTTGGCTTGAACTGTCAGATGTCGTGCCCGATGTGGTGCCACTCGAATTGCTGTTGTTGCTGTCTGCTGTGCCCGTTCCCGACGTGGTGTCGCTCGTCTGGCCGCCCGTGTTCGGCTGCGAACCGTCAGTCGTTTGGCTTGAGTCGGTCGTGCCGGACGGCGTGCCACTGTTGGACGTAGAGGAATCGGTGCCCTGCGATTGGTTTTGGGTGTTCGAGGACGAATTGGCAGAGGTAGAACTGTCTTGCGTGTCGTCCGTCTGTGCCTGCTGATCCTGCGACTGGGTGTTGCCATTTGCATCGCTCTCGGTCGTGCGCGACGACAGGATTGGCTCGGGGCGCTCACCCAGACCCTCACCGGCGGTGGTGATAAGGATGGCGCCGGCGCAGGCGATGACCGCGACGATGGCGATAGCGATCGAGAAGACGATGACCTTCTTTTGCGTCTGGCTGCGCTCAGCCGCCGCCTTGGCGCGCAGACTGTTGGGGGCGACGCGCGCCGTGGTCGCGCGTCCCGCGACCTCGCGCATCTCCTGCGTGGTCGCGGCGCCACCTAGGTGCTCCTCGACATTGGGCTCAACGGGCTCGTAGGCGCCGGCAGGGTAGTCGACAGCGGTGTGCGTACCTTTGAGGGCTTCGGCGCTGGCAGAGATAAAGTGGCGGTAGACCTGCGAGGACACAACGGTGATGACCGAGCTCACGGCGGCGCCGATCACCGATCCGGCGATACCGATCTTGGAAGCAAGCGCGACGCTCGTGGCGGCAGCTGCGGCGCCGGCGACGATCTGGGGAATGGAAATGTCGTCGAACAGGCCCTTTTTGGGCGCGATGGCCATGGTCTGTCCGATGGAATGGTTTTCGTGAACGCCGTTGTTGAGCGCGGCCGGTGTCATGACGCGCGTGCGCGGCGCGTCGGTGTACTTGGTTGTCATACGGGGTCCTCACGGTTCGTTTGGTGCTACAACAGGTTGTTTAGCCCCAAGGGTACCCATCTCGTGTGGACCGAAGATGGACTCGACCGCAACACCACCAAGTCACCAAAGCCGCGAAGCTTCTCCTCAAGCTTGTCAAATGAAGATGGGGAGACGGGGAGAATCGTCCGGTTGTCGGAAGGAAGGTTGACCGGATTTGAATTCCCATGGAATAATCGAGCTCACGGCGCTGGTGCTTGCGCCGGGTAGGGAGCGTCATGAAAATCCTCAAGCGGATCAACAACAATACGGTTATCTGCGTCAATGCAAAAGGGCGCGAGCTCGTTGCGCTCGGCCGCGGTATCGGGTTTCCCGGTGGCCCCGACGAGGTCGCGCTCGACAAGATTGACCGAACCTTCTACGGTGTCGACTCGCGCTACCTGGCGCTGCTCGACGAGATCGACCCTCAGGTGATGGAGTTCTCCGCTCAGATCGCGGATATCGCCCGTTCCAACATCTCGCGTGAGCTCTCGGCAAACCTCCCCTTTACCATGGCCGACCATATCGCTTTTGCCATCAAGCGCTGTCGCGAGCATATGTTTGTGCAGATGCCGCTCTCCTATGACGTGCAGCAGATGTACCCCATCGAGTATAAGATCGCCAAGTTCGCGCTCGAGGGCATCAATCGCGGCTTCAACATTAAGATGCCGCCAGGGGAGGCGAGTGGTATCGCGCTCTGTATCGTTAACAGCGTGGTCGCCTCGTCCTCAAAGGCCAAATCCAATATGGCGCGCAAAGACGAGGCGATGCTCGAGAAGTTCACCAAGATCATTGAGTCCGAGCTGGGGTTTGCGTGGACCGTGACGGTTTTGACTTTTGCCGCTATGCCACGCACGTGCGCTACTTGCTGGAACGTGCGCAGACAGGAGAGCCCCTCAACACGGAGAACGGCGCGCTCTATGGGCCGCTCTGCGAGCAGCATCCTGATGTGGCCGTGTGCGTCGACCGCATGGCCGCACTTATCGAAGAGCGCTTTGGCGCCGCGCTTGCCGATGAAGAGAAAGTCTACCTGATGCTTCACGTCAATCGCGTCTGCGCAGGATCCAGGTCCGAATCGCCCGCTCGCCGCTGAGATTCGACCATTTGCCGGTTTCGACTTTCGTAAAAGCGTCTGTTGGATGTAACTTTGTAGTCACATAAGGTGTTATTCGAGAAGAGTCTCGAAGCATGACGTAGACAGTTCCCCTGTCCGCATTATGCTTTGGGGCTCTTCTGTTTGTGTTGTTCTCCCCGCTCTCCTCGGTTCGCCTTGTGCCAGGCCTGCCGTAATCGGACCTCGTGCATGCGCAGGCGCGAGGCGGAATAGCAAGGGGGTTCAGCTATGGCTGACAACAAGAAGATTGCAGCCGATGTGCTCGAAGCCGTCGGAGGCAAGGAAAACGTTACGTTTGTGGCGCATTGTATGACGCGTTTGCGCTTCAATCTCAAGGATATCGATGTACCCGATATCAAGGAGATAAAGAAAATCAACGGCGTGCTGGGCGCCCAAATCTCGGGAACGCAGTTTCAGGTGATCGTGGGCCAAAACGTGCCCAAGGTCTACGATGAGCTCTGTAAGCTCGGTGGGTTTGCTAAGCAGGACGCCATCGATGAGAACCTCGACGCTCCCAAGCAAAAGCTCACACCCAAGGTCATAGGCAACAACATCCTCAACTATCTCTCGAGCTCCATGGTGCCTATGATTCCCGTGCTCATGTGCGCTGGCCTCTTCAAGACCGTCGCCGTGGTGCTGGGTCCCACGATGGCGGGCGTGCTGACCGAGACGAGTGACCTCTACGTTCTCATGAACATGGTCTACGATGCTGCGTTCTACTTCATTCCCATTTACCTCGGTTACAACGCGGCCAAGAATATCGGTGTGACACCGGTTCTCGGTGCCTTTATGGGCGGCATCCTCATCGATCCGACCATGATCCAGATGGCAACGGATGGGGCGCAGTTCTCCGTATACGGCATCCCTTGCGTTGCGGCAAACTACACCAAGACGGTTTTGCCCATTCTTCTTTCTGTTTGGGCGATGAGCTATATCGAGCGTTTTTTCCGCAAATATGTGCCAGATACCCTTTCAACGGTTTTCGTGCCTTTCCTCACCATGGTCGTTGCCGTTCCTGTATCTCTCTGCGCTCTTGCCCCTGTTGGTTCGTGGGCGGGCAACGCCCTCGCCGCTGGTTTTGAGTTTTTCGGAACTTCCGGTGGTGTCGTCGCCATTATCGGAGGAGGTATTCTGGCGGGTCTTTGGTGCCCAATGATTATTACTGGCATGCATGTGGCGGTTGCGATGATTGCCATTGCCAACTATATGACCGTGGGGTCCGATGGCTTTGTTTTGGTCGCGACGGGCGTCAGTCTTTGGGCGACCTTCGGTTGCGAGGTGGCGACATGGCTCAAACTGCGTGATAAAGACGAGAAGAATATGGCATTCGGTTATTTGGTTGCAAACATTGTCGGAGGCGTCGGTGAGCCTTTCATCTACGGCATGATGCTGCGCTATCGCCGCGTGTTTGTCTGGAAGATTATCGGCTCCTTTGTTGCCGGTGCACTAGCAATCGCTCTCGGGGCCACGGTTTATACTGCCGGCGCGGCATCTAACTTCCTAGAGTTCCTCGCGTTTGCGGGCGGTGGGACCCAGAACCTCATCGACTTTGGAATCGCCGCCGCTGCAGGCTTCCTTGTAAGCGCCTTGGGCACGTATTTCTTTGGCTTTACTGAAGACGAACTCGAGAACGGTCCCGTTTCGGAGCGCTAACGCTTAGATGTGTTGCACCTGATAAGGATGCGAAACGGGAGGGGCGTCAACTGGGCGTCCCTCCTGTTATCAATAGCTGTTGACGGTCGCATAGCGTTTGGTGCTGATGGGCGAGCGTCTATAGGGGCGCTCGCTCTCATCCTGATACCGATTGGGAAAACAGGCGCCTTTTTGGAAAGGATTATGGCTACATGAAGGTCGAGTTTGGGATCGAAAAGGTTAACGTGACGCCTGAGTCGTCCTGTCGTATGGGGGGTTACAACCGAAGTGAAACATGGACGGATGTTCTAGACGATATCGAGGTCAATGCGTGCTCTCTTCGTATCGATGCTGTCCCGTTCATTCTTATTGAGCTTGACTCGATTATGGTATCAAGGGAGTTTGCACTTTCGGTTAAAGCCTCCGTTTCGGCTAAGACGGGTGTCGATGCAGGTAATATTACCGTCGCCTGTATCCATACGCACTCCGCTCCCTGCTACTTCAAGCTTGCCTTTGAGGAAACCTTGCCCGAGGCTCAGCTGACGGAGCGTCTCGCTATCTCCGCGGTAGATGCCGGTGTATCTGCATGGGTCAACAGGAAAAACGCGATCGTTTCCATGGAGACGCTCGAGGTTGACGGGCTGTACGGAAATCGCAACGTAAAAAACGGGCCCGCAGACAAGAGCGTGACGCTGTTCTCCTTTCTGTCTGCAGACGGAGGGACGCCTCTTGGCAGTGTCATGTTCATTTCGGCCCATCCAACCATTCTCAACGGTAAGAGCAGGGCTTTGTCTGCAGACTTAATCGGCCAGGTTAGATTACGATTGGAAAGCAAGCGCGGGTGCCCCGTGCTCTGTATAAACGGAGCCTGCGGCGATGTTTCGACTCATTTTTACCGTCAGGGCGATGGAGCTGCGGAGCTCATGCGGACGGCCGACGAGCTCTGCGATCAAATCGAATTAAAGCGCAAGAAGCTTGATTTGCGCGTAGATACCCCTAGATGGGGCTCGATTGCCATGCGGAGCGTCTACGATGCGGCCAGCGATCCAGATTGGAAATGGATGACGGACCGGGTAGAAAACAGCGAGGCAAATCCCATGAAGGATTTTCTCCTTAAACGCCAGCAGCTTAAGCGTTCCATGGGTAAAATCGAGCTCGAATTGCCGAGCCAATTTGCTGTGATCGGAAACTGTATTTTTATTACTATGCCTTGCGACACTTGTAGCGCTTTGGGCCTTGACTTTAAGAGGGCCTTTGTTGGCTATAACGTTTTTATTATTGGCTATGCAAATACATACTGCAATTATTTGGTCCCCCGAGAAGATTACGGCAAGTATTTTGAGACGTTTAACTCCAGAACGCCGCGAGGGCTTGCTGACGAGTTTGTCTCAAGGGTCATTCGTGCGGTGGGGGCACTGCTGTAGGAAGTAGGTGAAAGCGCCGGTCGGTTGGTGCTGTGGGGCCGACTTTGGTTGTGGTATCGGGCGTACTGGATGATTTTTTGGAGTGTCTAATTTGTCAATTGTGGGGCCTCTTATTCAACAAGTTCTTATCATGTTTTTGCTCATGGGCGTGGGGTTTTGCCTTACCCGGGGAAAGATATTGGATGCGCGTTCAGCAAGGGATTTTGGCAAGCTGCTGATAAACCTCGTGCTTCCCGTCATTATCTTTAAATCGTTTTGGACTGAGTTTTCTTTTGCCAAGCTGAACGAGCTGGCCGTGACGTTCTTTCTGTCTGCCACGTTGCTTCTGCTCGCCGCTGTGGTTTCTCATATGCTGTTTAGAAAGTGGCCAATCGATAACTTTGCCTCCGCGTTTTCAAATGCGGGCTTTATCGGCATTCCTCTTGTTGGGGCTGTCCTTGGGGAAGACGCCGTTTTTTTAATTGCGTGCATGATTGCGCTGCTCAATGCAGCGCAGTGGACATACGGGCAGTATCTCTTGTCGGGCTCGAAGGACTGCGTAAACCTCCGAGCTATCATGACGAGTCCGATGGTCCTCTCCCTTATAGCCGGCGTTGTCGTTTTTGTTGCACGTATACCGATGATTCCTATCGCCGACTCCTTGCTTTCCCTGATTGCGGCTCTCAATAGCCCGTTGGCGATGCTGACGCTCGGAATCTATTTGGCTCGATCCGATTTACGTGCGCTCGCGGGGACAAAGAGCCTGTATCGGGTCTCGGCGGTGCGACTGTTTGCCATCCCTCTTCTCTCCCTGCTTCTTTTAGGTATCGTCCCCTGCGGCAAGGGCATAAAACTGGCGTTACTGATAGCAGCGGCGACGCCCACTGGTGCGAATGTGGCGATCTTTTCTCAACAGCTTGATAAGGACTATCGATATGCATGCGGAACGGTTTGTATAACCACGCTTCTATCCATGCTTTCTATGCCGTTGATGATTGCTGTTGGCCAGTTAGTACTCTAAATCCGCCTACCGGTGGGCCCTGGTTATCGCTCGCCTATGTCCTGTCGCTCCACGCGACGCCGGATGAACGCTTCGTAGCGGTCGATTATCGGAAGAATCCAAAAACTGAGTCTCCGTGGTCAGCGTCGCTCCCTGCACGGCAGAGCTCGGGGTGTTCGTGCAAGTTGACATCATCCACGAGTAAGCTATAGGGACTCATAGGCGGGCCACTGTCGACTGTGTTGGGATAGCCGCCCTCATGCATAAAGCATATGCCGTCGTAGGGAGCAATGATGCCGAGACAATGGTCGCGGAGGCAGGCACGCCGTCTTACTGATTCACAATGCGGTACTCACCGAAGGGTGCCCGCCTGAAGGCGAGCCGACCAGTACAAGCCTGTCGGAGTTGATATCAAAGTGCCTAGCGTGGGGCATGTTGGGGTTATAACGGCAGACATTTTCCTCGCCCGTCGCGCCTTGGACCTCGGCGTCTTTGACCGTGCGTATGGACTCGGGAAGCTCCTCGTGCGTTCATGCGCTCGGCTCCATGGGCGTTTCATTTTTCAAAGGGTTGACGAGGGCTGTCGAATCCCCCTCGTTTAGCGAGAGTTGTGGAGCACTTCGATTATGCACTTTGATTGGGCAAGATCATCGATTAGCCTGTCCTGGGCTGTTCGCGCTTTTTCGTCAAGGTTGGCGTCCCACTCATCTAAGAGAGCCACGTCGCAGTCCTTTTCTAGATAACCAGACTCCAAGAGTTTGAGTATTCGAGCGACCGCTTGTCTGCTTGAAGCCTCTTTCGTGTCAAGCTCAGTGAAATAAAGCTCCGAATGGGCGGGAAGAAGAAAAGTCCTGTCTTCCAATCTTTCTTTGAGCAGTGCCAAGAGAGTGCTTTTGCCGCTGCCATTGGCTCCTCGTAGCGTCGTTCTCCCCAGGGAGAAATTTCGAGTGGCGGCTTCAATATCTGCCATATTCTTGGGAACAGCGCCGCTCTTTTCCTCTTCTGCTGGGACAATCCGCAGCTTGCCCCATTCAATGAGTCCATGTTGGCGTTTTTCTTCATTGGTGAGAATCAGGTTGTTTCGAACTAATGTGGTCCTCGTTGTCCTTTCGGAGAGCTGGATTGCATATACAACTATCACGTTGATGTTTTGAAGAATCGATACCCGCCTTGGGAGAATGGCTATAAGGGTTGTTAACAGGACGGGGCCGTCTGCGTGGGCAAGGCAGTAATGGATTGTCGTAACGATAAACGGGATGGTGCTTACCACTGCTGTGAGGGTGGAGAGCCTGCCTCGAGCGAGCGTAAGGCAGACCTGCGCCCACTTTGAGGCGTTTTCTCTTGCGAGATTAATACGTGCTCCAGTCTCTAAAGCAGCGGGAGTTTCCAATCCACGAATTTGAGGTGCACTTTCGTATTGCAGAAAAGAGGCTCGCCGTGCAGCCTGAGAGCGTGAGGCTCCTTTTCCGTTTTAATGCGCTTGTTAAAGAAAGCGCCAGTTGCGCCATAGTTTGAAGTTGCGGCATGGCTTACGGCCTTATTGAGAAACCAGTACTTTGACCATTCTTTTCCGAATTCGATTAACATCTCAGGGATACTGACGGAAGCTAGCAGGACGCAGAACACAATCAACGAATGAGTGGGGTCAATGCATGCAGATACGTCGCCAGCGGCATGCGCGATGGCGATGGTGGTAAGGGCAACTATTCTCTTCTGGGTAAGGATGCCGATGATACAAAGGACTACCGGCATGACTGAGAACCTCCAAAGGGATTGCGAAGCAACTCGTGGATTCGCGGCATGGTTACGCAATCAACGAATTGATAGAAGGTCTCAGCTTGTCTTCGAGCATCGATTTGTTTCGGATGCCTATCAATGAGCATAACCAGTTCCATGGCGCCTCTCGTAATATGGGGCATGACGACAATAGACTCAGATTGTATGAGTGGCCACTTGGGCTAAGAGGTTAGTAGCGGATGAGAGTCAAATCCTGCTCGCCCTTATGCTTTTTGGCATAAGAAGCTCCGGGAACGTTATTTAAAAGAGAATCAGATGCACCGATTCCATATTTAGACAAATAGAGCGCAAATCATCAGTTGACATAATAAAACCTCCCTGTGGGGGCCTATCATCGCCGTGCCGAATGGACTACCCTTTTTTAAGGCTTAAATTGAATTGCCGAATTGTCTATTGGAAAACTACAATGGACTAGTCCAATCTGCGAGAACTAAACTGAGCATCTTTTATTGCATTTTAGTGTTAAGCGAGATTCTTCAAGAGAGATTATCAAATTTTGTCGCTCGGTTCACGTCTGTTATCCAGGTTGCCTATCTAGGGATGCGGCACCTAGTTGTCCGAAGCCGTGCCCTGGTTTGAGCTGTCGGATGCCGTGCCAGATGCGGAACCGCTCGAGCTACTGTTGCTGCTGTCGGCTGTGCCCGGTCCCGACGCATTGCCGTTTGCCTTGTCGTCCATGCTCGGTTGCAAGCCATCGGTTGTCTGGCTTGAGTCGGTAACAGATGCCATCAACTTATCAAAGATCAACTCATCAAGGGGGTTCGCTGTCTTTGGTGTAATAGCTTGATGCTAAACTGGATTTACGATTGCGAGGTGGTTTACGTGATGTACCCGTATATGACATTCGAAGACGGTACCGAGGTCATTCATTCTGACCTGATTGCGGATGGCGATATCGAAAAGGTTATCGTGCATTTTGAACGACCGACGGCAGAGGGCTTCGACTCCGCTCGTTGTGAGTTACCTTCTTACAATTGGACTATGTGGGAAGGGCGTTTCACCGACGAGGAGAAGCGAGGATTTGAGACTTTTCTGAGCAATAACGCCCATCTACTGTATCGCTACGCCGCAAACGGAGGAGCTAAAGTTGCCTAGCCTTTTTCTTATTGGCGGCTATAGGGTCTTCTTTTGGTCCAACGAAGCGGGCGAGCCAATCCATGTCCATGTTTGCAAGGGAGCGCCTTCAGATAACTCGGCCAAAATCTGGCTGACTCGCAGGGGAGGTTGCATTGTCGCTAATAACAAAGCGAAGATTCCCCGGAGCACGCTTGACGACCTCTGTGAAATTATCGCCGCTCAGCATGAATTGATTTGCTCTAAATGGAAGGCATTTTTCCTTGTGGACGAGATCTCGTTCTACTGCTAAACGCCATTCTGACTTCTCTTTTCAATTTTTATCATGAGTCTGCCCCACCAGCGCTGATTGAACTTGACAGTACAATGGAGGCGGACTTTATCGCCGCCGCTCGTTGCGGCTAAACGGATGTGTTGGAGCTCGCATGAACGATTTTCTAAACGGTCAAGTTAAGAACGATGGCTTTTTGCGTGTGGCGGCGGCGTCGCCGCAGATTCGCGTTGCCGATGTCGAGGGCAATGCCGAGGTTGCGCTGGCGGCTGTTCGCGATGCTGCCAAGCGCGGCGTTCGTGCGTTGGTGTTGCCCGAGCTTAATCTGACTGGTTATACCGCGGCTGATCTGTTCCATAACCGCACATTGCTGCATGCCTGCGAGATCGCACTGGCACATATTCTCGATGAAACCCGCGAGCTGCCGATTGTCTTTACCATCGGTCTTCCCGTTGCAGTTGCCGAGAATATTTACAACTGTGCCGCCGTGTGCTGTGCGGGCGAGCTTTTGGGCCTCACGGCCAAGAAGTATCTGCCCAACTATGGCGAGTTCTATGAGCGCCGTTGGTTTGCTCCGGCGCCTGCGGATCCCGTGTGGGTTGAATTTGCCGGTCAGGGTCCGGTCCCGCTGGGTTCGGGACTTGTCTACCGTTGCTGTGATGAGGGCGCCGAGGACCTGGTACTGGGCGTTGAGGTCTGTGAGGACCTGTGGGTGCCGGCGCCCCCTTCGACCGAGATGGCGCTTGCCGGTGCGACGGTGATCCTCAATCCGTCGGCTTCGGACGAGATTATCGGTAAGGCGGATTACCGCCGCAGCCTCATTTCCAACCAGAGCGCGCGCCTGTACTGCGCCTATGCCTACGCGGACGCGAGCGAGGGCGAGTCCACGACCGACATGGTCTTTGCGGGCGAGAACCTCGTCTACGAAAACGGCTCCAAGCTCGCCGCGACCAAACTGCTTACCTGCGATATGGCCATCGCCGACGTTGACCTTGACCGCCTGGTTGCCGAGCGCCGTCGCTCGACGACGTGGACGCGCGCGGACGATGCGCCGGAGGCCACGACCGTTGAGTTTTCGTTTGAGGGCGTGCTGGCCGAAGAACCTGTCCTGCGCGATGCCTGCGATATCGACCGCGTTTTCCCGCGCGCGCCCTTTGTGCCGGCCGACCACGGCGACTTGGCCGAGCGCTGCGAGACGATCCTCGACCTGCAGACTGCGGGCCTCAAGACCCGCCTCGCCCACACAGGTACCAAGGCTGCGGTCATCGGCCTTTCGGGCGGCTTGGACTCCACGCTAGCGCTGCTTGTGACCGTGCGTGCCTTCGATGCGCTGGGGCTGCCGCGCACGGGTATCACGGCGGTTTCCATGCCCGGCTTTGGCACGACGCACCGCACTAAGTCCAATGCCGAGTCGCTCGCTCGTGACTTGGGTGTGAGCTTCCGCGAGGTCTCAATCCATGCTGCCGTGGAACAGCACTTTAAGGATATCGAGCATGATCCGGCCGTGCAGGACGTGACCTACGAGAACAGCCAGGCCCGCGAGCGTACACAGATTCTGATGGACTTGGCAAACCAGGCCGGCGGCTTTGTTATCGGCACCGGCGACCTGTCGGAGCTGGCGCTCGGCTGGGCTACCTATAACGGCGACCACATGAGCATGTACGCCGTCAACGCGAGCGTGCCTAAGACGCTTGTGCGCCATCTGGTGCGCTATGCGGCCGATGTGTTTGGCGGGCGTATTGCCGAGACGCTGCTCGACATCCTCGATACGCCGGTGTCCCCCGAGCTTCTGCCGCCCACGGGCGACGGCGAGATTGCGCAGAAGACCGAGGATTTGGTGGGCCCGTATGAGCTGCACGACTACTTCCTCTACTACCTGCTGCGTTTTGGCTTTGAGCCGGGCAAGATCTACCGCATGGCGCTCAAGAGCTTCGAGGGCGTCTACGACGCCAAGACCGTCCACACGTGGCTACGTACGTTCTACCGTCGCTTCTTTGCCCAGCAGTTTAAGCGCAGCTGCCTGCCCGATGGTCCCAAGGTGGGTTCGGTGACGCTCAGCCCGCGCGGCGATTGGCGTATGCCGAGTGACGCTAGCTCGCGTCTGTGGCTTGCGCAGATCGACGCGCTCAATCCAGTTGACTAAGGTTGGCTAAATTGAACCAATACGGGGGTTGCAAGCGTTACACTTTTGCAATCTGATGGCCCGTATCGCGCGGCGCTCTTGTCGGAGCGCCGCGTTTTTTATATCGAAAGGTGGCACCATGCAGGCATCGCAGCGTCTCGACCGCTTTGGCGCGGAGGTCTTCGCCTCGCTCAACAACAAGCTTCTCGCGCTGAAGGCTCAGGGCAAGACCATTTACAACATGAGCGTGGGCACGCCCGACTTTAAGCCGTACGACCATGTGGTCGAGGCGCTCACGCAGGCAGCCCAAGATCCCGAGATGTGGAAGTATGCCCTGCGCGACCTGCCCGAACTCAAGCAGGCCGTGTGCGATTACTATGAGCGTCGCTTTGGTGTCTCCGGCATTACGCCGTCTATGGTGCAGTCGTGCAACGGCACGCAGGAGGGGGTGGGCCATTTGGGCCTTGCCCTGCTCGATCCGGGTGACACCATTTTGGTTCCCGATCCGTGCTACCCGGTCTTTGAGGCGGGTGCCAAGATCGCCGATGCCAAGCTCGAGTACTATCCGCTGGTTGCCGAGCACAATTACCTGCCCTATGTGGCGGGCATCGATCCCGAAGTGGCCGACCGCGCCAAGTATATGATCGTGTCGCTGCCCGCCAACCCGGTGGGCTCGGTGGGCACGCCCGAGATCTACGAGGAGATCATTGCTTTTGCCCGCGAGCACGACCTGCTCATCGTCCATGACAACGCGTACTCCGACATCGTGTTTGACGGCGAGCCCGGCGGCAGCTTCTTGCAGTATCCCGGCGCGCTCGAGGTGGGCGTTGAGTTCTTCTCGCTCTCCAAGTCGTTTAACGTCACCGGTGCCCGCATCGGCTTTTTGGTCGGTCGCGAGGATGTGGTCTCTGCCTTTGCCAAGCTGCGCGGCCAGATCGACTTTGGTATGTTCTTCCCGATTCAGAAGGCCGCCATCGCGTGCCTGAACGGTCCGCGCGATGAGGTCGAGGCGCAGCGTCTGAAGTACCAGGAACGCCGCGATGCCCTGTGCGACGGTCTTGAGGGCCTGGGCTGGGAGCGTCCCAACGCGCATGGCTCTATGTTTGTGTGGGCCAAGCTTCCCGGTGGTCGCACCGATTCCATGGCGTTTTGCGAGGAGCTCATGGAGAAGGCCGGCGTTGTGGTGACGCCGGGCGCGAGCTTTGGCCCTTCGGGCGAGGGGCACGTGCGCATGGCGCTGGTCCTGCCGCCCGATCAGATCGCTTTGGCTGTCGAGGCCATTCGCGAGGCGGGCCTGTATTAGAAACCTATTTCGACTCGTCAATAGCTCGAAACCGATTTCGTGCAGTTATTTTACGAATTCTGCAAACAATTTCGGTAAACGGTCGATTTTTGGCTGCGAATAGGAGCATAATCAAAGTCCCGATTGGATGTATTGGGATTACGGCAAGCCGCTCGGGTCGTTCCCGGGCGGCTTGTTTGTGGAGAGAGATGGGAGTTTCTAATGGTTAACGAGAAGAAGGTCGCTATTGTCGGCTGCGGCTTCGTCGGTTCGTCTTCGGCGTTCGCTCTGATGCAGAGCGGTCTGTTCTCCGAGATGGTCCTCATCGACGTGGACAAGAACCGCGCCGAGGGTGAGGCTCTGGATATCGCGCACGGCATGACGTTTGCCGAGCCGATGAAGATCTACGCCGGCGATTATTCCGATGTCGCCGACGCCGCCATGATCGTCGTCACCGCTGGCGCTGCCCAGAAGCCCGGTGAGACCCGCCTGGACCTGGTCAACAAGAACGTTAACATCTTTAAGTCCATTATCCCCGAGATTAAGAAGTCCGGCTTCGACGGCATTCTGCTAATCGTCTCCAACCCGGTTGATGTTCTGACCTATGCTGCCATCAAGATGTCCGGCCTGCCCGAGGGCCATGTCATCGGCTCCGGCACCGTGCTCGACACTGGCCGTCTGCAGCAGATGCTTGGTGCCCACGTCGAGGTTGACCCGCGCGATGTCCAGGCCTATGTCATGGGCGAGCACGGCGACTCCGAGTTTGTCGCTTGGTCCAGCGCTCAGGTTGCTGGCGTTCCGCTGAACACCTTCTGCGAGCTTCACGGTCATCTGGAGCACGAGGCTGCCGAGAAGCGTATCGCCGAGGACGTTAAGAACTCCGCCTACACCATCATCGAGAAGAAGCACGCCACCTACTACGGCGTCGCCATGGCCGTTAAGCGCATCTGCACCGCTGTTATGCGTGATGAGCAGACCGTTCTGCCCGTTTCCTCGCTCATGGTGGGCGAGTATGGCCTGTCCGATCTGGCCATCTCCATGCCGACGGTCGTTGGCCGCGACGGCGTCGTCTGCCGCGTCCCCGTGCCGCTGAACGATGACGAGCAGCATGAGCTCACCGCCTCCGCCAAGGCCCTCAAGGACATCATCGACAGCGTCGACTTCTCCTGCTAAATCAAGCTCGCTAGAGCGAAAAGCTACAATGAAGGCGTCCGAGTCCACGCGGCCCGGGCGCTTTTTTGGTGCAAAGTAACCTGACCCCAATGCACTATAGTCGATGGGAGGGCCATGTCGGATTCGCCTAATTTTTTGACCTATGCCCAGACGGCGTTTGATCCGTTTGAGGAGCGGCCGTTCTGCGCGGTGGATAGCCTGGTCTTTGCGTGGTTGTCCTATTTGCGTTTGCCGGGTGATATGGCGGAGCTGACGAACTGGCAGGGCCTAGACGTACGCGAGCTGCTGCGTGCCGAGTGCTATCGGGACATGATTGACGACTTGTGGGACCCGGAGGGGAGCAGGGCCTTGTTGGAGGCCGTGGCAGCAAGTCCTCGCTACCGTGGCGTGCACGTTTGCGGCTATCGTGCTGTGAGCGATGTGGTGGCGACGGAGCAGTTTGCAGCCATGGCGTTCCGGTTTCCGGCGGGGTTTAGTTACCTTTCCTTCCGGGGGACCGACAGCACGATTGTGGGCTGGAAAGAGGACTTTAACATGGCGTTCCGGTGTCCCGTGCCGGCCCAGGAATCCGCGGCGCGTTATGTAGACGAGGCGGCGGATGCGATTGACGGGCCGCTTTTGTGCGGAGGTCATTCCAAGGGTGGAAACCTTGCGGTGTACGGTGCGGCAATGTGCTCCGATGTCGCCCGTGAGCGAATCGAACGGGCATATTCCCATGATGGTCCGGGTTTCGTCGAGGAGTTCCTGAACGGCGACGCCTTTGCCGATCTTTCCGGTCGAATCGACAAGACGCTACCTCGGTCGTCGATCTTTGGCATGATGTTCGAGACACAGGAGGACTATGCCATCGTTGAGAGCACCGAGTTCAGCCTGCTGCAGCACAATCCCTTTAGCTGGGTGGTTGATGGCCACGACTTCGTGTACTGTGAGCGCCTGTCTGCCGGTGCTCGATACGTTGATGGCTCCATTCGCGAGATGCTGCTTGCAGTGTCGCCCAGCGAGCGCGAGCGTTTTGTAGATGCGTTTTTCTCTGTGTTTGAGGCTACGGGTGCTGAGCGGTTTGCGGATATCGCTGGGAATCTGCGCGAGAGCCTGCCCGTGATGCTCCAGGCTGCGCAAGGCTTTGACAAGGATACGCGACGTTTTGTCTCGCAGACCATCGTGGCAATCCTTAAATGCGCACTGCTGCCCAAACGACCCCAGATCGACATGCCCGCTGCCGGCAAGAGTTTGGCAGAACAGCTCGAGGCTTGGCAGTCCGAGCTCCTGCGCTAGCCATTGGTGCAAAGCACCTGTCCCCGATGCACCAATCTTCGATGCGTCTGGGGCGGGCTCGACCGCTATACTGGTTCGTGCCGAAATCGATCTAGAACGGAATGCCGTATATGAAAATCAATCACGCGATTCTGCATATCCTGGACTTTGACTCTGCCGTCAACGTTATGAGCCAGCGCGAGTTGGATATCGAGAGCCGCACCGTGCGCAACTTCGTGACCACGCATCTGCGCCGCGCGCGCACCTCGGCCGACAATAAACGCGCCACGTTTGCCGAGAACTCTGCGTTTGGCGGCGAGCTCAAGGGCTATTTCTTTGGCGAGCGCGAGTTCGTGGACCTGTCGCAGCAGATTGCGGAGTTTATCTCCTCCGAGCTCACCAAAGCCGAGAAAGCCGAGTCCACCGACGTGCTCGTGGCCGATTTTGACGACGATGAGGATGCCCGCTGGTTTGCCGTGATGCTGCTGGGCTCCAAGCAGGCATTCATGCACGAAGTGGGCCGCGAGGAAGGGGAGGTGCGCAACGACATCGCGCGCCACTACGCCATTCTGCCGAACCCCTCGCAAAAGGTGCCGAGCTATGCCATCGTGCGCGCAAGCACCATGGAGATCGGCTACGTGGACAAGAAGCGCAAGATTGCCGGCGAGGACCGTATGCTTATCCCCGATGGCCTGCTGCAGTGCGACACGGGCGTATCGGGCAAGGAGGTCATCGACACCGTGACGCGTGTGGTCGAGGAAGTCGCCGAGGAGCATGGTGCCAACACGGCTGTAGCGCTCGCTAAGGTTAAGGCTGCCGTTGCCGAGAAGGTTGAGGATGACGAGGAGCTGCCGCCTTGGGATATCGTCGATGAAGTCTTTGAGGACGAACCGGTTATCAAGGAGAGTGTGCGCGCGGCGCTGACCGAGGAGAAAGTGCCTGAGCGTGTGCCCGTGGAGCGCAAGCAGGTCGAACGCGCGGCGGTGCGCAATCATAAGATCCGTACCGACACGGGTATCGAGATCAGCTTCCCGGCCGAGATGGGCTCGAACTCCGAGTACATCGAGTTTGTCAACGAACCCAACGGCCTTATCTCCATCGAGCTCAAAAACATCGGCAGCATCGAGAACCGATAAGGCTTTTTCTTTTGAATAAAAGTCTGGATTATATTTTGAAGTATACTTGGAAATATAATCCAGACTATTTTTTTGGAGGTCAAAATGTCCCCACTTGTTCTGGAAAAACCGGTGTTTACAAAAGACCAGGTTGTTTCTGCTACCGAAGCAAGCAAGTCCTTATCCGCCGTTCGTAAACGCGCAAAACGTGCGCCTCAGTTCATTGCTGATCATAATGATATCGATACCGTGATTATCGACTATGCTGCCTATGAGGAAATGTACGGCGCGCTGCAGTATCTGCGTGAACTTGAGATAAATCGCATCGCTGCGGATCGAGTCAAGCATGGTCCGCATGAGTTTGTTCCGTTTGAGGACGCCTTAACTGCCGAGGAGCTCGCGGAGTTTGAATCGATGGATTCGGACGCGATTCCCGACGAGGATTTTTTCGAATGAGCGGGCATTTTGTTGTCGGCTTTTTGAATCGAGACGTCGAGAAGGAATATCAAAAACTAGATGGATCCCAGCGCAGGCTCGTCCGTATTGCCGTCGCAAAATTAAAGACGCGCGCTGATGAAATCGGGACGCCGCTTCACGGCGAGCTCGCCGGCTGTAAAAAGATTAAATGGCGGAATGCGGGACTCCGAATGGTTTTTCGAATCCGGGAGGACGGAACGGTTGAGATTGCCGAGATTGTGGCAATAGGGCGGCGCGATCGTTCCGAGGTCTATAAGACGGCCGTAGGGCGCCTGTCAAAGCAATCCGCCATGGTTGAATACGACGGAACCCTGAGATAGGGAAGGCCGAAGTTCCGATGGTGCTTCGGCCTTTTTTGTTTTCGGCTTGGTTGCCGACATTGCGCCGTAGGTTGAGCATACGCCAGCGAAAACGCCCCTAGGCGAGCAAGGTGACGCGAAAGAGGAGGGCATTGACCTTCTGGTCATGCCCGACGATTGAACGTCAGATTGCCGCCTAGGGGCGTTTGCAGCGTCGGGTCGTTACGGCGTTTGGTAAAACGCCGTAACTATTAAAGCTGGCGCAGGCCCTCTTCCAGGCCGGTCTTGCTGTCGGTCTTCTCATCGCGCATCTTGATGACGCGGGCGGGGACACCGGCCACGACGGCGCCGGCGGGGACGTCCTCGACGCACACGGCACCGGCAGCCACGACGGCGCCCTTGCCCACGCGCACGCCCTCCAGGACCACGGCGTTGGCGCCAATCATGACATCATCTTCGATGATGACGGGCGTGGCACTCGCGGGCTCAACGACGCCTGCCAGTACGGTGCCGGCGCCGATGTGGCAGTTCTTGCCCACGGTTGCGCGGCCGCCCAGGACGGCGCCCATATCAATCATAGAGCTCTCGCCGATAACGGAGCCGATGTTGATGATGGCACCCATCATGATGACGGCGCGGTCGCCGATCTCGACGCGGTCGCGGATGATCGCGCCCGGCTCAATGCGGGCGTTGATGCCCTTAAGGTCGAGCATGGGGACGGCGGAGTTGCGGCAGTCATTCTCGACGTCGTAGTAATCGATGGAATCGGCATTGGCGTCCAGGATGGCCTTGAGTTCCTCCCAGTCGCCAAAGACGGTCTTGCCGCGACGACCACCGTAGACGTGCGCATCGCCCCACTGGACCTTCATGCCGGGCTTTTCGCGCACGTACAGCTTGACGGGCGTCTTTTTGGGCGCGGTGGCGATGTAGTTGATAATCTCCTGTGCATCCATCTCGGCTGCATTGCTCATTTGTTATCTCTCCTTTGGGTGGATTCGGTTGATACCTGGTTAGGCAAACATGACCTGGTCGAACGTATAGAAGCCGGGTTCGCGGGTGACGAGCTTCTGCGCGGCCGCCAAGGCGCCGTTGACAAAGATCTGGCGGCTCGTGGCGCGATGCGTGAGCGTGACTTCCTCGTCCTGGCCAAAGAAACTTACCTCGTGCACGCCGGCGACGGTGCCGCCGCGCAGCGAGTGCATACCGATCTCCTTGGGATCGCGAGTGCCGCACATGCCCTCACGACCGTAAACAGGATGATAGCCAGCCTCAGGTTCGGCCTCGACCACGGCGTCGAGTAGCAGCTTGGCGGTGCCGCTGGGAGCGTCGACCTTTTGGTTGTGGTGCGTCTCGACAATCTCGCAGTCAAAGCCGGGCAGTTCGCGCGTGGCCTGGGCAACCAGATGGCGCAGGGCGGCGATGCCGATAGAGTAGTTGCCCGAGTGCATGACGCGAGCGTTCTGACCCAGCTCGCGCAGGCGGTCCATCTGATCGGGTGTGTAGCCCGTGGTGCCCGAGACCAACGCGGCGCCCGTGCGCTCGACATAGGCGACGACGGCATCGAAGGTAACGACGTTCGAGAAGTCGATAATCACATCGGCAGCCGGTGCGTTCTCGAGCTCGCTCAAATCGAAGCCGATCTGGGCCACGATATCAAAAACGGGCTGCCCGGCGGCATCGACAACGCCCTCGGCGGTAGTGCGGATGAGCGAGCCCATGCGGCCCGTTCCCATAATGACGGTCTTAATCAAGCAGACCAGCTCCCTTCAGAGCATCGGTAAGTGCAGCGCGCGTGTCGTTGGCCATGGGGCATAGCGGCGTACGGTAGTTTGCCTCGATCATACCCATCTGAGCGAGCGCTTCTTTAACGGGGATGGGGTTGACCTCGCTAAAGAGGGCGTTGATGAGCGGCTGGCCGGCAATCTGGATGTCGCGGGCGCGCTCCACGTCGCCGTCCAGGTAGGCGCGGCACATGTCGTGCACGAGCTTCGGCTGAACATCGGCCCACACACTGATGGTACCCGAGGCGCCCAGGCTCATGAGCGGCACGGTGAGGGCGTCCTCGCCCGAATACATGCGGAAGTCGTCGGACAGCAGGTGTGCAATCTTGGCGGCATAGGCGACGTTGCCCGAGGCCTCCTTGATGCCCATGATGTTGGGATGTGCGGCTAGGCGCTCCACATTGCGCTCGCTGATGCCGCAGCCGCAGCGGCCGGGGATGTTGTACAGGATGCAGGGGATGTCCACGGCGTCGGCGACGGTCTTAAAGTGCTGATAGATGCCCTCTTCATTGGACTTGTTGTAGTAGGGGGTAATGAGTAGCAGACCATCGGCGCCCAAGCCCTGGTAGGTGAGCGACTTGGTGAGCATGGTTTGCGTGGAGTTGGAGCCCGAGCCGGCGATGACGGGGACGCGTCCTGCAACCTGCTTGACCACGGCGGCGACGACGGAGTTGTCCTCGTCATCGGTCATCGTGGCGCTCTCGCCGGTGGTGCCCAGGGTGAGGATGGCGTCGGTGCCGTTTTGCAGGTGGAAATCGATAAGGTGCTCAAGCGCGTCAAAGTCGACGCTGCCGTCCTTTTTAAACGGCGTGACGAGGGCGACGATTGAGCCCTCGAGATTGCGGATGTCCATGTTCTTCTCCTTCGCTTCCGCGATCTGGATGCGTTTGTTCCATTGGGCGGCGACAGCCAGGCGCTCGTCTTGGGCCCGACGGCGGGCGCTTTCGGCGCGCGACTTTGCCAGCAGCTCACGGCCGCACGGCAGCACGTCGAGCGTGGCAAAATAATCGCCCGGGCGCTCGGCGCGACGAATGAGCTCGGCCGAACCATCGGGGCGCAGCAGGACCTCGGCGGAGCGCAGCCGTCCGTTGTAGTTGTAGCCCATGGAGTAGCCATGCGCGCCGGTGTCGTGGATTACAAGCAGGTCGCCCATGTCGATCTGCGGCAGCTTGCGATCGATAGCGAACTTGTCGTTGTTCTCGCATAGGTTGCCCGTGATGTCATAGGTGTTCGTGACGGGCGCTGTGGTCTTGTCGTCGCCACCCGGCTGACCCATCACCGTAATGTGGTGGTAGGCGCCATACATGGCAGGGCGAATCAAATCGACGGCGCTTGCATCGACACCGATATAGTCCTTGTAGATCTGCTTCTCGTGGATGGCCTTGGTGATCAGGCAGCCGTAGGGGCCCATCATAAAGCGGCCCATCTCGGTGCAGATAGCCACATCGCCCATGCCGGCGGGAACCAGGATCTCGTCGTAGGCCGCGTGCACTCCCTCGCCGATGGCGTGAATGTCGTTGGCCTGCTGCTCGGGCAGGTAGGGGATGCCGACGCCGCCGGACAGATTGATGAAGGCGACGTGTGCGCCGGTCTCGCGCTCCAGGCGCACGGCAAGTTCAAAGAGGATGCGTGCGAGCTTGGGGTAGTAGTCGTTGGTGACGGTGTTGCTGGCAAGGAAGGCATGGATGCCAAAATTCTCGGCGCCCTTGGCCTTGAGCATGCGGAAAGCCTCAAAGAGCTGCTCGGTGGTCATGCCATATTTGGAGTCGCCCGGGTTGTCCATGATGCCGTTGGAGAGCTGGAACAGGCCGCCCGGATTAAAGCGGCAGCTTACCGTCTTGGGGATGGGACCCGCGACGCGCTCAAAGAACTCGATGTGGCTGATGTCGTCAAAGTTGACGATGGCACCCAGCTTGTCGGCGAGCTCAAAGTCCGCCGCCGGCGTGTCGTTGGACGAGAACATGATGTCGTGGCCGGTGATACCCAGCGAGCGGGCAATCATGAGCTCGGTATAGCTCGAGCAATCGCAGCCGCAGCCGTATTCGTTGAGAATGGAGATGAGCGCCGGGTTGGGATTGGCCTTGACGGCAAAGTATTCCTTAAAGCCCGGGTTCCACGCAAAGGAGTCGCGCACCTCTTGCATGTTGCGGCGGATGCCCGCCTCGTCGTATAGGTGAAACGGCGTGGGGAACTGCTCGACGATATGCTCGAGCGTCTCCTTGTCCACAAACGGCTGCTTGGCCGCATATGCCTCGTTGGGGGTCAATGCCATGTCCCGTAAACCTCGCTATCCAGACGGCGCCATCGGCGCATCGAATCCGCATAGCGTGGACCCCATGTCCGGATAGCGCTCCCGCATTGCTGCAGACAGTCCTGCGGGTGTTTCCCGCAGGCCCACCAGGCTGTTCGTGCCCAAAAAAACCCAGTTCGGCGGGTTTCGCCTCCCCACGGGGTCAAAGCCTGCCGGCTCGCCCGCGGTTCTTCGTGCCCGCGCCTCTATCAAGTGGTAACGACCCTACCACGTTGCACTTTACCAAACAAGAGTATTCGTATATAACGTTTAAAAAATGCAGGGATATGCTGGAAATAAGGGTGTGGCAATCTTGCGGCACAATAAGATGGCAACTGGCGCGCACCTATGAAAGGAACCTCTATGACCGAGCTCCAAGAACTCCGTCGCTATCGGCGCGATCTCCATCGCATTCCGGAGCTCGATTTCGATCTTCCGCAAACCATTGCCTATATCGAGGGCGTGCTGGCACCGCTCACCTGCGAAGTGAGCCATCCGTGCCCCAGCTGCGTCTGCGCTTTCTTCGACGCCGGCGTTGATGCCGCGCATGCCACGGCGATTCGCGCCGATATGGATGCGCTGCCCATCGCGGAAGCGACGGGAGCGGCCTTTGCCTCAACCCATCCCGGCAAGATGCACGCTTGCGGACATGACGGACACATGGCCATGGCGCTTGCCGCCGCGACGTATGTCGACCGTACGATTCGCGAGCATCCGGGCGCCATTAGGCGCAATGTTCTCTTTGTGTTCCAGCCGGCCGAGGAAACGACCGGTGGTGCCAAGACGGTATGCGAGAGCGGTGTGTTCGAGCGCTATGGGGCCGACCGCATTTTTGGCTTCCATGTGTGGCCCGATCTGCCCGCCGGCACGTTGGCGAGCTGCCCCGGTCCGCTGCTAGCGCGTTCGAGCGAGACGCATGTGCACATTCACGGGACGAGCATCCATATCGCCAAGACCTACGGCGTTCCCGTTGGCGAATCGCACGATGCGGCATTGGCGGCTGCCAAGTTCTTGGTTTCCGAGCGCGAACTCATGGACAAGCTGGGCACCGACGAGCCCTGTATCGGTAAGTTCGGCTTGCTGCAGGCCGGTACCGTCTGCAATGCGGTGGCAGGGGAGGCCCATGTTGCCGGCAGCCTGCGTGTGTTTACGGACGACATGTTCGACCGTGCGCGCGAGGGCGTACGCCGTGTACTCGACGAGGCGTGCACCGCAACGGGCTGCACGTATGATCTCGACTTTGCCGAGGGCTATCCACCGGTCGATAACGACCCCGAGCTGTTTGCCAACATCACGCCTGCCTTGCCCGGGCTGCAGCTTGTAGAGGAGCCGCTGTTAATTGCCGAGGACTTTGCTTTCTATCAGCGCCATCTGCCGGGCGTGTTCTTCTTGCTGGGCACGGGTATGCCAGAGGACCAAGACAACCCGAGTGATTCGGATGGCTGCCCCGCCTATGCCACAAGCGCTCTGCATACCGATAGCATGCTCTTCGACGAGGAAATTCTACTCAAGGGCCTCGATGTCTACAAACGATTACTTTCGCTTGACTAAGGCGTGAAGGACTATTTGTTCTAGAAAACACGAACAAACGTACGATATAATAGAGATGTAAGCCTATAGAAACGTTTGACGTTACTAACGTAAGGCGATACTATGATTGCATCGTATAAAGATGAGGATACCGAACGCTTTGCCATGGGTGTGCGGGTCAGGAGGTTCGTGCCCTTTGAGCGTGTTGCGTTGAGGAAGATTCGCCAACTGCAGGTTTGTGCTTCACTTGATGATCTTCGCGTTCCACCGGGCAACCGCCTGGAAGCTTTGAAGGGCGATCGTGCCGGTCAATATAGCATCCGTGTTAACGAGCGCTATCGGGTCTGTTTTGAGTGGAGACAGGAGATGGCTTGGAATGTCGAAATCGTCGATTATCACAAGTGATGAGACTTCGGCCGATTTGCTGTCGCCGGTGACTCCTGGTGAGCTTCTCAAAGAGGAGTTTCTTGTTCCCATGGGCATTTCTCAATATCGCCTTGCGAAAGAGACTGGGATTCCGGCTCAGCGTATCGGGCAGATTGTCTTGGGAAAACGTCGCGTGACGGCCGACACCGACCTTCGCCTTTGCCGCTACTTTGGCCTGACGGATGGTTATTGGCTGCGCGCCCAGATAGCGTTTGATCTCGAGGCGGAGAAGAGGCGCATCGAACCGGAACTGGATAAGATCGTTCCTGTCCAGCAGGCCATCGCACTGTAGTGCTCAGAGATGATGGGGGTGGCGCGGCGATGAAGCGACGCCGACAGTCTGCCGTATATAGTCCGGGTGGATGCGGGTGCGGTTTGCTGCTGCTTCCGGTTATTGCTGTGAGCGTTGGCGTGATGTTTGCGCTTGCCGGGCTTGCCGCGGCGGCGCTCGTGCTGTTTATCACTGCCATCGGCGTGACGATTTGGCTCTGCCGCAATCGCGAGCAACGCCGTGCCGACGGTAAAACCAATGTCGGCTGGGTCGTCTTTCTGATCATTGCGTACCTGCTGAGTGCCAGCTACCTTGTTTTCTTTGTCCTGTTGATGATCAGTGCCTTTACCGGGGAATCCGTCACGGTGGGTTGATGCACTGCCAGCAGACGGTCGCGCGCAGTGCGTTTGCTCGGCGTTTGGATAACTGCATTGGTCGTTTACCGCAGCCTTAGCTCTCAGCTAATGAATTCAAGTTCAATCCTTCCTACGATGTGCTGTGTGCCGGCACGGTAGCCGGATCGTAGGAAGGAT
>CABUCQ010000014.1 GCA_902490095.1 uncultured Collinsella sp.
TCCTAGTGTTCGCTTCTAATAAAAGAAGGCCAAGATTCGGGACGCAGTTCAAAAGTAACCTGACCCCAATGCACCAAGGGGTTGACTAGAGGGCGCAGGCCACTTTGTAGCCGTCGCCGATGGCGTCGCGGATGTTGCCGCACTTGTTGGCGTCGCCCAAGACGTGGGTGGCAACACCGGCAGCGGCTAGGTCGTCGGCAAGCTTGGTGTTGGGACGATAGCCCATGGCCAGCACCAGCGTATCGGCACCGATGATGGTGTGGATCTCGCCGTCCTTCTCGTAGCTGATGGTGTCCTCAGTAATCTCGGTCACCTTGGCCTCGGTCAGCACGTGGACGCCCTTGGAGAGCATGCGCGTGATGAGCACTGCGCGGCCGGCGCCGCCCTCGTTGGCTGCAAGCGTTTTGGTCATCTCGATGACGGTGACGTCGCGGTTGGCCGGCGACAGGTCGTTGACCAGCGGAGCCAGATAGTCGGCCGTCTCGCAGCCAACGGTGCCGCCGCCCACAATGACGATCTTCTTGCCCGGGAAGGCATTGCCGCCCAGCAGGTCGTCAGCCGTCATGACCTGCTTAAAGCCCTGCATAAAGGCCGGAGCGATAGGCTCGGCGCCATAGGCCAGGACAACCTCGTACCCGGCGTAGTCGCGCTGAATGTCCTCGGCCGAAAGCTCGGTACCAAAGACACACTTCACGCCAGCCTCGGCAAGACGACGATACTGGTACTTGATCACGCGCGTGAGCTCCTGCTTTGCCGGCGGAACGGCAGCGATGCGCATCTCGCCGCCCGGCTCGTCCTGCTTGTCCACGAGCACCACGTTATGTCCGCGCTTGGCGGCAATGAACGCCGCCTCCATGCCCGCGGGACCGGCGCCCACAACCAGTACGTTCTTGGCCTCGGCGGCAGGCTCGTAGCCGGCCTCGTCGCGCTCCACGTCCGGGTTGACGGTGCAGGAGATGCGCTTGCCGAACATAATGCCGTTCAGGCAGCGCAGGCAGCCAATGCAGGGACGGATATCATCGGCGTTACCGGCAGCGGCCTTATTGCAGAACTCGGCATCGCACAGATTGGCGCGGCCCATCATGCAGATGTCGGCAGCGCCGTCCTCGATCAGTTCCTCGGCAATCCATGCCTCGTTAATGCGGCCGACGGTAGCGACGGGAATGTTCACGTGCTTCTTAATCTCACGCGAGCAAGCGGCGTGCGAGGCCTGCTGCGTGCCAGCGGCGGGAATCGCAGAGCCGCGCTTGATGGTGGTGCCGCCCGACACGTGGATCATGTCGACGCCGGCCTTCTCCAAGCGACGCGAGACGTAGATCATGTCGTTGAGGGTCAGACCGCCATCGGTGTACTCGTCGCCCGAGATGCGGACGTCGATGATGAAGTCCTTGCCGCAGCGCTCGCGAATCTCGGCGATAACCTCGAGCAGGAAGCGCATGCGAGCATCGAGCGAGCCGCCGTACTCGTCGGTACGCTTGTTGTAGAGCGGGGTCAAGAAACCGCCGAGCATGCCGTGGGCGTGCGCCGCATGGACTTCGACGCCGTCGACGCCAGCCTTCTGCATACGCACGGCAGCGTCGCCAAACTGATGCGTGAGCTCGTGGATTTCATCGACCGTGATAGGACGCGGCGCCTCGCGGGCATAGGACGGGCCCACAAAGGACGGAGCGATCAGGCGCGGCGTGCCCGGAATGTTAAAGGCCATGTAGGCGGGGTGGAAGAGCTGCGGCATGATCTTGCAGCCGTACTCGTGGACGGCTGCGGCGAGCTTTTCCCAGCCGGGGATAAACGTGTCGTCGTAGCAGCACATGTCACCCGGCAGATAGGTATAGGTGGGCTCGACCGTCACGACCTCGGTGATGATGAGGCCCACACCACCCTTGGCGCGGGCGCGGTAGTGGTCGACCAAGTCGTCGGTCACATAGCCATGATCGGCCAGGTTCGTGGATACCGGCGGCATAAAGACGCGGTTCTTGACCTCGGTCGTACCGACCTTGATCGGGCTAAAGAGCATCGGGTAGGCGGATGACTCCATACAGGCTTCCTTTCGTTTGAGCCGCTCGGCGGCAGTTGCTAACGTACCTATCGTATCAGTATCCGCCGCATTCGCACTCGCTCGCACTCCCCACCTTCAATCCCGACCCTCACAAAAAAGTTGCGGTGGAATACGGAGTAGATGAGGCTTTTGACAGGCAAAACAGTCCGTATTTCACCGCAACTGATGGGCGGGGTGGAATTAAGGGCTCAGATAGTCAGTCATGCCCTCATCCGCCACTCCCTCACCTACAGCGCGCCGTCCAGCATAAGGTTCACCTTGAGCACGTTGACCGTGGGCTCACCGAAGACGCCCAGGAATCGGCCCTTGGTGCACTGGGCGATGATCTCGCGCACCTCGCCTTCGCTCTTGCCCGTGGCCTTCGCCAGGCGCGGGACCTGGTACTCGGCGGCATCGGGAGAGATCTCCGGGTCGAGGCCGGACCCCGAACACGTCACCAGGTCGACGGGCACAGCGTCCATATCAGCATCGGGGTTGGCGGCGCGGATCTTCTTCACGCGCGCATCTATCAGCTGCCGATACTCCTCACTCGCCGGGGACAGGTTGGACGGGGCACCATACGCCATGAGCTCGCCGTCTTCGCCTTCGACAATTGACACGTTCTGGATACGACCCCACATATGGGCTTCGCCATCGAAGTTCTGGCCGATGAGCTCGGAACCCACAACCTTGCCGTCAACCGTAATGAGCGATCCGTTCGCCTGGTACGGGAACGCAACCTGGGCGATGCCGGTCACGACGAGCGTATAGCCCAGGCCGCAGACAACGGTAAACAGCGCGAACACGCCCAGTGCGCGCGATGCAACACCTTTGAACATACAAACCTCCACTTACATAATGCCGCAGAACGCGAGCAGCATGTCGATGAGCTTGATGAATACGAACGGGGCAACGATGCCGCCCAGACCCCACACGAGCAGGTTGTGGGTCAGCAGCTGTCCGGACGGGACCTCGCGGTACTTAACGCCCTTCAGCGCGGCCGGGATCAGCGCGACGATAACGAGCGCGTTATAGATGATGGCCGAAAGAACCGCGGACAGCGGGCTTGCCAGACCAAGGATGTTGAGCGCGCCAAGGCCCGGGTAGATCGGCGAGAACAGGGCCGGGATGATAGCGAAGTACTTCGCCATGTCGTTGGCCACCGAGAAGGTCGTGAGCGAACCGCGGGTCATGAGCAGCTGCTTGCCGATACGCACGACCTCGATGAGCTTGGTGGGGCTGGAGTCGAGGTCGACCATGTTGCCGGCCTCCTTGGCAGCCTGGGTGCCCGTGTTCATGGCCACGGCGACGTCGGCCTGGGCCAGAGCGGGCGCGTCGTTGGTGCCGTCACCGGTCATGGCGACCAGGTGCCCCTCACGCTGGAACTCGCGGATCTTCTCGAGCTTGCCTTCAGGGGTGGCCTCGGCCAGGAAGTCGTCAACGCCGGCCTCGGCGGCGATTGCCGCGGCGGTGAGCGGGTTGTCGCCCGTCACCATGATGGTCTTGATGCCCATCTTGCGCAGGTCGGCGAACTTCTCCTTAACGCCGGACTTGATGATGTCCTTGAGGTACACAACGCCCAGCACGCGACAGTTCTTGGTCACGACCAGCGGGGTGCCGCCGGCCTTGGCGATGCGCTCGACGGCCTCGTCGCACTCCTGGGAGAACACGCCGCCAGCTGCCTCCACATAGGTGCGCACGGAATCGGCAGCGCCCTTGCGGATCTCATTGCCCTCGTAGTTCACACCGGACATGCGCGTTGCCGCGGTGAAGGGAATGAACTCCATACCCTTATCCTCGAGCGTGCGACCGCGCAGACCGAACTGCTCCTTGGCGAGCACGACGATGGAACGACCCTCGGGGGTCTCGTCGGCCAGCGAGGAAAGCTGGGCGGCATCGGCCAGCTCCGCGGGATCGACGCCATCGACCGGGATGAACTCGGCGGCTTGGCGGTTACCCAGGGTGATGGTGCCGGTCTTGTCGAGCATGAGGATGTCGACGTCGCCGGCGGCCTCGATGGCGCGGCCGGACATGGCCAGCACGTTGGCCTCGTTCAGACGGCTCATGCCGGCGATGCCGATGGCGGAAAGAAGGGCGCCGATGGTAGTGGGAGCCAGGCACACGAGCAGTGCCACGAGCGTGGTCACGGCCGTGGGGTTGACCATGTCGTTAAGACCGGCCGAGAAGCAGGAGTAACAATACAGGGCCAGCGTGACCAGGATAAAGACGATGGAGAGGGCCACCAGGAAGATCTCCAGAGCGATCTCGTTAGGGGTCTTCTTGCGCGCGGCACCCTCGACCATCGCGATCATCTTGTCCAGGAAGCTCTGGCCGGGCTCACTGGAGATCTTGACGATGATCCAATCGGACAGCACCGTGGTACCGCCGGTAACGGCAGAGCGGTCGCCGCCGGCCTCGCGGACCACGGGGGCGGACTCGCCGGTGATGGCGGACTCGTCAACGGAAGCAGCGCCCTCGATGACGTCGCCATCGCCGGGAATCTGCTCGCCGGCGCGTACGATCACCAGGTCGCCGCGCGTAAGCTCGGTGCCGGGAACGACGGTGAAGTGTTCCTTGTCCTTAACGGACTCGATGCGATGGGCCTCGACATCCTTCTTGGCCGCACGCAGGGAATCGGCCTGAGCCTTACCGCGGCCCTCGGCAAGCGCCTCGGCGAAGTTCGAGAACAGGTCGGTGAGCCACAGGATGACCGCGATGGCGACCACATAGTAGGTGGGCACACCCGCGTCCTGCACACCGAAGATGGAAGCGACGGCCAGGACGGAGGTCATGACGGCGGAAAGCCACACCAGGAACATGACCGGGTTTTGAATCTGGACGCGAGGATCCAGTTTGGCAAACGAGTCGCGGACCGCGCGGCCCATCATGTCTTTTTGCATAGCCATAAATCTGCGCCCTCCTTTACGCAATCATCTGGAAGAACTCGGCAACGGGGCCAAGCGCCAGAGCCGGGAAGAAACTCAGGGCACCGATCAGCAGAACGATGAACACGAGCAGGAATACGAACATGCCGTTGGTGGTAGACAGGGTACCGGCGCTCTCGGCGACCTTACCCTTCTTGGCCAGCGAGCCGGCGATAGCCAGCGTACCGATGATGGGCATGAAGCGGGCGAACAGCATCTCGAGGCCGAGCATGACGTTGATCCAGGGAATGTTGCAGTTCATGCCGGCGAATGAGGAGCCGTTGTTGCCGCCAGCCGAAGTAAGGGTGTACAGGACCTCGGAGAAGCCATGCGCCCCGCCGTTGTTGAGTTGGTCGACAAGACCGGGCACCATGCAGGCGATGGCCGAGCACACCAGAATGGCAAACGGAGTGGCGAGACACAGAACCACCGCCCAGCGCATCTCGGTCGGCTCGATCTTCTTGCCCAGGAACTCGGGCGTGCGGCCAACCATAAGGCCGGCGATAAACACCGTGAGGATGGCGAAGCCGATCATGCCGTACAGGCCGCAGCCCACGCCGCCGAACACCACCTCGCCCAGTGCTATCTGGAGCATCTGGACAAACCCGCCGAGCGGGGTGTAGGAGTCGTGCATGGAGTTGACCGAGCCGTTGGAAGCAGCCGTCGTGAAAGCGGACCAGGTGGAAGAGGAGGCGATGCCAAAGCGGCTCTCCTTGCCCTCCATGTTGCCGCCCGCCTGGCCATCGGTCATCTCGATGTTGACCGCGCCGCCATCTGCCAGCTGCGGCGTACCCATATGCTCGTTAACGGCGATGATGCCGGTAAAGACCACGAGCAGGATAAGCATCGCCGCGAAGATGGCCTTGCCCTGCCTGGCATTCTTGACACCGATGCCGAAGGTGAAGCAGCAGGCGACCGGAATCAGCAGCAGGCTGGTCATCTCGATGATGTTGGTGAAGGCACTGGGGTTCTCATACGGATGGGCGGAGTTCACGCCGAAGAAGCCGCCGCCGTTGGTGCCGGACTGCTTGATGGCGACCTGAGGAGCCGCGGGACCCTGGGGCAGGAACTGCTCGGTGACCACGCGCGCGCCCTCGACAACCTTGCCGTCGACCTTGACCGTGTCGCCCTCGATCTGGGCGCCGTCGATGACGCTCCAGCCGCCGTCTGCATTAGGCTGGACAGCGACGGGCTCTACGAGCTCAGCCTTCTGAGCCGGCTGGAAGTTGGAGATGACGCCACCAGCAGCCAGGCAGATGCCGAACACGAGGTTCAGCGGGATGAGCACATACAGGACGGTGCGGGTGAGGTCGACCCAGAAGGAACCCAGACCCTGATCCTTGACCTGACGGAAGCCGCGGATCAGCGCGAACATGACCGCGATACCGGTGCCAGCGGAAACGAAGTTCTGCACAGTGAGACCCATGAACTGCACAAGGTAGGACAGGGTGGTCTCACCGGAGTAGGACTGCCAGTTGGTGTTGGTTATGAAGGAAGCAGCCGTATTGAACGACAGGTCCCATGACACACCCGGCAGGTGCTGGGGATTGCCTGGCAAGAAGGACTGAAGCGCCTGGAGTGCCACAAGAGTCACGAGGCCGATCCCCGAAAAGACCAGCACGCTCGCCAGATAGCGCCTACACCCCATCTGTTCTGTCGCGTCGATGCGAAGCAGACGATAGACGCCACGCTCCACAGGAGCAATCACAGGCGACAGGAACGTATGCTCACCATCCATGATATGGGCCATGAACCGACCGAGCGGAACGGCCAGGACGACGAGTACGGCAAAGTACAAGATGTACTGAATCGCAGCGTCCATAGTTTACGAATCACTCCTCATCAGAATGTAGATGTAATAGATAAAGAGTCCAATGCAGACGACTCCGATGATGGGAATGAGGATGTCCATTTACCGCCCCTTTCACGCGCGGTCCGATGTCTCGGACGCCTGCTCTCGCAAGCGCCTGGGGACAGTAAACGCTTCTAGGGATTAAAGAGGCGTGAGGGCCGGGGCTCACGTCCTTAAGATGCCGTAAAGATGCAGGTAGAAAGCACTATTGCGGCTGCAGTGCGCCTATACTCGACCTCGCGAGCATACAGTGGTGTCTTCACCGCGTATGCACGCATGGACAACGCTTCAGAAAGGCTACGCTATGCAGCGCGACGCATCGGACACTCGCGTCAATCCAGACCTCATCCTCAAGGCAATTGAGAAAGACGAGGTCGCCGATGACGCTCGAACCAGTCGGGGACACCTCAAGATTTTCTTTGGCTACGCCGCTGGCACAGGCAAAACCTATGCGATGCTTCAAGCCGCCCACGCCGCCAAGCGG
This sequence comes from uncultured Collinsella sp., assembly GCA_902490095.1. Taxonomy (GTDB): domain Bacteria; phylum Actinomycetota; class Coriobacteriia; order Coriobacteriales; family Coriobacteriaceae; genus Collinsella. Next base: position 7,296 of record CABUCQ010000014.1, read on the forward strand.
CGAGGTGTCGACGTCGTCGCGGGATACATCGAGCCGCACGAACGTCCGGCAACTGCCCATCTTGCACAAGGGCTTGAGAACGTGCCCTGTAAACTCATCGAGCACAACGGCATTGCGCTCAGCGAGTTCGATCTAGATGCGGCTATCGAACGCGCCCCTCAGCTCATCCTTGTCGACGAGCTCGCCCATACGAATGCGCCGGGGTCTCGCCACGACAAACGCTATCGAGACGTCGAGGAACTTCTACATGCGGGCATCGACGTCTATACGACCGTGAACGTTCAGCATATCGAGAGCCTAAACGACATGGTTGCATCCATCACCGGCATTGTCGTGAGCGAACGAATCCCCGACCGTATCTTCGATGATGCCGACCAGGTCGAGCTCGTCGACATAGAGCCCGAAGACCTACTTGAGCGCCTTCGCGCCGGCCTCGTCTACCGTCCCGCACAAGCCGACCGAGCGCAACAACATTTTTTTACCGTCGAGAACCTCACCGCACTCCGAGAAATCGCGCTGCGCCGCTGCGCCGATCGCACCGGCCACCTCACAGACGCCGCACGCGTGCTGGGAAACCGTGACTACTACACCAGGGAGCGTATCTTAGTCTGTGTCTCCCCGGCGCCGACCAATCCCCGCATCGTCCGTGCCGCCGCGCGCATGGCGAAAGCGTTTCGCAGCGAGCTCGTCGCCCTGTTCGTAGAGAGCCCGCACACGCAAGCCATGAGCGATAATGAGCGCACCAAGCTTGCAGCCAATATCGCCCTAGCCGAGCAGCTCGGAGCACATATGGAAACCGTCTATGGCGACGACATCGCGTTTCAGATCTCCGAGTTCGCGCGCCTGTCGGGTATTTCGAAGATCGTCATGGGGCGCACGGGCGAGCGCAGCAGCGTCCGTCAGGCCCTCTTTGGCCGCAAATCTCTCGTAGAACAGCTCATAACATTCGCCCCGAACCTCGACATTTACATCATTCCAGACCAGTCGACTCCGCCCTCCCGGCCCAAAGGACGCCGCCGTACGCTCGCCCTGCAGCCGCCCAGCAGCCGAAACGTGCTTCGCACGCTGGCCCTCTCTCTTGTCGCCACGGCGATCGGCACGGCTTTCCGCCATCTGGGATTTGCCGATTCCAGCATCATATCCCTCTATATCCTCACGGCCCTGCTGACCGCCGTCACCACGACGGGGCGTATCTGCACGATCGTATCGAGCGTGCTCTCTGTAGTGCTTTACAACTTCTGCTTCGTCACGCCTCTGTTTTCGCTCGCCAGCTACGACCGAAGCTATCTGGTCACGTTCGGCATCATGTTCGCTACCGCTATGGTCGCCGGCGAGTTAACTGCGCGCATCGCCGACAACGCCCGTACCTCCGCTGAGAACGCATTCAAAACGCGCGTACTCCTCGAAACGAACCAGCTCTTGCAGCAAGCCCATAGCGCGGAGGAGTGCGCCCGCGTCGCCATGAACCAACTCATCAAACTGCTAAAACTCGACGTGGTCTTCTACACCGCCGAACACGGCACGCTCGGCAAAGCGCTCTATGAGTCCGCTGGCACCGAAAACCGATCCGCGTCGCTGCTCACCGACTACGAGCGCGCCGTTGCAACCTGGACCTACACCAACAACAAGCGCGCGGGCGCAAGCACGCGGACCCTGCCTGAGGCGCGCTGTCTCTACCTCGCGGTTCGCACCGGCGACAAGGTATTCGGTGTCATCGGCATCGCCCTGGAGGGGCGCGAGATCGAAGCCTTCGAGCATTCGATCGTCCTATCTATCGTAGGTGAATGCGCCTTGGCGCTCGAAAGCGACCGGGCGGCGCAAGAGCGCGAAGAGGCTGCGGTCTTGGCGAAAAACGAGCAGCTGCGCGCCAACCTTTTGCGCTCCATCGGCCACGATTTGAGGACACCCCTCACGGCTATATCCGGATCTGCGGCAATCCTTCGGAAGAGCGACGAGAAGCTCAGCCTCGAACAACGCTGCGATCTTGCCGATGCCATCTACGACGACTCCCTCTGGCTTATCGATACCGTGGAAAACCTCCTCGCCATCACACGCGTCGAGGACGGCACCATTCGCCTCAACTTAACATCCGAGCTCATCGACGAGGTCATCGAGGCCGCCCTCAGCCATGTCGCCCAAGCATCGCATGGACGTGCCGTCACCATCGAGCACACTGACGACATCCTGCTGGTACGCATCGACGTCCATCTCATCATGCAGGTGCTTACGAATCTCATCATGAACGCCTTCAAATACACGCCCGAGGACTCGACTGTCACCATCAGCGCACGTCGCGAGGGTGCGTTCGTCGTGGTGGACGTCGCAGACGATGGGCCGGGTGTGGCAGACTGCGACAAACCTCATATCTTTGAGCGCTTCTTCACCTCAAGCAATACGCGGCCCGTGGATTCGCGTCGAAGCATCGGCCTTGGGCTGTCGCTCTGCCGCTCCATCGTGGAGGCGCATGGCGGCGTCATCGAAGTTCGCGACAACCACCCCCATGGGGCCGTCTTCCGTTTTACCCTGCCCGCCGAGGAGATCGAGATTCATGAATAATGCCGCTAAGCCACGCATCCTCCTGGTCGAAGATGACCTGACCGTTCAAAACCTCGTTTCGACCGCGCTTGACCTCCACGGCTATGTCGTGAGCAAGGTTTGCAACGGCCAGGCCGCCATCATGGATGCGGTGTCGCACGGCCCCAGCCTCATCATGCTCGACCTCGGCCTTCCCGACATTGACGGCATCGAGGTCATCACGAAGATCCGAAGCTGGTCGGCAGTCCCCATTATCGTCATTTCGGCGCGCACCGAAGATTCCGACAAGATTGCAGCACTTGACGCAGGGGCAGACGACTACCTCACCAAGCCCTTTTCTGTGGATGAGTTGCTCGCGCGCGTCCGTGCGAATTTGAGGCGCTCCTCGATGGCGTCGAGCGAGTCGACAGAAGCGAGCACGTTTGACAACGGTCCGCTGCATATCGACTACGCCGCGGGATACGCGACAAAAGACGGACGCGAGCTCTCGCTCACCCCAACCGAGTACAAATTGCTCGTCCTTCTGGCGAAAAACGTCGACAAGGTGCTCACCCACACCTTCATCACCCGCGAGATATGGGGCACGAGCTGGGACAGCGATCTGGCGAGCCTGCGCGTGTTCATGCGCACCCTGCGCAAGAAGATCGAGGCAGACCCCTCTCATCCCAAGATGATTCAGACGCACATGGGTGTCGGGTACCGCATGCAGCGTCTCTAGCAAAAAGTTGCGGTGGAATACGGATTAGATAAGGCCTTTGACAGCCAAAACAGTCCGTATTTCACCGCAACTGATGAGGGTGGGATGGATTAGAGGCCCAGGTAGGATGTCATGCCTTCGACGGCGAGCTTGGCGCCGGCTACGGCATGGACGACCGTGAGCGGGCCATTGACCACGTCGCCGGCGGCAAAGACGCCGGGCACGGTGGTCATGCCGTGCTCATCGACCGAAAGCAGGCCGCGATGGTCGGTCTCCAGACCGCCCGTCGTAAGCACGAGCTTGTCCTTGGGCACCTGCGAGGCCGCGATGACGATGGTGTCGGCCGCGGCATGGTCGAGCTCTTCCTCGTAGCCCACCACGTTGTTGTCCTCGTCAATGATGGCCGTCTCGAACACCGGGCCGTTATCGTCGATAGCGCAGATGGCCTTGCCGCACACAATCTCGGCGCCGTCGAGCTCGGTCAGCTCGACCTCGTCGTCAATTGCCGAGATATGGCGCGAACGGGCATACACGGTAACCTTGCGAGCACCCGAGCGCAGTGCCGTGCGGGCCACATCCATAGCGACGTTGCCGGCGCCGATGACCGCCACGTTCTGCCCGATCGCCACACTCGTGGGGTCGACCAGATAGTCGATGCCAAACAGCACGTTGCCGCGTGATTCGCCGGGAATCCCCAGCTTACGGGCACGCCAAGTGCCGGTGCCCACAAAGACCGCATCATAGCCGTCGCGCAGCAGATCGTCGATATGCAGCGCGCCGCCGATGGTGGTCGAGGGGCGCACACGCACGCCGAGCGAGCACATCACGTGGCGGTACTTTTGCACCAGCGAGCGCGGCAGGCGGAACTCGGGGATGCCGTACTCCAGCACGCCGCCGATCTCGGGGCGCTGCTCAAACACGGTGACAGCGCAGCCCAGCTGGGCCATCTTAATAGCCACGGTAATACCGGCAGGACCCGAGCCGACCACGGCGACCTGCTTGCCACACGACGGCGCAGGCGTCCACTCTTTGCGGTCGAGATACGCCGTGGAGATATAGTTCTCGATGCTCGAGAAATGCACCGGCGTGCCCTTGCGACCCTGAATGCACGAACCCTCGCACTGGCCCGAATGGTTACACACCATGGAGCAAACCGCGCTCATGGGGTTGTTCTGGAACAGCAACTCGCCCGCTTCCTCCAGACGACGCTGCTTAAACAGATCGATGACCTGCGGGATAGGCGTCTGCACCGGGCAGCCCTTAATCTGGCAGAACGCCCTTTTACAACCCAGGCAACGATTTGCTTCCTCGACAATGTGGATAGCCACGCGATTCCCCTCTGATTCGCATCAACACAATAACGGGCAGTTCCAGATGCTGCCCAGTACCGGCAAGACGGCCGCCCGTAGCGGCCGCCAGCCACGCTACATCTCCCGATGTGCGCCTTCGCAACAAGCAGACATACGCTCGAGCGTCGTCAAGCAGCCGGCCGCCGTCGCCGGCACGCTGTTCTCGACCACGCACGGAATGCCCGGACAGGCGGCAGCGGCCCAGGCGACGACGGGCTCAAAGTCGTAACGGCCCGTCTCGCCCACGCCATGGCATACCAGGCGCGAGCCCGTGCCGTCGCACCAGCCGGCCTCATCCTCGTTGTTCACGACCTCGTAGTCCTTGGCATGCAGCACGCGAACCTTGCTGCCGCACAGATAGAGCATGTGCGACGTAATCTCCTGCGCCTCGCCGACAACGCTGGGGTGTAGCAGCGACACCGGGTCGTAAATCACGCCGAGCGCCGCGCTCGGCACGCGCTCGAGCGCCTCGCGGCACCGCTGGGGCGTGTTAACCGTCTCGTTCCAGCCGGGCTCGATCAAAATCTGCCCGCCCATGGCCTCGGCGCGCGTGCAGACATATTTGAGACCCTCAACAAACGCATCGAGCGCCTCATCGGTCATGCGGTCGACCGCCACGGCGTTCTGCACGTTAGGACGACCGGTCTCGGTACCCACCGGGCAACCGCCAAGCATCTTGGCAAAGTTCAGGCATGCCTCGTACTCGGCAAAGTTGTCCATGAGTTGTTGGCGATCGGGGGTCGCAAGGTTTTTATAGCAACCGAACACAGCAACCGAAACCCCCGCCTCGTCGAGCACCGCGCGAAGGTGGTCGGCAAGCTCGCGCGTAAGGCCCAAACGGTTGATGCCCATCGACTTATAGAGTACTTTGCTCGGCAGCTGGATGCACGAAAAGCCCAGCTCGCCCGCCATGCGAATGCGCTCTTCGACCGTTCCTTGCGGAAGGTCGTGCAGGCGCACGCCCGGAGTAATGGCCCCCACGCTATTCACATCCCTTGCAAGCGTTGATGCCCGGGGTGTATCCGCCAAACGGGTCCTCGATGGAGCACACGCCCGAAGGGGCCAGCGGGTCGCGCTTGCCGGCCAGCTTGTCGTGGTGCATGGTCTCGATATAGGCCAGCACCAGCGGCGCCACGCCCTTCGCGTCGTTTTTGACGATGGGCTCGCTCATGTAGTAGCCAAACGTGCCCTCGCGGTGTGTGGTGTTGCCCAGGCCCGCGACCAGGCAGATGTTGTCGAGCGCCAGCTGTCCATCATGCTCGGACAGGCAGGTCTCGCAGATGCCGTCGAAGGCACGACGACCATACTGGTAATAACGCTCGCCCAGCACGCCCAAGCGCACGCCCTTCATGATGGCATTGGCAAAGATGGCGCTACCGCTCTCCTCCAGATAGTTGGGGGCGATGTTGGGCAGGTTGATGACCTGGTGCCACATGCCGGTCTTCTCATCCTGATACGGCAGCATGGCATCGATCAGGTCGTGGAACATCTTGCGGATCTCGTCCTTCTCGGCCGACATCGAAGGCGGCATGAGCTCCCAGGTATCGATGAGCGCCATGGCAAACCAACCCTCGGCGCGCAGCCAGAAATTGGCCGAAAGGCCGGTGACCGGATCGCACCAGAACTGCTTGCGGCTTGCGTCGTAGGCGTGATAGTACAGGCCGTTGAGCGGATTGCGCATCAGATCGTGCACGACCTGGAACATATGGAAGCTGTCCGAGCAGGCACGGCGGTTGTGGAAGCTCAGCTCGTACTGCATGTAGAACGGCTGCGCCATGTACATGCCATCGAGCCAAATCTGGTTGGGGTAGACGGCCTTGTGCCAGAAGACGCCCTCTTTGGTGCGCGGCTGGGTCTCGAGCTGACGGTAAATGGTGTCCATGGCGGCACGGTATTTGGGCTTGCCCACCAGATCGTAGAGCTTATAGAGGGTCTTGCCGGCATTGACGTTGTCGAGGTTGTACTCGTCGGGGTTGTAATGCTTGATGGTGCCGTCGTCCTGGACAAAGAAGTCGATATAGTCGTCGGCGAAGGTCAGGTAGCGCTGCTCACCCGTGATCTCGTACAGCTCGATGAGCGCCTTGATCATGCAGCCATCGATGTAGTTCCAAGTGTTCTCCTTACCGGCACGGAGCTTTTCGATGTTCCAGGCCGGCGCCTGCGGCGTCGAGGTCTCGATCAACTGCTCGATGTAACGGTCCAGAATCTGATTGCAACCCATTGCTGTCCCCTCTGACGTTAATGATGGGTGAACGTTAACCCTAGTGTAACGCGAACGGGGAATGTAGGGTGAACGTTAACCCTACATTCCCCGCGAACGGCAGACTTTTAGCGGCAAACGGCAGCTAAGCCCGCGGCAATGCGATGCGCCAGACGCTCATAACCAGCCGGGCTGTAATGCAAACCATCCGGCATATAGAGCTCGCGATGCTCCGGCAAAAACGGGCTGATGCCGCTCTGCGCGTACAGATCGATTACCGGCACCGAGTAGCGGTCGCAAACCTCGAGCATCGCCCGCACGTACGCGATCTGCGTCAGGCCCAGATGGTTGAGCTCATTGCTCGCCGGAATATCCTTCTCGTGCTTGCCACTCGTCTTGCACGGCGTCATAAACACGAGCTTTGCCTGGGGTGAGCGCGCCGTGATGGTACGGATCAGATAATCGACCGCACCATAGAACTCATGCACATCGGTGCTGCCCAGCTCGCCGAGCGGCACGTTGCGGCTAAAGTCGTTGACGCCGCCAAAGACGACATAGACATCGGCCGCGTCATCGATGCCGTCCAGACGCTCGACAAACGAATCGGTACGGTCAGCCTTAATGGCGATGCGCGAACCCTTGATGCCAAAGTTCTCAACGGTCGCACCGCCCAGCAGCGCGCCCAGGTGCGTGGTCCAGGAGATGTCGTTGCCGCCTGCGCCGCATCCGTTGTCACCCCATGTGGTCGAATCGCCAAAGCAGCAGATGGTCGATTCACTCAAGGTCTTCGTCGGTTTCATGGTTATACTCCTCCCCGCCCACACGGCGGTCTTTGGTCTTGTCAGTCATTACCGTTTGCTTGCTGCGGCACCCAGGCCCTACGCACGGGCCCCGGCAGCACGCTCGTCAAGCCACTCGATATCCTCGGCAAGGTAAGCAACGCCCAAATGGTGCCCGCCCGGGCAGACCTCGTGTGACAAGTCGCCGGCATGTCCCACAAGCTCATAGGCGTCCCGAACGATATCGAGCTGCTCGTCCACGTTCGCAAGCCCACGGGCACCGTTAAGATGATCGCCCTCGCAGCTCTGCACCAACAGCGGGCGCGGTGCGATAAGCGAGGCGATATCGCCCATATCGAGCAGGCGCCACAGACCCGGCACATAATTACAGCTGCAGTTGCCGTTGAGGTGCAGCAGCGAATCGTCGACACCGTACAGATAGCCCGAGACAAACGCCTTGCGAACGCGCGGGTCGAGCGCCGCCAGGTACAACGTCATGTATCCGCCGCCCGAAAAGCCAAAGCAGCCCAGGTCGTCCATGGCAATGTCGCCGCGCGCCTCCAGGTAATCGATCAGACGCATGTTGTCCCAGACGTTGAGGCCCGCGACCGTAAGACCCAGTGGCTCGGCCATACGTGCCTGATTCAGGCACGTACCGCGCAGGTAGCTGTTCTCGTCATCGCCCTGACCCTTCCAGTCACGACGGTATCCCCAGCCGCGCGCGTCGGGGCAGACGGTCACGTAACCCATGCGTGCCAAACGCAGACCGTAGTCGTAATTGAACTTACGCACGGCATCATCGACCGCCGGCACGCCCGTCACGCCCGCAACACTTGCGGCGCCTGCTCCCTGATGGCCATGCGGGCAGATATAGCAACACTTGCGGCCGCGCGCATCGAGCTTAGGCGACTGCGGCTCGAGCAGGTAGAACGGCATCCAAACGTCGCGCTCCACCTGCAGCATCGCATGGGTGCGCACGATACCGCCGGCAATCTGCACCCGATCGAGTTCGCGCGCCTCAATCGACACGCGATCCATAAGCGATAAGCCCAACAGGTCAAACAGCCGAACCCTCGTCGCAATCTGCCATGCCTCAAAGTCTTCGGGCGTCGTGCCCTTAAATGCGGCGGAGCGGCCCTCACGCTTAAGGCGCTCACGAAATGCCAGTTCGTCTTCGTAATAGGTGTCGATATGCACCGTACGACCGTTATCGGAAAGACTGTCGGTCTCCGCAGCGTCGCCCGGGCCACCTTCGGGGTCCCAGCCATCCGTGCCGGCAAGTACCTGTTCGCGAGCGTACCGGGCAGCGGCCGTCGCATCGAGCTCGCGGGACCATGGCACCCAGTTTTCGGCATCACCCGACGGGCCATGTAGGATTGCACCAGCGTAGCGCGCCCTCTCGTGCGCCGCCGGCTTATTCCAATCCCACCAGCCTTCGCGCTTGATGTGCTGTCCCAGCCAGCAATCGATCAGCACGGTCTGGGCCCATTCGCGCCACGGACGACCCAGGTAGACCGAGTCCGGCGCCACGTCCTGCGGAGCCGTAAACGAGCAGCCGTGGAACACAAAGCCGTACGGCTCCCCCTCGGGCGTCGATGCCGCCGTCACGTAGCCGTTCACGTCCATATTGCGGTTGAGCGAGCGGATCTCGCACCCCTCAAAATAGGCACGCGCGCCGCCAAAGATAAAGTCGACATCGCCCTCGATTCGGCAGCGTCGGAAATACTGACGGCCCACCCGGCGCGGCGCAAACTGCTTGGGCCCAATGAACCCGCCCGGTTTGACTTCGCGCGGCGGAAGCGGGCCCAAAAACAGTGTGTCCTGGCGCCCCGTAATGCAGCAGGCGTCGACCACCAGACGATCGCCGTCGGCGTACAGGGCAATCGCCTGCCCCACCTCGCGACCGTCGCCGGCATCGTTGACGATCGTGAGGTTCTCGAGCCGCACGTCATCGGCATCGACCAAAACGGTATAGGTCCTAAACGTGCCGAGCGTACCGTCGACACCCGAGCCATCACTCGAGGGCATCATGGCACCCAGGTTACCCACGATTCGCACGCTGTCAGCCGTCTCGCCCACCAGCGTCACATGCGGTCGATGAATCTCGACCCGCTCGCGATACTCACCCGGATCGACATGAATCGTCACCGGCTGCTCAGTGTCCGGATAGAGTTGATCGGCTGCCTCCAAGGCATCAGAGATTGTTGGATACGCTCCTACTGCGACCCTCGAAACGCGCAGCGTATAGGTGTTTTCACTCATCGTCCATCACGCTCCCAGGCGGCGAACTGCTCAGGCCAACCCTGAGCCTGCGGCTGAATATGCTCGGCGCAGCCCTTAAATGCTGTTTGGGCCGTGGCAAGCGATGCCCCATGCTTTCCATGGGGAAAGACATGCAGGCTAAAACCAATCCCGTGGTCGGCAAGCGCCTGCGCAAGCAAGAGACTATTTTGGACCGGCACCGATGCATCCTCGGCGGTATGCCACAAGAACGTACGGGGGAAACCCTCGCCCACCATATTCTCGACCGACAACTTTTGAGCCAAAGCGTCATCGGCACCCGTTAGGTGTTCAAACGAACCACGATGAGCATAGGCTCCCGAGCTCACAACCGGATAGCCCAGGCAAAGCGCATCGGGCCGAATCGACTCGGGTGATGCCGTGATCGACTCCGCAAGCCAGGGTTGGTTCCAAAGCGCCCCAAGCAGGCCAACCAAATGTCCGCCGGCCGAAAAACCCATGACCGTAATCCGGTCGGGGTCGACACAGAACTCCGCCGCATGGCCTCGGACGGTATCGACCGCTCGCGCAAGCTCCTGCAACGCCAGCGGATAGACAGCCGGAGCAACCGAATAGTTCAGCACAAATGCCTGGTAGCCCATCGCCAACAAACGGAGTGCCACCGGCTCGCCCTCTCGCGGCGAAACGTGATCATAGCCGCCTCCAGGCACGATCACAACTGCAGGCAGCGGTTTTAAAGCATAAGCATCTTCGGTCGGGGCAAAAACATAAGACGTAATCGTGGCAGACGAGCCATCGACCCCGACAGGAATCGTTTTATTGAGCATGAATTCCCTTTCGCCATAATGCGTTGCGCAGCGCACACGGCCGCATCGCATAAGGGCTGCATTGCCGGTCTATCCGACAATGCAGCCCTGGTCATCAATCCGGGTTAGGAACGGACGATCTTGTCAACGTTTTGGAGTTGCAGCTCCTCGCCGTCCTGGCCCTCAACAACCACGTTTTGCAGGTCGAGTACCTTGACGTTTTGAGCGATGATGCCCTGGCGCACCATGGGCTCAACGCCGCAGGCCATGGCCGGGACAAAGGGCTCGGCATCCTCCGCGAAGGTCACATGGACATCCTGGAACGTCAGGCGCGTCACCTTGCTCTCGGGAAGGCCCGTGATATAGGCTGCGGCCGCATGGCAGTTGGTGGCCTCGATATCGCAAAACGTCGTGGCGCCAAAGCCGGGCGTACGGTCGTCGACGGGCAGCGCCTCGCGAGACTGCACGTAGTCGGTCTTGCCGTCCTTGTCGCAGAAGTAGAACGAGTTGACCACGAAGGGCGTGAGCACCTTATCCATGCGAATGTGCTCGAAGGTGATGCCCTCGTTGACTGCGTCCTTGCCGCGCCCACGGCGGGTCTTGACGCGCAGGCCGCGGTCGGTGCGCTCAAAGAGGCACTTGCTCACGGTGAGGTCCTTGATGCCGCCGGCGGCCTCGGATCCCAGCACCACGGCGCCGTGGCCGTCGTGCATGTAGCAGTGTGAGATCAGCACGTCGTGCGTGGCGGGACGGAGCTCGGGCTCAATGCCCAGTTTGCCGCTCTTGATGGCGATACAGTCGTCGCCCACCGAAAACTGACAGCCAAGGATGCGGACAAAACCGCAGCTCTCGGGATCGAAACCGTCGGTGTTGTGGGAGTTCTTGGGACCCTCGATGGACAGGCACAGGGCATCGACGTGCTCACACAGAATGGGATGGATATTCCACGCCGGGCTGTTGCGCACGGTAAAGCCGACAAGGCTCACGTTTTCACACTCGGACAGGAAAATCATGCGCGGGCGGGCGATCTCGCGGCCCTCCTCGGGACGGAAGATGTTCTTAAAGTCCTTGTTCCACCAGTTGTCCTCGGCAAAATCGGTCTGGCCGTCGATGGCGCCACGGCCATAGATGCACACGTCGTGCACGCTCAGGCCCGTAAAGGTCGAACAGTAGGTCGAGAAGCTCTCGCCTTCCCAGCGGCCCAGGGGCAGCATGTCGGTGCCGGCATACCCGGCGCCCTCGTCGCCCGTGACCGTGCCCGGAATGTAGGCAAGCGCCGCGCGGTCGTGACGGGCCAGCAGCACCGCGCCCTCGGCGAGCTCGATGTTGATATTGCTCTTAAGGAAAAGGGACTTGATGCGGTAGTTGCCGGCGGGAATCAGCACGCGCCCGCCCTTGGGGCAGGCCATGATGGCAGCTTGGATATTGGTGGTGTCGTCGTGCTCGGCATCGCCCTTGGCGCCACAGTCGCGAACGTTGATGGTAAAGGGCTCAGCCGGCGTGGTGACACCTACGCTCAGCTCACGCTCGCCACAAACAAAACGAACCAGGTTGCGCTTGCCGGGGGTCAGGCCGTCGACATAGGTCTCGACCGTATTCGTGGTACCAGCGGGCTCGTCGTTGACAAAGATCTCCCACGTATCGGCACAGGTAAAGTAGCCGCCGTCGTCAAGCTCGATCACGGCCGCGCGGGCGTTGCGCCAGATAACGTTCGTCTCCATGGATTTCTCCCTCAAAAAGATGCTCTAAAGGCAAATTGTACGCTGTTGAAAAAGGGCCGTGCCTGCCGGCGGAATTCCGGTGGCACGGCCCTGTGATTTGGACGATATGTCGGCCTTACTCGGCGGGGTTACGCTACCGTCCTGGAAGCCAACGTTGTTGTGGGCAAAGCAGTCCTCGTACTTAAAGCCGGAGAGCTCCTCGCAAAGCGCCTTGACCTCGGGCTTGACGTCGGCCATCTTGCCACCCTCCTTGACGCGGTGAATCTCGTCGCAAAGGATGTCGCACTGCTCCTTGTCGATCTTGATGCCGCGGGCAAGGACGGCCGCAAGCAGGAAGAAGCCGGCGCAGCCGATGATCATGTAGCCGCAGATATATAGAGGCACGGTAGCGGGCTGGGTCACGGCGTCGCTATTGCCGGCGGTCTGAATGAAGCCGGAGGCAGCAAGGACGATAGCCCACACGTTGACGGCGATAGCCTGGGCGATCTGCTGGCAGAGCTGCTGCGCGGAGCTGTAGATGCCCTCGCGACGACGCAGGGTGATGAGTTCATCGACATCGGGGATGTAGTTGAGCAGAACATCGGGCAGGTACTGGAAGCCGACGTAGAAGAACTTCCAGATGGCGAAGATGATGGGGTAGGCGATCATGGCGATGGCGACCGTGGAGGTGCCGTTGATCTGACCAAAGGCGAAGTAGTTGTAGGCAATGATGCACGCAGCGCAACCGACATTTGCGAGGTACCAAGACTTGTGGAAGCCCTTCTTGGCCATGAGGGCGACCCAGATGGCGGTGCAGACGATAGCGACGACCTTGCCGGGCATCTCCATCACGGACTCGTAGGACTTAGGAATCTGCAGGCAGTAGACGATGAAGAAGGACAGGCAGGCAGACCAGCAGGCAGCAGCGAGCTTCGTGGAGACCTGTGCATACAGGACCTTGCGGAAGGACTTGTTGCGGAAGGTGGAGATAACGTCGATGAAGAACTTCTTGATACCCTCGCCGACGCTCTCGATCTTCTCCTGAGCGACCTCCTCGGGGGTGTGCTCCCACGTGGACAGGTACACACAAAGCAGCGAGATTGCCATGACCGAAGCGTTGACCGTAGCGATGATGAAGTAGCTGAACGGGTTGGTCTCGCCGAAGGTGCCAAAGCCGAAGCCCACAAGTGCAGCCATCAGGAAGCCGGCGGCGTTACCAAAGAGATGCTTGTAGCCGGTGAGGTACGTACGCTCCTTAAAGTCGTCGGTCATCTCGATGGTAAGCGGCGACAGGTTGGCGGTGCAGAACGTGTACGCGACGTTGTAGATCAGGTACAGCACAAAGTAGTACGGGAAGCCAAACGGCGTAGCCACGAAGATGAGCGGCTCGGCGATCATCATCGGGATGGCCAGCAAGATCCAGAAACGACGACGACCAAAGATGCGGCCAATCTTGGTGGCATAGAAGTTATCGGCCACAAAGCCCATCAGCGGGCAAAGAATGGCGTTGACATAGATGGCAAACGAGCTGATCAGTGCAGCCTCGCCTGCGGACAGGCCACACTCCGTGGACAGGAACAGCACCATGTAGCTGTGCGTAAAGGTCAGGGCACCGGAATTGAGCATACCGCCCATACCAAAGCCCAAGCGCGTCCAGAATGTGATCTTACGCTTTTTTCCGATCTTATTAGTCATCGAGCTCCCTCTCTTTTCTCGATTGTCTTGCAGCAAGACATTGGAGTCCACACTGACATCTGTCTGCCCAGCGTTCAGGGTGAACGTTTAGTTAGATTATGCGCGATTGCTTACGACAGGTGAACGTTCACTTGAATAATATCCTTGAACGGTCGATTTTTACCGCTGAACGGACACAATTGAGATCCTCACACCTATTTTCTGCTGGTAAGGGTGCCATGCTGGACAGCCATGAGATAGGTGAACGTTTATCAGATTTTCCAACATATTCACTTAACCACGAAACGAAAAAGCCCCGCCGGGAACACTCCCGACGGGGCCGATGACATCGCGCTATGCTTGGGCGCACTTGCCGCTACAAGCAGACGCCGTCCTTCCAGATACTGATCTCGTGACAGCCACGGCGCTCGGCACTCGTGAGCTTACCGCTCGCCGTCTGTAGCACCAGCTGGTACAAATCGCGGGCGGCCTCGTCGAGCGTGCGCTCACCCGTGGCAATCACGCCGGCGTTAAAGTCCATCCAATTGGCCTTGTGGTCGCACAAACGCTGGTTGGTGAACACTTTGAGCGTAGGCGCCGGCGCGCCAAACGGTGTGCCGCGGCCGGTCGAGAACAGAATCACGTGGCAGCCGGCAGCCGTCAACGCCGTGGTGGATACCATGTCGTTGCCCGGACCGCACAGCATGTTCAAGCCGTGTTTAGTTGCCTGGCCGGCATACGGCAGCACGTCGACGATGGGGGCAGATCCGCCCTTTTGCACGCAGCCGCAGCTCTTGTCCTCGAGCGTGGTAATACCTCCGTCCTTGTTGCCGGGGCTCGGGTTCTCGTAGACAACCTCGCCGTGGCTAATAAAGTAGTCCTTAAAGCCGTTGAGCATGTCGGAGGCGGCGCCAAAGACCTGCTCGTTCTCACAGCGATCGAGCAGAATACTCTCCGCGCCAAACATCTCGGGCACCTCGGTAAGCACCGACGTGCCGCCACGGGCGACGACCATATCGCTCACGCGACCGATCGTGGGGTTGGCGGTAATGCCCGAAAGACCGTCGGAGCCGCCGCACTTAAGACCAATAACCAGCTCGGAGGCCATAATGGGCTCACGCTTGGCTTGCTTTGCCAGGTCTGCCAGCTCGGCCAGAATCTTGTGGCCCTCGACCTGCTCGTCGGCAACGTCCTGGCAGGTGAGGAAGCGGACGCGCTCGTGATCGAAGTCACCGAGCTCGTCGAGCACCTGCTGGTGTGTGCAGTTCTCGCAACCAAGCGACAGGAACAGCACACCGGCCGCATTAGGATGACGCGAGAGCGCCACCAGCAGACGACGCGTCTGGACATGGTCGGCGCCGGTCTGCGAGCAGCCAAAGGGATGCGGGAAATAGTAAACACCCTCCAGCGAGCCATCGACCAGATTCTGGGCCTGCTCACACATGGCACGGGCGACTTCGTTGACACAGCCGACCGTGGGGATGATCCACAGCTCATTACGCGTCGCGGCACGACCGTCGGCGCGGCGGAAGCCCATAAAGGTCTCAGGCTCAACGGGATCCACGACCGGATGCGTGGGGTTGTAGGCGTACTCGACCTCGCCCGAAAGGTTGGTCTTGACATTATGTGTATGAAGCCACTGACCGGGCTGGACATCGCCCGTCACATGGCCGATAGGAAGGCCGTACTTGACGACGTCCTCCCCCGCGGCAATCGAGCGCACGGCCATCTTATGACCCTGCGGAATATCCTCCGCGGCCACGACCTCGCCCACCCCGGGAACCGCGACGGCGGTGCCCTTGGCAAGCGGCGACAGCGCGACGATCACGTTGTCGGCCGGATTGATCTGGATAGTGTTCATTGCAAATGGTCCTAACCCTACAGGTTGAGCAGAAGTCGAGACGCGGGCACGCCGTCCCGCGCCCGCGTCTGCGCCGGAAATTTACGCCTGAGCGTTGGCGAAGGCCTGCTTGGCGCCCTCGGCACGCACGACAGCGAGCGCGCTGACGACAAACTCCTCAAGACCTGCGATCTGCGTAAGGTCCTCGCCCCACATCTGCTCGTTGGTGAGCACGTCGTGCACCAGCTGGGCATCGTCGGCGCCGGCATGGGCGGCGTAGAAGTCGAGCACGAAGGCGTCGTCCTGAGCGGTGTACTCGGTGCCGTCGGAGCGACGCAGGTGCAGGCCGTCGCCCTCGCGGGACACGAGCTCCTGCGTGTAGAAGGAGATGAGCGTAGCGAGGCTCGTCGCCAGGCACTTGGGCAGGTTGCCGGTCTCGGCAACGTAGTCCTTGAGCGTGGGCAGGTCGCGGGCGCGCCACTTAGCCGTGGAGTTGAGGCAGATGGAGAGCAGCGCGTGATCGATAAACGGGTTATCGAAGCGGTTCTCGACGGCAGCGGCAAAGGCCTTGCAGTCCTCGGCATCAAGGTCGGCGGCAAGCGTCGGGATGACCTCGTCGTAGAGCATGGTGTTCATGAAGCCGCGAATGGTCTCGTCGTGCATGCAGTCGCGCACGATGTCAAAGCCGGCAACCCAGGAGCCCGGAACAAAGGCAGTGTGGGCGCCGTTGAGGATGCGGACCTTGCGCTTCTTGTACGGGGTGACATCGGGGGTCACAAAGACGCCGGGCAGGCCGGCCTTCACGAAGGGCAGACGCTCCTTGAGCGACTCATCGCCCTGGATGCCCCACATCTGGAAGGGCTCGCGCACTGCCAGGAAGGGATCCTCGTAGCCCAGACGCTCGGCAACAGCGGCAGCCTCCTTGGGGTCGCGGATGCGGCCAGGGACGATGGTGTCGACGAGCGTGGTGCAGATGGTGCAGTCATTGGCCATCCACTGCGAGAACTCGTCCTCCCAGCCCCAGTCGCTCACGTACTGGTTCATAATGCGCAGCAGCTCCTCGCCGTTGTGGTCGATGAGCTCGCAGGCGAGCACGATGACGCCCGGCTTACCGGCAGCCCAGCGGGTGTGGAGCACCTGGGCAAGCTTGGCCGGGAAGCTCGCGGGCGGCATGTCGTCGGCCTTGCAGGACGGGTCGTAGGCGATGCCGGCCTCGGTGGTGTTGGAAACGATGATCTCCAGGTCGTCAGAGACGGCAACCTCCATGATGGCGCGGTAGTCGTTCTCACGGTACGGGTTGAGGCAGCGGCTGCAGGCGCTGATCACGCGGGACTCGTCAACCGTGTTGCCGTTCTCCTTGCCGCGCACCAGCACGGTGTACAGGTCGTCCTGGGCATTGATGCCGTCGGCAAAGCCAAAGGCGCCGCTGATGGGCTGCACCATGACGACCTTGCCGTTCCAGCCGGTAGCCTCGTTGCCCATGTCAAAGAAACGATCCACGAAGGCGCGCAGGAAGTTGCCCTCGCCAAATTGCAGAACCTTCTCGGGGGCGTCCTTGGGCAGCACGTAGCCCTCGTAGCCAATCTTCTCGAGCGTCTCGTAGCTGATGTTCTCCATCTATGTATCTCCTTAGGCGTTTGTTAGCGTGCAAGCTTGCCGGGGGCGCCGCGTGTGGCGACGGCGCTCCCGGGTTCGATGTGGCTCGGTGCGGACTTAGGCCTCGACGGTGTCCAGGTCAAAACCGAAGTAGCGGACGGAGTTGTTGTAGCTGATGTCGCGCACGATGGTGCCCAGCAGCTCCATGTCGGCCGGATACTTGCCCTGCTCGACCCACTCGCCGATCACGCTGCACAGCACGCGACGGAAGTACTCGTGGCGCGGATAGGACAGGAAGGAACGGGAGTCGGTGAGCATGCCGACAAAGTTGCCCAGAACGCCCTCATTGGCAAGGGCCGTGAGCTGCTCGCGCATGCCGACCTCGTTGTCGTTGAACCACCAAGCGGAACCGTTCTGGATCTTGCCGGCAGTCGGGGCCTCCTGGAAGCAACCCATGACGGTGTCGATCATGGTGTTATCGATGGGGTTCAGGCTGTACAGGATGGTCTTGGGCAGGCCGCAGGTCTCCTGGATGGAGTTGAGGAAATCGGCGAGCTGGTCGGACGGCGTGTAGTTGGAGATGCAGTCGTAACCGGTGTCGGGGCCCAGCTTGGCGAACATGGCGCGGTTGTTGTCACGCTTGCAGCCAAAGTGCAGCTGCATGGCCCAGCCCAGGCGGACATACTCGCCGGCGACGAACTGCATAAAGGCCGTCTTGTACTTGAGGACCTCGTCCTCGGCAAGCGGCTCGGCAGCAAGGCCCTTGGCAAAGATAGTCTCGATCTCGTCGGCGGTAGCCGGAACGTACATAACGTAGTCGAGCGCGTGGTCGGAAGCGCGGCAGCCCAGCTCGTGGGCAACGTCGTAGCGCTTGGAGATGGCGGCCTTCATGCCCTCGAAGTCGCTGATCTCAATGCCGGCAACCTCGGAGAGATGCTTGCAGTAGTCGGCGAACTCCTGGCCGCGCTCGATGCGCAGGGCGGCATCGGGGCGCATGGCGGGAACGACCTGAACGTCAAAGCTATCGTCGGCGGCAATCTTCTTGTGCCACTCAAAGCTGTCGGCGGGATCGTCGGTAGTGCAGATCATGCGGACGTTGGACTGCTTGATCAGGTTGCGGCAGGTAAAGCTGGCCTCAGCGAGCTTGGCGTTGGCAAGGTCCCAGACCTCCTGAGCGGTTTTGCCGTTCAGGACGCCCTCGTAGCCAAAGTAACGCTTAAGCTCCAGGTGGCTCCACTCAAAGACGGGGTTGCCCACGCAGCGGCCCAGGGTCTCGGCCCACTTCTGGAACTTCTCGCGAGCAGGAGCATCGCCGGTAATGAAGCGCTCGTCAACGCCGTTGGCACGCATCAGACGCCACTTGTAGTGGTCGCCGCCCAGCCAAACCTCGGTGATGTTCTCAAAACGCTTGTCGTCCCAGATCTCCTTGGGAGAAATGTGGCAGTGGTAGTCAACGATGGGCATACCCTCGGCAAAGTTGTGGAACAGCTCCTCGCCGGTTTTGGTGCTCAGCAGGAAATCCTGATCGTCCATGAAGTTTTTCATCAAACAACCCCTTTGTTGGCGGAGCGGGCGCACGATGCGCTCGTTATCCTCTAGGTGAACGTTCACTATACTAATTCATTGCGACTTAAAAGGTGAACGTTCACCTAACCACCATGGGGTGAACGGTCGATTTTGCCCGTTCAACGGTTACTGGAGCCGTGACTTGTATGTATTGCGAATTGGCAGGCGTCCCCGAATACCGAACTTGAGCGCTTTGGCCAGGTGGGTCATGTTCCGCCGTGCATTTTTGGGAGTATTCAGCATCGGAGCGCACCGCGCACGGTCGCGCGCGCAGACGTGGTGTAAGAGTGTCCTGAGGTCCGTCGCTGCAAGTCC
>CABUCQ010000015.1 GCA_902490095.1 uncultured Collinsella sp.
GATGAATCGGCTCCACCGCGCCGGCCTGCGCGTCGGCAGCCGTGCTCATGGCGGTCTGCAGCGCTTCGCGCGACGTCATTGCTAGCTTATCGATTCTCATGGAATCACCTCTCTTGGGGCGGCCACCCTACGGGGCGGCTTCACGTTGTTCGAGAAGTATTGTTGCCAGCTTTGTACGATCTTATACACAAATCTAAGTCTCTATATATAAGATTTTCTGAGTGCTCTCATGACATGCAAACCACCACAAAGGTGCCTGTCCCCTTTGTGGTGGTCCAGAGAAGAATCAGCCCCGATTAAAAGAGGCGGTATCAAGCCCAGTCTACGTTTGGCGATCCCAAATCGAAGCCCAATAGGGCCTTTTAGCCCCCCATTTCGAACGATCGCTTTCTTTTGAATATTGTCGTAAGCTTGTATCATTTATCTTAATGATTGCATATTACATGAGAGGTGCCCACCGTGAAACGCTCCACCTATATCGGCCTGCTCGTCTTAGCGTTTGCGATTACCGCAGTCGGCGTAGGAATTATCTATCTCGCATTTCTCCCCGCCTCTGCGACGCAGGCGGCGCTTGAGACCGTAAGCTACCCCATCGAAATCCTCACCGATATCGTCAAACCCGATTCAATCACCGTCGATTTCGACGGTACGCCCGCAGCGCTTGGGGTCAGTAACTATCCCCGAATCGAACTTGGAGCCACGCGCTATACCCAAGATGAGCAGCTTATCGGCAAGGCAACCAGTTTACTCAAAGGCAAGACGTTTAAGCGATGGTACGGCGCCGCAATATATCGAGCCAAGAAAGGCCAAATGAATGGCGGGTATTATTCGACCCTTGAACTCGATGCGGCAAACGGGAGCAGATTGTGCAACGTCTCATACGACCCCGGCTACGTGGACAATGAAGGACCGGGGGTCTATATCTCGGATGGCAACGTAATCTACGTCATGGAGGGCGACCAGACGGCAGTCGTCGATTTTATGGATCGGTGTACCGAGGATGCCTACGAACAAACCTGCGAGCCCGATCCGCAGACAGCGCGCAACAGTGGCTCGGCACGCACTTGGCTATTTGACGATGAAATAACCTGGACCCCATCGAAATAAGGACCCGCCGGGCAGGCACCTTTGTGGTGGTCCCAGTCAATTATTAGCGTCCCTCAAGACCCAACGAGAACGCAGAAATGTAGCCCGGGGCTTATCCTTTCCCGAACGCGACCCTCGCGAAGCGCGTGAGCGGGCGGGAAAGGGTAAGCCCCGGGCGGACAATTAAGTGCGTTACTCGGCAGCGGCCTTGAACTTGTTGTAGTTGATCAGGCAGCCAGCCTTGACGATGGCACGCTCCTCTGCCGTCATATCGGCAATGTAGAGCTCAATCTGCTCGACCGCACCATCGGCGCGCACCACGTAGGCGACGATGCCCTTCAGGTCGCCATCGAGCGCGGCGCGGATACCCGGCACAAAGACGTAATCGCCCACCTCAAAGTTGGGCTCGGCCTCCATCTGGAAGGGCACCATACCCCAGTTCATCACGTTGGAGCGATAGCGCTTGGTGGCGTACTCGTGGACGATGTTGGCCAGACCGCCAATTACGCGCTGGCAGCTCGCAGCCTGCTCGCGGGCAGAGCCGTCACCGGGCTTCTTGGCATAGAGCATGGAGCCGTACTCAGTCGCCTTGGCATCGGCAGCGACACCCGCGCCGGCCAGCGCCTCAAACACGCCGGCAAGCTCGGCATCGAGTGCGGCCAAGTCGCCCGCGGACTCGCCAGCCACGCGGCGCTTCTCCACGGCGTCGACCTCCTTGGAACGGCCCACGTAGGCCGGGTCGCGGCGGCTCAGCGTAAACTCAGCCAAGCCCAGCGGGTTGGAGCGGAAGGAGCTCGTCTCGCCCGAAGGAATGAGCTCGTCGGTCGTGGTGACCGGGTCCATGATCTTGGAGCACACCTTGAGCAGGATATCGTCGCCGAGGGGCTCCATCGCGGGCCACGGCTTAATGTTGGGACCCTCAACCAGTTCATCGGCAGGCTCCGCCTTGCCAAAGCCCCAGTACACGCGCTTTTTGTACGGCGCGTCGTCAAAGGTGTACTCGCAGGCCTCGTCCCAAGTCTCCTCGGGCAGGTCGGTCGCTGGCGTCAGGATGCCGCCGTTGGCAGCCGTCGCCGCAATGGAGCGGGCGTCCATCAGGGCCACGGCGCTCAGCTGGCCATTACCCGGCTTGGAACCCTCGCGGTTGGGGAAGTTGCGCGTGGTGTGGCGGATGGACAGGCCGTTGTTGGCAGGCGTGTCGCCGGCACCAAAGCACGGGCCGCAGAATGCCGTGCGCACGATCGCGCCGGCCTCCATAAGGTCGTAGATGTAGCCGCGACGTGTAAGCTCGAGCGCCACGGGCTGGCTCGTGGGATAGACCGACAGCGAAAACTCGCCGCAGCCGGTGTTGGCGCCCTTAAGCACGCGGGCAGCCTGGACCACGGAGTCGTAGTTGCCGCCCGAGCAGCCGGCGATGACGCCCTGCTGCACGTGCAGCTTGCCGTCGACGATCTTGTCGAGCAGGCTAAAGTGCGTCTTACCCTCGCCGATCTTGGCGGCCTCGAGCTCGACCTCATGCAGGATGTCCTCGAGGTTCTCGTTGAGCTCGTCGATCTCAAAGCCGTTAGAAGGATGGAACGGCAGCGCGATCATGGGCTTGACGCTCGACAGGTCGACCTCGACGCAGCCGTCATAGTAGGCAACATCGGCGGGCTTGAGCTCGCGGTAGTCGTCGCCGCGACCGTGCATGGCCAAAAACGCGCGCGTGTCCTCATCGGTGGCCCAGATGCTCGACAGGCAGGTGGTCTCGGTGGTCATGACGTCGACGCCGTTGCGGTAGTCGGTCGTCATGCTCGCGATGCCGGGGCCCACGAACTCCATTACCTTGTTCTTGACGTAGCCCTTGGCAAAGACGGCGCGAATGATGGCGAGCGCCACATCGTGCGGGCCGACGCCGGGGCGCGGGGCGCCCGTGAGGTAGATGGCGACGACGCCGGGATAGGCAACGTCGTAGGTGTCGCGCAGCAGCTGCTTGGCCAGCTCGCCGCCGCCCTCGCCCACGGCCATGGTACCCAGGGCGCCGTAGCGGGTGTGCGAGTCGGAGCCCAGAATCATCTTGCCGCAACCGGCAAAGTTCTCACGCATAAAGGAGTGGATGACAGCGATATGCGGCGGGACGAAGATGCCGCCGTACTTTTTGGCAGCCGAGAGGCCAAAGACGTGGTCGTCCTCGTTGATGGTGCCGCCCACGGCACACAGCGAGTTATGGCAGTTGGTGAGCACGTAAGGCAGCGGGAACTGCTCCATGCCCGAGGCGCGCGCCGTCTGGATGATGCCGACAAAGGTGATGTCGTGGCTCGCCATGGCATCGAAGCGAATCTTGAGCGCCTCGGGGTCGCCGGACGTATTGTGTGCCTGAAGGATCGAATACGCGATGGTGCCGCGCTTGGCATCCTCGGGTGTCTGCGTAATGCCGCGCTCAGCGGCCTCGGCCGCAGGCACAACCTCGCTGCCGCCGCGCAGGTAGATGCCGTCCTCGTACAGCTTGACCATACTGTCTCCCACTCTGCCCAAAAGATTTGGGCGCATAGCATACATTCGTTCAATATCGTGCCATAGAACGGTTGCGAGTGGGTTACGAATCTACACGTTCACTTTATCTCAGTAAAGCAAAGGACGAGCCCCTTGCATCACTCTCTGGACAAGGAGTGTCCCAAAGTGCCGGCACAGAAGGAACGTCCCCAAGTGCCAGCCAAAAATGGGAGTGGATAACCTCCCGTTTCTAGCCCTCAAGCGGACCAAAAGTGGGAGATTATCCACTCTCATATTGTTAGGATTTGCGTCGTAGAGCCGCCGTAACTAAAGATCGGTTCCCGCGCCCAAAAGCTTGCGCATGACTTGCTCGGGGTTGACTGAGCCGTCACGTGGGGCCAGCGCGGTGATCTTCTTCTGCATCTTGTACTCGTGCAGCTCGTCCTCGAGCTGGCGCACGCGGGCGCGGAGCTTCTCGTTCTCGCGCTCACGCTCCTCGGCACGCTCCTTCATATCGAGGATGCGCACCACGCCGGCAAGGTTGATGCCCTCGTCGGTGAGCTGGTTGATGAGCTCCAGGCGCTCGATATCGGCACGCGAATACAGACGCGTGTTACCGCCCGAGCGCTGAGGGTTCACCAGGCCCTTGGACTCGTAGACGCGCAGAGTCTGCGGATGCATGCCGGTCAGCTCGGCCGCCACGCTGATCATGTACAGCGGTTTGTTCCTATTGTCCTCGGCCATGCTACCTGACCCCTTTCCGTCTCGTTATCGTCCATCATAAGCCCGCGGGCGCGGGCGTGCGCCACGACCGCCCTAGTACGTCGCCTTGTAACGGTTGACCTTCTCGCGATAATCGCGCGTGTCGGCCTCGCGCAGCCTGGTCATGGCATCGCGCTCATCGTCGGACAGGTTCGTGGGAACCTGCACCTTGATCTCGACGAGCAGCGCACCCGTGCGGCCGCGATGCTTAACGTCGGGTGCACCCATCTCCTTAAAACGGAACTTCTTGCCCGTCTGGGTGCCAGCGGGCACCTTCAGACGAACCGTCGCGCCGCCGGGCGTGGGCACATCCACCGTGCAGCCGAGCGCCGCCTCATAGACCGAGATCGGCACCTCCATGGTCACGTCGGCACCCTTGCGCTTAAACAGCGGATGCTCCTCCACATGCGTGGTCACGACCAAGTCGCCGCGCTCGCCTCCGGCAACGCCGTACTCGCCACGGCGCTTGTAGCGCAATTTGCCGCCGTCGACCGCACCCGCAGGCACCGAGACCGTGATGGTCTGCTGCTCGCCTGTCGAGGGAATGCGGTAGGTGACCTTGTGCGTCACGCCGCGAAACGCGTCCTCGGCCGTCACATCGACGGTCAGCGACAGGTCGCCGCCCTTGCGAGCGCGGTTGCGGCCCGCACCGGCACCGGCAGCGCCCGCAGCCCCGGCAAAGCCCGAGCCCCAATCGCTGCCCCAGGCGCCGTTGCCGCTAAAGATGCTGTCGAAGATATCGCCCCAGCCGCTGGCGCCCGCACCGGCACCGTAGCCGCCGCCATACGCGCCGCCCGCGCCCGGCATGCCGCCAAACATGAGCATCTGATCGTACTCTTTGCGTTTCTTCTCGTCCGAAAGCGTCTCGTAGGCCTCGCTGATCTCCTTGAACTTGGCCTCGTCGCCGCCGGCATCGGGGTGATATTTTTGCGCGAGCTTGCGAAACGCGCTCTTGATCTCTTTGTCGGAGGCGCTCTTGGATACGCCCAGGATGTCATAGAAGGTTTTGCCTGCAGCCATCGTAGCTCCTCTCCTGCTACGTCCGCCGTCCATGCAGACGACGGCCCATGCTTTCATATGGCACTAGGCCAGAAAGGGCCCCGGGTGTTGCCCCGGGGCCCTTCTCAATTACTCCTCGGTGCTCTCGGCCGTATCGGCCGCAGCATCCTCGGGCGCCGCTTCGGGCTCCGGTGCGGGGCGCTTCTCGCCACCGTAGGTCACCGTCACCATCGCGGAACGCAGGATGCGATCCGCCATGCGGTAGCCCTTCTGGTACACGTCGTTGACGGTCTCGTCGTACTGCGATGCGTCCTCGACGCGACCCACAGCCTGATGCTCGAGCGGATCGAACGCCTCGCCCTTGGGGTCGATGGGCTCAACACCCTCGTGCGCAAACACATCGAGCAGCTTGGCATGCACCGCGTCGACGCCGTCGACGAACTGCTTAAAGTCGTCGGCAAGCTCCTGGCTGCGGGCATGGTCGATCGCACGCTCGATATCGTCGACCACCGGCAGCAGCGCGGTGACGAGCTTCTCGGTCGCGCGCTCGCGCTCGGCGATGCGCTCATTGGCGGTGCGGCGACGGAAGTTCTCCCAGTCGGCCTGCAGACGGGCGGTGCGCTCGGTGGCGTCCTTTGCCTTGTCCTCGGCGGCCTTCTGAGCCTCTGCCGCAGCATCGAGCTCGTTGCGCACGTCGGCAAGCTCTTTCTGAGCCTGCTCGAACTTGAGCTTAAAGTCGTTGTCGGCGGCTTCCTCACCGGCGCGGATAGCGGCTTCCACCATCTCGTCCTCGGTCATCGTCGCCTCCTTGTTGGAATCCTCTACCTGGTTCTCGGCAGCCTCGGCGGCCGCGGCCTCGTTGGCCTCGGTATCGTCGACGGCCTCTACGGGAATCTTCACGTCCTTCTCCTCAGAGTCAACGGGGGCGGCACCAACGGCGGCCGCCTCCGTGCGAGCTTTACGGGCGGACATGATTACTTGTCCTCGTCGTCCACAACCTCGTAGTCGGCGTCGACAACGTCGTCGTCGGCAGGCTGGGCGCCGGCGGCACCGTCGGTCTGCTGCTGAGCGTCGGCGTAGACAACCTGGGCCAGCTCGTAGGCCACGGACTGCAGGGACTCGCCAGCGGCCTTGATGGCCTCGACGTCAGAGCCCTCGAGCGCCTTCTTGGCGTCGGCGATAGCGGCCTCGGCCTTGGACTTCACATCGGCGGAAACCTTGTCGCCCAGCTCGTTGAGGGTCTGCTCGGTGGAGTAGCACAGGCTATCGGTCTGGTTGCGGACCTCGACCTCCTCCTTCTGCTTCTTGTCCTCCTCGGCATGGGCCTCGGCGTCCTTGACCATGCGATCGACTTCGTCATCGGAAAGCGCGGTGGAGCCGGAGATGGTGATCTGCTGCTCCTTGCCGGTGCCCTTGTCCTTAGCGGAGACCTTGACGATGCCGTTGGCGTCGATGTCGAAGGTGACCTCGATCTGCGGCACGCCGCGGCGGGCAGCCGGGATACCGGTCAGCTGGAACTTACCGAGCGACTTGTTGTCGCGAGCAAGCTCGCGCTCGCCCTGGAGCACGTTGATCTCGACGCTGGTCTGGTTGTCGGCAGCGGTGGAGTAGACCTCGGTCTTGGAGGTCGGGATCGTGGTGTTGCGGTCGATCATCTTGGTCATGATGCCGCCCATGGTCTCGACGCCCAGCGACAGCGGGGTAACGTCGAGCAGCAGGATGCCCTCGACGTCGCCGGTGAGCACGCCGCCCTGGACGGCAGCGCCGTCGGCAACGACCTCATCGGGGTTCACGGACATGTTGGGCTGCTTGCCGGTCATGGTCTTGACGAGCTCCTGGACGGCGGGCATACGGGTGGAGCCGCCGACGAGGATGACCTCGGTCAGATCGGAGAGCTTGAGCTTAGCGTCGCGCAGGGCGTTGGTGACAGGCTGCTTGCAGCGCTCGAGCAGGTCGCGGGTGATCTTCTCGAACTCGGCACGGGTCAGCGTGTAGTTGAGGTGCAGCGGGCCGGACTGGTTCATGGTGATGAACGGCAGGTTGATGGTGGTCTGCTGGGCGGCGGAGAGCTCCTTCTTGGCGTTCTCGGCGGCCTCCTTCAGACGCTGCAGGGCCATGGGATCCTGACGCAGGTCGACACCGTTCTCCTGCTGGAACTTATCGGCCATCCAGTCGATGACGCGCTGATCCCAGTCGTCGCCGCCCAGGTGGTTGTCACCCGAGGTGGACAGGACCTCAAACACGCCGTCGGCGAGGTCGAGGATGGAGACGTCGAAGGTGCCGCCGCCCAGGTCGAAGACCAGGATGCGCTGGTCGGTGCCCTGCTTGTCCAGGCCATAGGCCAGAGCAGCAGCGGTCGGCTCGTTGACGATACGCTTGACGTTGAGGCCGGCGATCTTACCGGCATCCTTGGTGGCCTGACGCTGGGCGTCGTTGAAGTAGGCCGGGACGGTGATGACGGCGTCGGTGACGGTCTCGCCCAGATACTTCTCGGCGTCGGCCTTCATCTTTGCGAGCGTCATGGCGCTCACCTGCTCGGCGGTGTAATCCTTGCCCTCGATATCGACGACGGCACGGCCACCCTGGCCCTCCTTGACCTCATACGGCACGGTCTTGATCTCGGAGGTGCACTCGGAGTACTTGCGGCCCATGAAGCGCTTGATGGAGAACACGGTGTTCTTGGGGTTGGTGACAGCCTGGTTCTTAGCGGCCTTACCCACGACGCGATCGCCGTCGGCACGGAAGCCCACGACGGACGGGGTGGTGCGGTCGCCCTCGGCGTTCACGATAATGGTCGGAGAACCGCCCTCGAGAACGGCCATTGCGGAGTTAGTAGTACCAAGGTCGATACCAAGAATCTTGCCCATTAGAAATTCCCTCTCTCTTGTGCGTTTGCACCGACTCGGCGGTCTGCCGCGCGGCGCTTCGGCTTGTCTTTCAGGATGTAGTGTATCCCCTTATGGGCCGGAATATACAAAATCTAAGTCAATTCATATAAGATTTCTTATCTCTGAGAGTTTAGGTTCGTAAAGGCGCAGGTAGACGGCTTGTTTGAGTTCTCGATAGATCTATTGAGATCTATGTAGAGTTGGCTGAGGTTTGAGCTTGGAGCCGCGCAGGAGACTTTGGGGCGACCCCGGGGAAAGCGCGTCCCGTTTTGAGCGGCGATTCTGGGATGCAGCTTCCGCTTGAAGGCTCAACCGGAAAATGCAGCCCAGTTTGAGCGTAGATTCCGGGACGCAGTTTCCCGCGGAGCGCTCAACTGGAAACTGCATCCCGTTTTGAGAGCGAATTCTGGGACATAGTTTCCGCTAAACGTCCATCGGGAAAGCGCGTCCCAGTCTGAGCGTCAATTCCGGGTCGCGCTTTCCGTAAGCACGCTCAATCGCCCTATATTTCAAGTCACCTTTAGCTAACATTTGCGCAGCTCAACGGCCCCACCTGCGTGTTTTTTAGTAAGCCGTGGCATACTCGGCGAACGGTATGAAGATGCCGGTCAGAGGGTATTGCAAACGGTCGCTCCCGTGGTATGTTTTTGCCCGAATCAAACCGACGCGCATCGCCTGTAGCGTCGGTCAACAGAGAGGAAACTACCATGGCTCATCCCGTAATTGATGCCGACGAGTGCATCGCTTGTGGCGTTTGCGTCGACTCCTGCCCCGCTGGCGTTCTGGAGCTCCAGGACGTCGCTACCGTCGCTGACGAGGACTCCTGCGTCGCCTGTGGCGCTTGCCAGGACGCTTGCCCCGCTGGCGCGATCACCGAGATCGTCGAGGAGTAATAACTCCCCCACTTGCACACTCAAAAGTACACCGTGCACAAAAAAGGAGGCCTCCGCATCGCCGCGGAGGCCTCCTTTTGCTTATATGGGCAGCTAATTTGGAGCGGGACCCTTGGCAGTTGCGGTGGAATAGTTCCTGTTTTATGTCTTGGATGCCGATTTTAGGAACTATTTCACCGCAACTTATAGATGCGGCGTCGACTAGGACAAATCGTCTTCGTAGGGCATCAGGTCTGCCAAGTAGCCTTTCTCCTTGAGCATCGCCTCGATCTCGTCGAGGGTTTGCTCGTCCTCCGCCGCGATGCGATGGAAGTGATAGCCGCTTGTCACCGTCAGCAGTGGAAAACTCTTGCCGCTGGCAATACCCTCCAGATAGCGCTCAACATCGCGACGGTTGCGAATGTCCAGATCGGCTGTGATCTTGCCATACACGCGGTGGTTGACGATTACATTGAGCACGGCGCCGCCCGCGTCGACGATGCTCGTGAGCTCATCGCCCGCTTGCTCCACGCCGTGGCGAACCTTGACCAGACGCGTGGGCACAGCCGGGCTGCTCGCCGCCTCCTGTAGTACATAGCCGCGATTGGTGGCGACGATATCGTGCCCGTCGGCGCGCAGCAGGGCGATGTCCTGCACCACGACCTGACGGCTCACGCCCACCTCGCGGGCAAGCGCACTGCCCGAGACAGGATCTTTGGCGCTCTCGAGCACGGCCATGATGGCACGGCGACGCTCGCGGGCGTCCATTATTTACCGTCCAGCAGACGCAGGTGCTTGAGCGAGAGGTCGAGAATCGGCGCAGAATGCGTCAGCGCCCCCGAGCTGATAAAGTCAACGCCCAGGTCGGCAAGCGCGCGGATATTGCTGGCGTCCACATTGCCCGAGCACTCGGTCTTGGCGCGACCGGCGATAAGCTCGATAGCGGCGGCCATGTCGTCGTGGGTCATGTTGTCGAACATGATGATATCGGCGCCGGCCTCAACTGCCTCGCGCACCATATCCAGGTTCTCGCACTCAATCTCGACCGTCGTGGTAAACGACGCATGGGCGCGCGCCATCTCAATCGCGCGTGCCACGCCACCGGCGGCGTCGATGTGGTTGTCCTTGAGCATGACGGCAGTCGACAGGTTATAGCGGTGGTTGCTGCCACCGCCGATCTCGACCGCGGCCTTCTCGAAGACGCGCATGCCCGGCGTGGTCTTGCGCGTGTCGACAAGCACGGTCTTGGTGCCCACGAGCGCAGCCGCCATCCGATGCGTGTAAGTAGCGATACCGCTCATGCGCTGCAGGTAGTTGAGCGCCACGCGCTCGCCCGAAAGCAGCACGCGCGCATCGCCGCGCACCTGGCCCACGTGGTCACCGGCGTGCACCTCGTCGCCATCGACGACATCAAACAACACGGAGCTCTGCGGATCCAGCAGCTCAAAGGTGCGGGCGAATACGTCCAGGCCGGCGATAATGCCGTCGGCCTTGGCGATGAGCTCAACGGTAGCGGGGCGCGCCGTGGGGCACACGCTCGCCGTACTCACGTCCTCAAACGTGATGTCCTCGCGCAGAGCCTGCAAAATCAGATCATCGACGACGAGCTTCATGGTAATGGGATTCATGGTCTACTCCTCCACGGCCTGCGTGCCGGCGGCACGGGCCAAATCATCGATTGCCAGGGGGTCGGCGCTCAGGGCGCGGTGACGCCCGTCAAGCGCGGGCTCACCGGCCTGCTCCACGGCCAGCGACTCGCCGGTACGCATGTACCACGCGGCGCGACGACCCCAGACCAGCGCCTCGAGCAGGCTGTTTGATGCAAGGCGATTCTTGCCGTGAACGCCGTTGCAGGCCGTCTCGCCCGCGGCGTAGAGCTCGGGCATCGAGGTGTGGCCGTCCTTGTCGACCCATACGCCGCCCATAAAGTAGTGCTGCGTGGGTGTGACGGGAATGGGCTCGTCCAGGATGTCGCGGCCGTCCTCCAGGCAGCGCGCGCGGATATTGGCAAAGTGCCCGGTCACCACGTCGCGCTCGACGGGGGCAAAGCTCAGCCACTCGTGCTCGGTGCCGTCCTGCTTCATCTGCTCGCGGATGGCGGCGGCGACAACGTCGCGCGGCTGCAGCTCGTCGGTAAAACGCTTGCCGGCGGCATTGAGCAGAATCGCGCCCTCACCGCGGCAGCTCTCGCTGATCAGGAAGGTGCGGCCCGGCTGCGGCGAGAACAGACCCGTGGGGTGAATCTGCACGTAGTCCAGGTGCTCCATCTTAATGCCATGCTCCTGCGCGATGTAGCAGGCATCGCCCGTGAGCTGCGGGTAGTTAGTCGAATGGTCGTACACGCCGCCGATACCGCCCGTAGCCCACAGCGTGTGGCGGGCATGGATCTTAAACGGCTCGCCGGCATGCACGCCCTCGGCGGCGTTTGCCAGCTCGTCGGCGGGACGAACCGAGTTGTCCTCATCCACGGCGACGGCGACGACGCCGGTGCACACCGTGGCGTCATCGCGCTCGGCGGTCAAGATGTCGGTCATGGCAACGTGTTCGAGAATCTGCACGTTGTCCAGCTTGCGGACAGCCTGAAGCAGCTTAGTCGTGATCTCCTTGCCGGTGATATCGGCATGGAAGGCAATGCGCGGACGGCTGTGTGCACCCTCGCGGGTAAAGTCGAGGCTGCCGTCGGCCTTGCGCTCAAAATCCACGCCCATCGCTAGCAGGTCGTTGATGACCGAGCGGCTCGAGCGGATCATGATGTCGACGCTCTCGCGGCGGTTCTCGTAGTGGCCGGCGTGCATGGTGTCCTCAAAGAAGGCATCGTAGTCCGAGCCTTCGGGCAGCACGCAGATGCCGCCCTGCGCGAGCATCGAATCGCACTCGTCGACAGCGCCCTTGGAGAGCATGATCACGCGCGTGCTCGTCGGCAGGTTGAGAGCTGCGTACAGGCCCGCCACGCCGCAGCCGGCAATAACGACGTCGCACTCCATGTCGGGGTATTGCTTGGTTTCCACAGGAATCCTCTCCCTTGTAATGTGGCATAAGGGACCGTCCCTCATGCAACATTGTTCTAGCGTGCTGCGTACTCGAGCATACGGTCGAGCGTGAGCTTGGCCTGGTCTGCTGCCTCGTCCGAGACGCCGATCTGCACCTCGCCCTCGCCCGTCTCCAGGCAGCGCACGAGCTTTTCGAGCGTGATGAGGTCCATGTTGACGCAGGTGGGCTGCACCGCGGGGAAATAGAACTTCTTGCCGGTGCCCTGGCAGCGGCGCTCGAGCTCGTAGAGCACGCCGCGGACCGTCACGATGATGAACTCGCTCGCGTCCGACTCCTCGGCATACTTGATGATGCCGGCGGTGGAGCCGATGTAGTCGGCCTCGGCCAGAACGTCGGCCTTGCACTCGGGGTGCGCCAGCACGAGCGCGTCGGGGTGGGCCTCCGTCGCGTCGACGATCTGCTCGACGGTGATGATGTGATGGCGCGGGCAGTAGCCGTTGTTGAGGATGACGTGCTTTTGCGGCACCTGCTCGGCTACGAAGCGGCCCAGGTTTTGGTCGGGAATGAACAGGATATGCTGCTGCGGCAGCTCGGACACAATCTTGACGGCGTTGGAGCTGGTGACGCACACGTCACTCCAGCTCTTGATCTCGACCGTCGAGTTGACGTAGCAGACCACGGCAAGGTCGTCACCGTACTCGGCGCGGGCGGCGTCGACCGTCTCGCGCTTGACCATGTGAGCCATGGGGCAGTCCGCGCCCGGCTCGGGCAGCAGCACGGTCTTAGTGGGATTGAGCAGTTTGGCGCTCTCGCCCATAAACTCCACGCCGCACAGCACGATGGTCTGCTGCGGCAGGCTTTTAGCGAGCTTAGCCAGGTAGAAGCTGTCGCCGACGTAATCGGCAACGGCTTGGACCTCGGGCGCCACGTAATAGTGCGCCAGAATCACCGCGTCGCGTTGGATTTTTAGTTGCTGAATGGCCTCGACGAGCTCTGCGGGCACCAGCGCCGCGCGCTCCGTTGCCGTCGTTGCCGATGCCAGGCCGGCCGCGATATCGCGTGCAAGCTCCGATGCATCCATGTTCGCGCTCTGTGCCATCAAGGCCCCTCTCTTTTGGCGAATCTTGGGGCTTTAGTATGACACCTAGGTTTACAGCTGACAAGACAGCTGTAAACCTAGGTGTAAAGTTGAAATAAAGATTCAATCATGTGGCAGGTCCATTTTCGAACTGGCAAGCTGAGGATAGCCGGGCTTTCGATAGCGCAGGAGGCATCTTTCGCCACCGCAACACCGCTTGGCGCGAGCTGCACGCCGTGAGGCGCAAACGGTCCGCACCCCCGCAAGCGGCGCGCACCCAATGTGGCAAAATCGAACTACTAAGGGGGCTCAGAATGCTCAAGATTATTGCCTGCGACGACGACGTCGCTTTTCTAGATAGACTGCACCGGATGATCGACCGTTGGTCGACCGAGACGGGCACGGCGGTCGATGTTGCGCTCGTCACGCGCGGCGAGGACCTGCTGGCCCGCCATGCCGCATCGCGCGCCGACATCATTCTGCTCGACATGATCATGCCGCTCGTCAACGGCATGGACACCGCACGCGAACTGCGCCAGGCCGACACCGCCGTGCGCCTGGTGTTCCTCACCTCGTCGCCCGAGTTCGCGCTGGAATCCTACGAGGTCCGCGCCTTCGACTATCTGCTCAAGCCCGTGGCCTACGAACGCCTGGCGCGATTACTCGACGAGCTTTCGAGCATGCGCCCGGCGGCAACCGACGAGCTCGTGATCAAAACTTCCTTTGGCTACCACGCCCTGCGCCTGTCCGACATCGAATATGCCGAGGCGCGCAACAAGCACGTGGTCTTCCACCTGCGCGACGGACGCGATATCGAGGCACTCGAGTCGTTCCGCAGCGTCGAGGACCGCTTGGAGCAAAACGCGGTCTTCTTTAAATGCCACCGCAGCTACCAGGT
Source organism: uncultured Collinsella sp. (assembly GCA_902490095.1). Lineage (GTDB taxonomy): Bacteria > Actinomycetota > Coriobacteriia > Coriobacteriales > Coriobacteriaceae > Collinsella. Next base: position 14,047 of record CABUCQ010000015.1, read on the forward strand.
CAACCTGCGCAATATCGATCACTTTGACCGCACGGACATCGTCATGCGCTCGGGCGCGTGCATCCCGCTTTCGCGCAGCTGCAAGCAGGGATTCCAAGACGCCTACTTTGCGGCGCGCTTTGAGGGCGGGAGGCGCTGATGGTCTCCTCGGTCGAAATGGTCCTTTGGGCAATCCACCACGCCACGACGCTGCTCTTTGGCGTCTTTGCCTCGGCGGCGCTGTGCGGTGTCGAGATCAACCGGCGTCATGCGCTTGAGCTGATCGCGGTTGACGTGCTCACCGGTACCGCCTTTGCGCTCGCCAATGTCTTTGGCGGCGAACTTTTCGCTCGACAGGTGTATCCGCTCGTCGTGCATCTGCCGCTCGTCATCTATCTGTGCGCGCGCTATCGGCTGAGCCCTTTGCTCGTTATGCTCGGCGTCACCAGCGCATACCTGAGCTGCCAATTTAGCAACCGGATGGGCATCGCCGCGCTCGCCGCCTGCGGCTCGCAAATCGCGTACTACGCGACACGCATTATCACCACGGTCGCCGTCTTTGCGCTCCTGCTGCACTGGGCCGGCGACATCGGTCCGCGCTTGGCAGTCAAAAGCCCTACCGAGCTCGAGATTCTGCTCATCCTGCCGCTCGTCTATTACATCTTTGACTACGCCACCAACGTCTACACCACGTTGTTCCACTCGGGCTCGGTTGTGACCGTTGAGTTTTTGGCGTTTGCGCTTTGCGCTTTCTACCTTATGTTTCTTGCTGTGTATCTGCGCGAATACGAGGCTAAAGAGGCCGCCGAGCGCGAGCGTTGGATGCTCGAGACCCGCGATAGCGCAGCTATCAAAGAGCTCGAAGCCTGGCGTCAATCTGGACGCGAGCTTTCGGTTCTGCGCCATGACATGCGGCACTTCCTGCGCGGCCTTGCGGTTTTAATCGAAGAGGGTCACGTCGACGAGGCGCTCGGGCGCATCAACGAACTCTGTGAGACAAACGACCGCACCGCCGTGCGCCGCTACTGTGCCAACGAAACGGTCAACATCGTGCTTTCGTCATTTAGCTCCGATATCAACCGAAACGGTATCACCGCCGACCTGCGCGCCGCCGTGCCAGAGAACGTCCATGTGGCCGATGTCGACCTGTTTAGCGTGCTCTCGAATGCCTTGGAAAACGCTATCACCGCCGCGAGCGCCGCTCCCCAGGGCAAACGATTCGTCGATCTGGACCTGCGCTACGAAGACGGGCAGCTGCTGCTTTTGGTCTCTAACACGTTTGACCGCCCGCCGCGTATGGTTGACGGCATGCCCGTGGCCCAGCACGCCGGCCACGGCTTTGGCACCAAGAGCATTAAGCTCGCCGTCGAGCGCATGAACGGCAACTGCCAGTTCCGCATTCACGGCGACCGATTTGAGCTGCGTGCCGTGATGTAGGGACGCGACAAGCTGCCGGCATGCTCGGCCCGCCGGGGCCACCTTGCCAGCGCCGGTCCGCTACAGCGGCGCGGCGGCCGGAGTCAGCTGTTTAATGTAGGCCCACATGCGCTGCTTGGCGGCCTTGTCGGTGAGCGCCGCCTCAAAGCCGTCGAGCGCGAGCACGCGGCGCCCTTGCACATGGGCGACCAGGCCGGGCTTGAGCATGGCGGTGTCGAAGTCGTCGATCGCCACGAGCATATCGGCATAGGTCTCGCGCATGGTATCGGCCGCACGATCATCCAGCAACAGCACCGCCTCGGGGTCCAGCGCCTCGAGCGCCTCGCGGAACAGCTCGCACGGCAGGGCATGGCCCACCGCCACCGTTCCGTCGCCCGCACCGGCGACGCTTGCCAGCACGCAAAAATCCTCGGGCGCATAACCGATGGCCCCGAGCGCCTTACGCAGCGCCGCGCCATCCGCGCCTGCGGCAAGCTCGCCGCCCGAGCGCTCGGCCTCATCCAAATCGCCTTTTACCAGCACAATCGGCGAGCACGCGTTGCCTGCGATGCGCACGCCACGACCCGCAAGCGATGCGAGCTCCTGCTCGGCCGCCTGGGCGATGGCTTCTTTTTTCTGGCTTTGTGACATAGGTATGCGCTCTCCAATCGTTTGCGTGCCCACCATTATTTGACACTCCCCATGGCTAAAGCCAGGGGATTCTTGCTTCACCGAGAATTGCCTAGACTGCGCATGCAGCCGTAGGTCTTACGCCCTCTCCACAAGCGTTTGCGGCGTCTGCCGCGGTTCCCGCATGCCCTGCGGTACCTTCCAGGATTCTCCTTCCCTCGCGGGCGATGTTGACGGCGGCGTTCAGGTCGCGGTCGTGACGCATGCCGCACGCGGGGCAGTCCCATACCCGTTCGGCCAGCGTCAGTCCCCTGTAGACGTAACCGCATGCGGAACACGTCTTGCTGGACGGATAGAACCTGCCCACCCTTACGAAGCCGCGCCCCGACCATGCGCATTTGTACTCGAGCTGGCGCGCCAGCTCCGACATGGCGGCATCGCCCACGGCCTTGGCGAGGCGGCGGTTCCTCTGCATGCCCCTGACGTTCAGGTCCTCGACCGCGATGTTTTGGCTTTCTCCCACCGCATGCGTCGTGAACTTGTGCAGGGCGTCCTTCCGCCGGTTGGCAACCTTCTCGTGCGCCCGCGCGACCCTGACACGCTGCCTGGCGCGATTTGCGGAGCCCTTCCGCTTGCGCGAGAGCCGCCGCTGCTCCCGCGCCAGCCTCCTCTCGCTCCTTTGCAGGTTTTTGGGGTTGGGCAGGCGCTCCCCCGTGGAGCAGGTGGCTATGTCGTGTATTCCCGCATCGACTCCCAGGAACCCGACGGTCGGGGCCGGCGCGTCCGTGGCGGGGACGTCCGCGCAGCATATCGCCACGTAGTACTTGCCGCTCGGCACCTGCTTGACCGTCGCGGACAGGACGCGCCCCTCCACGGGACGGCTCACCCGCGCCCTGACGGTCCCCAGCTTTGGCAGCCTCACGTGCCTGGCGTCGATTATCCCGACGCCGTTCGTGCGGTAGCTCTTCCTCCCCGCGCGTTTGGACTTGAACTTCGGAAAGCCCACCTTGCCTGGTGCGCGGAAGAAGTTCTTAAATGCCTTGTCCAGGTCGCGCAGGGACTGCTGCAGTGCCATGGAGTCCACCTCGGAGAGCCACGGCGCGTCCGCCCTCTTCCAGGCGGGGATCTGGGTGATGTAGGAGTTGATGTGCCTCGATTTGCCCGTCCGCGCGTACTCGTCCCGCCTCATCGCCAGCACCCTGTTGTAGACCCAGCGGCAGCAGCCGAAGGTCTTCTGCAGGAGGGCCTCCTGCTCGGCGCTCGGGTATATGCGGTACTCGAAGGTCTTGTCCATGGCCCTCACGCGTTCCTCTGGTCCTCGATATACTGCCTGACGGCCTCGGGCGTCGCCCCGCCGACGGTCGAGACGAAGTAGCTGTTCGTCCAGAGCGTCGGCAGCTTGCGCTTCAGCTGCGGGAACTCGGCGCGCAGGTCGTGGCTGGTCCTGCCCTTGATGCGCTTCACGGCCCGGTGGATGCCGAACTGGGGGTCGACTGAGACGAGCATGTGCACGCGGTCGGGCATGACCTTGATTTCCCTTATCTCGAAATCGAGTTCCTCCGCGACCTCGTGCGCGATCTCCTCGAAGCGGGAGCCGATGCCGTCCACGAGCACCTTCCTGCGGTATTTCGGGCAGAAGACCACATGGTAGTCGCAGTCCCAGACTATGTTGTCGTTGCTCCTGTATCTATCCATGAAAACAGTATACCACTTGCAGCCGTATATGTATATCGGCTGACGCCGATGCGCCTTATATCCCCATATCTGAAGAAAGGGGTTTTGCGGCGCTTTTGATAAAAGAGCCGCCCGCGAGTGGTTGCTTTGCGGGCCGCTGGGTATAAGCACGGTCGTACTGAGTTTTACGCGGCCGAGCCGCGTCGCATTATGGAGGTCACCATGGCTGACATTAAGCAGATTACCCCCGAGAACTTCGACGCCACCGTCAACGGCAGCCTTCCCGTGCTGGTCGATTTTTGGGCTCCCTGGTGTGGGCCCTGCCGTTCGCTGTCGCCCATCGTTGACGAGGTTGCCGATGAGCTGGCGGGCAAGCTTGCCGTTGCCAAATGCAACGTCGACGACAACCAGGACCTGGCCATGAAGTATGGCGTCATGAGCATCCCCACGCTGATTGTGTTTAAGAACGGCGAGGAGATTGACCGCTCGGTTGGCGCTCTGCCCAAGGCGAGGCTGCAGGCGCTGCTGGAGAAGCATCTGTAATACGCTTGTTACTTACCCGCCGTCCATGAGCGCTTTTGCACCGCTCGCCGGACTGCCGGGCGCGGCGCGGACGACCACGGATAGTATGGTAGTTACAAACAGCCCCCAGTGAACGGGTGCGAGTCACACAGACTCGCACCCGTTTTCTTATGCAGCTGCGCACAGAGCGGGCGTAGTAAAATCTGAACCACTGAACTGCCCCATACAAAAGGAGATTTTCCATGCATGATGTTGGAATGAACATGAGCCAGCTTGCCATGAGCGTCAAGCAGGTCGACGACACCATCGAGCTCGCTCACGAGTGGAGCCATCAGCTGCTGCATGCGACCGAGAACTTTGACATGGAGCGTATTGGCGCCAAGCTCGAGGCCGCCATGGCTGCGCTGCACGAGGCGCATGACGCGCTCGAGGGCTACGAGGACGCCATCGAGGCCGACCATAACTCCGTCGGCTCCGTGAAGCTGGTGTAGCGTGACCGAGCACGAGCACGAGCACGAGCACGGCTGCGACCACAAGCACGAGCATCCGCACGGTCCGGCCGACCAGGCGAGCTGCCGTTGCGCCGGCTCCAGCTCCGAGCTGGTCCGCTTTTCGGTGACCGCGCCCGACGATCTGCTGCGCCGCTTTGACGAGCAGATCGCACGCCGCGGTGACGTGGCCAACCGCTCCGAGGCCGTACGCGACCTGATTCGCGCCTCGATCGCGAAGGAGCAGATGCGCACGCCCGACGAGCAGGTCATCGGTTCACTCACCATGATCTATGACCACCATACCGGCGATCTGACGCGCCGCCTGGACGAGGTACAGCACGACTACACCGACGAGATCGTCTCAACCATGCATGTGCATCTGGATCACCACAACTGCTTGGAGATTCTGGCGCTCAAGGGTCGCGGCGAGCGCGTCTACGAGCTGGCCGACCGCCTGCTGGGGCTGCGCGGCGTCAAACACGGCGAGCTCACCTGCGCCGCCACCAAGCAGAGCCTGGGGCTGTAACAGCACACATTTCAACGAAGGAGGGTCGCATGCGACATGCGCATATCCATGTAACGGGCATTGTGCAGGGCGTTGGCATGCGGCCGTTTGTGTATCGCGAGGCCATGGCGCATGGCATCTGCGGCTGGGTGCTCAACGCAGGCGACGGCGTGCATGTCGAGGCGCATGCCTCGGGTGCGGCCGTCGACGGCTTTGTCGCCGCGCTGTCGGAGCACGCACCCGCGGCTGCCCGCGTGGAGCGCGTCGACGTTGCGGATTTGGAGCCCGGCACTTGGGATGCTGCCAATGAACAGGGCTTTCGCATTGTGGCGTCACAGGACCAGACTGCGCATACGACGCTCGTCTCGCCCGATATCGCCACCTGCGACGACTGCCTGCGCGAACTGTTCGATCCCGCCGACCGACGCTATCACTACCCCTTTATCAACTGCACCAACTGCGGCCCGCGCTTTACCATCATCCGCTCGCTGCCTTATGACCGAGCGGCCACCTCTATGGATCGCTTTCCCATGTGCCCCGAATGCGCCGCGGAGTATGCCGACCCACTTGACCGGCGCTTTCATGCGCAGCCCGATGCCTGCTTTGACTGCGGGCCGCATATTACCTGGCGCGAGGCGGCAGGCGGCATGGTGCTCGAGAGATCAGAGGCGACGCCGGCTGTCGGCGACACGCGCGAGTCTAGCGACGCTATTATCGAGCGCTGTGTCGAGCTGCTCGAGGCCGGCGGCATTGTTGCCATCAAGGGCCTGGGCGGATTCCATCTGGCTTGCGACGCCGCCAACGAGCAAGCAGTAGTCGAGCTGCGCCGTCACAAGCGCCGCAGCAACAAGCCGCTTGCCGTTATGGTGCGCGACCTTACCGATGCCGAGCGCCTGTGCCGTGTCAACGACGCCGAGCGCGACTTGCTGGCCGGCAGCATCCGCCCCATCGTGCTGCTGCGCCGGCGTGGTGTTGGCATGGGAGATTCCTTCGATGCTCTCGCACTTGCGCCGTCCGTTGCGCACGATCTGCCCGAGCTCGGCGTCATGCTCCCCTATACCCCGCTTCAGCATCTGCTGCTTGCCGCGGCAGAAACGCATGGCATGCACGCGCTGGTTATGACCAGCGGAAACTTGAGCGAAGAGCCCATCGAGACCGATGACGATCTTGCCTGGGAGCATCTCGTTGCCGCCGGCATCGCCGACGCGCTGCTCGGCAATGACCGCGCGATCCTCTCGCGCTACGACGACTCCGTGGTACGTGTGGTCGACGGGGTCGTTATGCCCGTGCGCCGCGCTCGCGGGTACGCCCCGCAGCCGTTGCCGCTGCCGGCACTCGCCAGCGCCGCGCCCTGTGTGCTCGCCTGCGGCCCGCAGCAAAAGGCCACGATCGCACTCACGCGCGAAGACGCGAATGGAACGTCGGCCTGTTTTGTGTCGCAGCATATCGGCGATGTCGAAAACGGTGCGACTTTCGATGCGTGGAATGCGGCACGCACGCGACTGGAAGACCTTTTTGACCTAGCGCCCGCCGCGCTGGCCTGCGACTTGCACCCCAGCTACCTATCGAGTCAGTGGGCACGCGAACAGGCGCGCGAGCGCAATCTGCCGCTTATCGAAGTCCAGCACCATCATGCGCATATCGCGAGCGTGATGGCTGAGGCTATCGCCACAGGACAGCTTGCACCCAATGCGCGCGTACTTGGCATCGCCTTCGATGGAACGGGCGCTGGCACCGACGGAACCATTTGGGGCGGTGAGTTTCTTGTCGCCGGCCTCGCCGATTTTGAGCGCACCGCGCACCTGCGTACCTGGGCACTCCCCGGTGGCGCCGCATCTGTGCGCGACGCCCGACGCAACGCCTTTGCCCTGCTGAGCGAGCTCGATCTACTCGAACATCCGGGTGCCGCGGGACTCCTGGGCGGCCTCGATGAGCAGACGCGCAGTATCACGACCACGATGATCAAGCGGAACATCAACAGCCCGCGAACGAGCAGTATGGGCCGTCTGTTTGACGCCGCGGCGGCGATCTTGGACATCTGCGGCACTGCAACCTACGAGGGCGAACCCGCCATCGAGCTCGAGGCCGCCGCCTGGCGCGCTTTTAGCGACGAAAACAGCCATTTCACTGGCAATCAGGCTGGCGTATCCGCATCCGTCTCAACATCGCTGGACAGTTTGTTCAGATATGTATTAACTACTGACCCCCTATCCCGCATTTTTGCCTCAGATTTGGCCAAAAAAGGCTCTCCAGACACCCTATTTGCGGCAAATATGTCTGCCGAACACCCCAAATCAACCCATTTGGGATCATCGCAGACGGCTTTTGCCACCCAGAGCCCATCACAAAAATACGTATCTGAACTAACTGTCCAGGCGGCCTCGGACAACCCCCTCATTTTGGATCCCAAACCGCTTTTTGAGGCGCTTTTGAGTGGAATCGAGGCCGGTGTGCCGGCCGACAAGCTCGCGCTCGACTTCCATATCGCCATTGCACGCGCATCGGCACGTATCGCAAGCGAAATCTGCGCTCGCGAAGGCATCGACATCGTCGCGCTCTCGGGCGGTGTGTTCATGAACCGGCTTTTGCTTCAGCTCCTTACCCACGAACTCAAAGACGCCGGTCTTGCCGTCTTGGTCCCCCACGCTGTGCCCGTCAACGACGGCTGCATCGCCTACGGTCAGGCCGCCATCGCTCGCGCTTGCCTCGCGCAGACGGCGTCGCGATAGGCTATTTTGCCAGCCTGCCGCCGCCGTCTCACAGGTGTAACGCGTTTGCTCGTGACTCCCGCGAGCGCTACCATCAACTGATGGGTAATTAGGCGCCTATCCAGCGCAAAACGTATAAAAGGGGAACATTATGTGCCTTGCCGTTCCCGGTAAAGTGGTCAAACGCGACGACGACCTTAAGGCGACCGTCGACATGATGGGCATCGAGTGCCCCGTTTCGCTGCGCCTCGTGCCGACGGCGCAGGTAGGCGACTATATTCTCGTGCACGCCGGCTTTGGCATTCAGATTGTCGACGAGCAGGAAGCCCAAGAGACACTCGAGCTCGTCAATACCATGACCGAGCTGGCCGAAGAGGACCAGCTCGCCACCAACCCGGCCGAGGCATACTAGTGGCGGCGGCGCAGCCGGTTCGCTCCGGTATCGACTTTTCGGCATTTCGCGACCCCAAGCTGGCTCGCGAGCTCATCGATCGTATTCATGAGCTTGTCGGCAACCGCAGCATCAACCTTATGGAAGTCTGCGGTACGCACACCGTGAGCATTGGCCGCTATGGCTTTCGCTCCATCATGCCGACGGGACTCAAACTGCTAAGCGGCCCGGGGTGCCCCGTTTGCGTCACCGCCAACCGCGACATCGATCACGCAATCGCGCTTTCCAACATGGACGGCGCCATCATCACCACCTTTGGCGACATGATGCGCGTTCCCGGATCGTCCACCTCGCTTGCCGCGCAAAAGGCGGCGGGGCGCGACATCCGCATCGTCTACTCCCCGCTCGACGCGCTCGACATTGCCGAGCAAAATCCCGAACGTCCGGTCATCTTTATGGGCGTCGGCTTTGAGACCACAACGCCCACCATTGCCGCCGCCATCCTGGAGGCCGACGCGCGCGGGCTCCAGAACTTCTCGGTCTATTGCGCCCACAAGACCACGCCGCCGGCACTGCGCGCGATTGCCAACGACCCCGAGACCACCATCGACGGCTTTATCCTGCCTGGTCACGTCGCTACCATCACAGGCCTGGCACCCTTTGGGTTTTTAGTCGATGAGTTCGAGACCCCCGGCGTAGTCACCGGGTTTGAGCCGGTCGATATCTTGCAGGGCATCTGCATGCTGGTCCAGATGATTGTCGAGGACAGGTCCGCGATTGGCAACGCCTACCGCCGTGGCGTCAATGCAGACGGCAATCTCGTAGCGCGCCAGCTGGTCGAGCAGGTATTTGAGCCGTGCGACACCACGTGGCGCGGGCTGGGACCGATTGCCAACTCGGGTCTTTCCATCCGCCCTGAGTTCTCATGCTTTGATGCGCGCGCCCGCTTCGATGTGCCCGTTGAGGCGACGGTCGAGCCACGCGGGTGCCGCTGCGGCGACGTGCTGCGCGGCGCCATCACGCCGAGCGACTGCCCGTTGTTTGGCCGCACCTGCACGCCCGAGCACCCCGTCGGCCCGTGCATGGTGAGCTCCGAAGGCAGCTGCGCGGCGTACTTTAGATACCACGGCTGATGGGTTCCGCCGTTCTAACGAACGGCGGACCAGTCGACGCTGCGCCTCACCCATATAATTCCACCCACGATTGGAGTTTTCGATATGTCCCGTACTGCCACCGATAGCACTGTCCTGCTGGGCCACGGCTCCGGCGGCCAGATGATGAAGCGCATTATCGATGAGGTCTTTTTGGATGCCTTTGGGTCGCCCGAGCTGCTCGAAGGCAACGATGCCGGCGTGGCCGCGCTGCCCGAGAGCGGGCGCATCGCCATGTCGACCGACAGCTTTGTGGTCTCGCCGCAGTTCTTCCCCGGTGGCAACATCGGCCGCCTTGCCGTGTGCGGAACCGTCAACGATGTCGCGACCTCGGGCGCCAACGTGCGCTACCTATCGTGCGGTTTTATCCTCGAAGAGGGCTACCCCATGGACAAGCTGCGTCAAATCGTGCAGACCATGGCCGAGACGGCGCGCGAGGCAGGCGTCAAAATCATCACCGGCGACACCAAGGTGGTCGAGCGCGGCGGGGCCGACGGCGTCTACATCAACACCGCCGGCGTGGGCGAGGTTCCCACGGGCGTGACGCTCAGCGGCGCCAACTGCCAGCCTGGCGATGTCATCCTGGTGTCGGGTACACTCGGCGACCACGGTATCGCCATCATGAGCCAGCGCGAGGGCCTGGCGTTCTCGAGCAGCATCGAGAGCGACGCCGCGCCGCTCAACCACCTGATTGCCGACGTGCTGGCCGCCGCCCCCGACACGCGCTGCTTCCGCGACCCCACGCGCGGTGGCCTGGCGTCCACACTCAACGAGTTTGCCCAGGCCAGCGGTGTTGCCATGGAGGTCGACGAAGATGCCGTGCCCGTGCGTCCCGACGTGCAGGCCGCCTGCGAGATGCTCGGCTACGATGTGCTGCAGGTGGCCAACGAGGGCAAGATGGTTGCCGTCGTGCCGGCCGAACAAGCCGATGCGGCGCTGGCCGCCATGCGCGCCGCCCGCTACGGCGAGAATGCCGCCGTCATCGGTCGCGTGCTGCCACTTGCCGAGGGCACCCGCCCCGCCGTGCGCGTACGTACCGGTTGGGGCTCGACCCGCATCCTCGACATGCTCGTGGGAGAGCAGCTGCCGAGGATTTGCTAACGACAAAGGCTCAGGGCTATTAAAGATATTCAGATTCCAAACATGCCCGGCACGCATGCCCAGTATCATGGGGTGCGTTTTACAACTCAAGCGGCAGGAGCACCCATGGCAGCAGCTTTTTCCCATGTGATCTTTGACCTGGACGGCACCATTCTCAACACGCTCGAGGACCTGGCGGCCGCCGGCAACCATACCTGCGAGATGCACGGCTGGCCCACGTTTGCCGTAGACGAGTACCGCTACAAGGTGGGAAACGGCATGCTCAAGCTGGTCGAGCGCTTTATGCCCGCCGAGTATGCGGGCGACGGCCGTATGTTTGAGCAGACGCTTGCCGAGTTTAGGGCTTATTACGGCGAGCACAAGGAAGACCACACCGCACCGTACGCCGGTACGATCGAGATGCTCGACCGCCTGCGCGTCGCGGGCGTGCAGCTTGCCGTGCTCACCAACAAGGACCATGTCTCGGCCGCTCCGCTTATCGAGAAGTATTTTGGTTCCGAGCGCTTTGCGCTGGTGCAGGGCCGCGTCGACGCGTTTCCTCCCAAGCCCGAGGCGCCCGTCACGCTGCACGTAATGAAGGAGCTGGGCGCCGACCCGGCGATCACGCTCTACGTAGGCGATTCGAATGTCGATGTTCTGACCGGTCACAACGCTGGCCTTAAGAGCGCAGGCGTCACCTGGGGCTTCCGCGGCCGAGCAGAGCTCGAAGCCGCCGGCGCCGACTACGTAGTGGATACCCAGGACGAGCTCGCCGCGCTGATCCTGGGCGAGTAGCGAGCCGCCCACAAAGAAGTTGCGGTGAAATAGGGACTGGTTGCCGGCCTACTGGCCCCAAACAGTCCCTATTTCACCGCAACTTAGATGGGCACTGGGTAGCTAAAAGAGCCCCGTCCCAAATTAGCTACCCCTCAACAATGGCGACACCACAGGTAGAGGACGGACAGCGAGCGGGCACCAGAGCGAACAAATTGGCATGAAAAGAGGGCGGCATAGACCTTCTGGTCATGCCGCCCTCTTTGAATGACAAATTGTCGCTCTGGTGCCCGCGCAGCGTCGAGCAGTTACGGCGTTTGGTAAAACGCCGTAACGAATTAGCTCAGCATTGCATCCATCATCTCGGAGTTGACGGAGTCGTCGGCAGACCACTCGCCGTCATCGTTGCAGGTGTACTTGAAGATAACCGTGGTCTTCCTGGGCTCGGTGGCCTTGGTCACATCGACCATCACCTGGCCGGCCATCTTGTACAGCTCGTCATCGGAAGGAACCGTGTCAAGTGCAGCGACCTTCTCCTGATACTGGGTGGAGAAGTCCTCGACGATCTTGTTCATAGACTTGCAGGTGATGGAGACCTCGGCGGTTGCAACGCCCTTGTCCTCGTCGACCGTCACGTCGCCGATCTCGTAATCAAAGCCCTCGAGATAGGTCTTGGCATACTCCTTGGGATCGATGCCCAGCTGCTCGAACTCGTCGCCCGAAGCCTCTTCCAGACCAGAGAGGAAATCGTCGCCACCGTTTTTGACCTCATCGAACTGAGTCGTAAGGTCCTCGGTGATGAGCTCTTCGATCGAGGGGCCTCCGCAGCCGGAAAGCACGACCACACATGCAACCAAAACGGCCATGAGGGGCGCAAGCAGCAGCTTCTTTTTCATGATGTTCCTCCCAATGAGCGGCACCGCGCTTCCCAGACACGGCGCACGTTGTGATAGTAAGCACATACTATCCACTTATGAACACCCTCGGCAGCACGAAGGCGCGGTCGGTTCGTTTTAACGTCCGAACGGTCTGCGAGTCCGCTCAGCGTGCAATAAAACGCATCCGTACCGTGCAATCAAAACCACCCCTAAAAGGGGTGGTTTGCTCTTAGGGTATAACCCTTGGAT
>CABUCQ010000016.1 GCA_902490095.1 uncultured Collinsella sp.
GCTGCTGCCAAATAACACCCTGCGTTACATCGATAGCCGTAGATTTCTTAGCCACACGCCCTCCCCAAAAGCGTACGTCAACCGACAAAACAGTAATTAAAGACCTAAGCTAATAGCAGCTTAGCACCGACCGACGTCGACCGAAACACCCCGAGTCAGAGCCCGGTGCAAACTATCTGCCTAGTGATACAGCCCCGGCTGGTAGTGATACTCGTTGCTCACGTGCGGGCACAGCTGCCAAAAGGCGACGGCACTCGCCGCGGCCACGTTGAGCGAATCGACCCCGTGCGCCATCGGAATGCGCACGGCGCGGTCACAGCCCTCAATGGTCTTGGCTCCCAGGCCGGCACCCTCGGTACCCATAAAGATCGCCAGGCGATCAATCACCTGCAGCACGGGATCGTCCAACGACACCGAATCATCCGTCAACGCCATGGCGGAACACGAAAAGCCGGCATCGTGCAGCGCCGCCAGCCCATCATGCGGCCATACGCGCGCCTCACTGCCAATACGCGTCCACGGCACCTGAAACACGGTGCCCATGCTCACGCGGGCCGAGCGACGATACAGCGGGTCACAGCACGTAGGACTCACCAAAATGCCATCGACGTTCAGCGCAGCCGCCGAGCGGAAAATCGCGCCGACGTTGGTGTGGTCGACAATGCCCTCGAGCACGCACACGCGCACCGGACGCTCCCCCGCCGCCTCGACGACGCCACCCAAGAACTCGGCTACCGGAATCTGCCGCGGGCGACGAAACGCCGCGAGCGCACCGCGCGTCACGTTAAAGCCCGTCAGCTGCTCCATGAGTTCCATGGAAGCCACGAACACAGGAACCGGACCCGCGCCCTCGCGCACAACCAGGCGCTCGAACAGCGGCATCATCTGGTCGAGCCAGCGTTCGCCCAAAAGAAAGCTCACCGGCTGGTATCCGGCGCGCACAGCGCGCTCGATAACCTTGGCACTCTCGGCGATAAAGATGCCCTTTTGCGGCTCCAACACGCAGCGCAACTCGCGCTCGGTCAGTCGCACGTAGGCATCGAGCCGCTCGTCCTCGAGCGAATCAATTCGCAGAACCTCAACGGCATCAGTCATAGCAGCCAGCCCGCACCTTTCTTTGCAGCACCTATACAAATATCGGGGCAACGCCATGCGCCGCCCCGTCATTCATTTCAACCCGATAATACCGAAGGGATAATCGGTTTTACGCCTCGATGCGACGATACGTCACGAACTCATAATCGACACCCTCGTCGCCCTCACCGGAGACAATCGTCGCGACCCCGCTACGCTGCGCAATCTCCCACGCGGGATCGGCTTCCAAATCGGAAAAGTACGTATCCGCAACATGCACGCAGTGGTTGTGCGTGACTTCGGCCTCGGCGCAGTACGGCAAAAACTGCCGATAGACATCGCCACCACCGATCACCCAGGCAACGGGCTCATCGGCAACCGCGGCGAGCGCCTCGTCGATACTATGCACCACGTCGACGCCCTCGGGGGCAAAGCTCTCGTCGCGGGTGAGAACGATATTGCGGCGGTTCTTGAGCGGACGCCCACCGGGAAAACTCAGCAGGGTCTTGCGCCCCATAATGACCGGGCAACCTTTGGTGCACGCCACAAAATGGCGCATGTCGGCGCGATTGGACACCACCATATCGCCCTCGCACCCAATGCCCCAGTCGTCACACACGGCGACGATGGCAGAAAGCTTACACGTCATGCGCGTCACCTACACCGCGATGGGAATGTTCTTGACCTGCGGGCCGTGCTCGTAGCCCTCCACGATCAGGTCGTCGGTCGTAAACGCATAGAAATCGTGCACGTCGGGGTTCAGCGTTACCTTAGGCGCCGCAAACTGCGGGCGCTCGATAAGCTCACGGACGATATTGACATGACGGTCGTAAATGTGGGCATCGGCAATCACATGCAGCAGCTCACCGGGGATCATATCGACCGACTGCGCGACCATCATCAGCAAGATGGCGTACTGACAAACGTTCCAGTTGTTCGCGGCCAAAATGTCCTGGCTGCGCTGGTTGAGAATCATGTTGAGTGTGGGCTTATCGTCCTGCGGGCGCTGCGTGACGTTATAGGTCACGCTGTAGGCGCACGGATACAGGTGCATCTCGGACAGGTCGCTAAACACATAGGTGTTCGTCATAATGCGGCGGCTGTACGGCGTGTGCTTAAGATCGTACAGCACGCGGTCCATCTGGTCGAAATCGCCCTCGGCATAATGGCTCTTCTGGCCAATCTGATACCCGTAGGCCTTGCCGATGGAGCCGGTCTCGTCGGCCCACTCGTCCCAAATATGGCTGTTGAGGTCATGGACGTTATTGGACTTCTTTTGATAGATCCACAGAATCTCGTCCATCGCAGACTTAAGCGCCGTGCGGCGCAGGGTAAGCGCGGGGAACTCCTCGCGCAGGTCGTAGCGCGCCGTGACGCCAAAGTTTTTAATGGTATAGGCAGGGGTGCCATCCTCCCACACCGGACGGACCTTTTGGCCCTCGGTGGTGGTGCCATGGTCCAGAATATCGCGGCACATGGTTACAAACTGTTGATCAGCCTTGCTCATTGACCCTCCTGTCAGTCGCCTACAAGCGAGATTCATTGTAGCCCAGGCGCACGCAGCCCCACAGCCCAAACATAAGCCCTCATTTTCTGACATATGCCAGAAATTCATTGCGCAAATCTGAACGTTCGCTATTCTATTGTTGACATATGTCAGATAAGGAGTGCGCATGGCAGGAAGACGCGAGAAACTGCGCCACGTCGGGATCATCCCCGAATATCGCGGTTTTACCCCCGATGGCCTGGCGAGCGGCGATGCCATCGATATGACAGTCGACGAGCTCGAGGTGCTGCGCCTGTGCGACTTGGAAGGCCTTAACCAAGAGGCAGTCGCCCAACACATGGGCATTGCCCGCACCACGGTGGCGGCAATCTGCAGCCGCGCGCATCGCAAGGTGGCAAACGCGTTGGTCAATGGACGGGCGATTGTCATCGAGGGCGGCAATATCGCGTACTCCCCCATCGCCACGACGACGGCCGCATGGCCAGCAAAGGAGGTCGGCACCATGAGGGTGGCAACGACGTACGACAACGGCAACATCTTTATGCACTTTGGCCGCAGCGAGCAGTTCAAGATCTACGACATCCAGGATGGCAAGGTGCTCAACGAGCAGGTCGTAGGCACCGGTGGCACCGGCCACGGCGCCTTGGCGGGCCTGCTTGCCAACGGTGGCGTTGACACGCTCATTTGCGGCGGTATCGGCGGCGGCGCTATCAACGCGCTTGCCCAAGCCGGCATCACGGTCTATGCGGGCGCCCAGGGCAGCTGCGACGCCTGCGTCGGGGCCCTCATTGCCGGCACGCTCGCACAGAACGGCGAGGCCACCTGCGACTGCCATGGACATGATCACGAGCACATCCACGAGCATGGCGAGTCCTGCGGCTGCCACGGTCACCACGACCATGACGGACACGAAGGCTGCGGCTGCCACTAGCGGCAAGCACCTCGTCGAGAACGCGCTTCCACGCGTGCGACAACCAGCGAACAAACGACGAACAAACGACGAACAAACGACGAAGGCCGTCTGGAGTACCATCCAGGCGGCCTTCGCCATACACGACTCAACCAGTCGTTACTTCTTATTACGCATCTGTGCTTCCATCTGGCGCAGCAGGTCCATATCGGACTTGGGGCCGCCCATACCCAAGCCGCCCAGGCCGCCCAGCCCCATGGCATCCAGGCCGGGAATATTGGGCATGCGCATCTTCTTGCCCTTCTTACCCTTTTTGCCCTTCTTGCCACCAGCCTGTGCCTGATTTGCCATCGTGCGCATGCGGCCCATCATCTTATTCATCTCGCCCCACTGCTTCATAAGGATGTTGACCTCGGTGGGGGTCACGCCGGCGCCCTTGGCAATGCGGGCACGGCGCTGGCCGTTGATGATGGAGGGGCGAAGGCGCTCCTCCTTGGTCATCGACATGATGATGGCCTCGTTCTTATCGAAGATACCTTCGTCCAGGTTGCCACCCATCTGGTTAAGCGCACGCTGGCCACCGGGGAGCATGCCCAGAATGCCCTTCATGCCGCCCATCTTCTTGACGGCCTTCATCTGGTCGAGCATGTCATTCATGGTGAAGCCCTCGCGCAGCATGCGCTCGGCAGCCTCGAGCTGCTCAGCGTCGGCCGCCTCCTGGGCCTTCTCGATGATGCCGACAACATCGCCCATGCCCAAGATTCGCTTGGCCATACGATCGGGATAAAACGGCTCAAGCGAATCGGGTTTCTCGCCCATGCTCACGAACTTGATGGGCTTGCCGGTCACCTGGCGCACGGAAAGCGCGCCGCCGCCACGGGCGTCGCCATCGAGCTTGGAGATGATCACGCCGTCAAAGTCGGTGCGCTCGGCGAAGGTCGAGACGACGTTGACGATATCCTGGCCGGTCATGGCATCGACGACCATCAGCACCTGATCGGGCTTGACGGCCTTCTTGATGTCCACGGCCTCCTGCATCATCTGCTCGTCGATCTGCAGACGGCCGGCGGTATCGACGATGACCACGTCGCGCAGATGGTCGACGGCCTCCTGGATGGCGCCCTTGGCGATGTCGACCGGGTGCGCGCCGTCACCGCGGAAGACCGGCACGCCGATCTCGCCGCCGAGCGTGGCCAGCTGGTCGGCAGCGGCGGGACGGTAGACGTCGCACGCGGCGAGCAGCGGCGAGCGTCCCTGCTTCTTGAGCAGGTAGGCCAGCTTTACCGCCGCCGTGGTCTTACCGGAGCCCTGCAGGCCCACGAGCATGATGACGTTGGGAATGCGGTTGCTAAAGACGAGCTTGCTCTCGGTGGAGCCGAGCATCTCGGTGAGCTCGTCGAGCACGATCTTGACGACGTTTTGCGCCGGCGACAGCGACTCCATGACCTCTGCGGTCATGCAGCGCTCCTTGGTCTTGGCGACGAACTCCTTGACGACCTTAAAGTTGACGTCGGCCTCGAGCAGCGCCATACGGATGTCGCGCATGGCCGAGCTGATATCGGCCTCGGTCAGCTTGCCCTTGCCGCGCAGGCGGTCAAATGTGTTGTTGAGGCGATCGCTCAGGGAATCAAACACTAGTCACTCCTTAATTGGACTCGCCCACCAGGGCGCGGCAGAAATCTTTGGCATTGAACTCCTGCAGGTCATCGACCTGCTCGCCCACGCCCACGCGCAGGATCGGGAGCTTGAGCTTCTCGGCCACGGCCATGGCGATGCCGCCCTTTGCCGTGCCGTCGAGCTTAGTCATGATAATACCGTCCAGGCCCAGCGCCTCGTTAAACTCGAGCGCCTGGTTCAGACCGTTCTGGCCGGTGGCGGCATCGATCACGAGCACGACTGAGACGGGCATGGGGCCGGCGGCCATATTGGCGGCGCGCTTACGCGTCACGTTAACCACCTTGGCAAGCTCGCGCATGAGCTCGGGGCTCGTGTGCAGACGACCGGCGGTATCGATCAGCACCAGATCGCTGCCGCGCTTGTCGGCCTCGTCGAGCACGTCGTAGCAAACACTTGCCGGGTCGGAGCCGCGGTCGCGCTTGATGACGGGGACGCCAGCGCGCTGGCCCCACACATCGAGCTGCTCGATAGCGGCAGCGCGGAAGGTATCGGCCGAACCGATCACGACGTTCTTGCCGCAGGCAGCCATGGCGCTCGCGATCTTACCGACCGTCGTGGTCTTGCCGGCACCGTTAATGCCCACAAACAGCACGCAGCTCGGCGTATCGGAGAACGGATCGCGCTCAATGGGCACAAAGTGCTGCTCAAGCTGCTCGGCCAGGGCGCGACGGAGTTGCGGGGCGGTCTTGAGGTTCTTCTTGGCCGCGGCATCGCGCAGGTCATCGGAGACCTTGATGGCGACCTCGGCGCCCATGTCACCCATGACGAGGGTGTCCTCCAGGTCCTCCCAAAAATCCTCGTCGACCTCGCCGCCAAAGTAAAAGACCTCGTTGAGGGCCTCGCGGCTGCGCTCAAGTCCGCGCGAGAGAGCGTCAAAGAATCCCATTATGCATTCACGACCTTTCCGGTTTCGCGATCGAGTTTTTGCGAGACGACGCGACTGACGCCGTCGGCTTGCATCGAGACGCCATAGAGGACGTCAGCGTCCTCCATAGTACGGCGCTGATGCGAAATGACCAAGAGCTGCGTATCGGAACGCAACACATCGAGCGCGCCGATGAGCTTGGACAGGTTGGCGTCGTCGAGTGCCGCCTCGACCTCGTCCAGCACATAGAACGGCACCGTGCGCGTGCGGTACACGGCAAAGAGCAGGGCGAGCGCCGTCAGGCTCTTCTCGCCGCCTGACATGAGCATCATCTTGGTGATGCGCTTGCCGCGCGGCTGCGCCACGACCTCGATACCCGTATCAGCCGGGTGCTCGGGGTCGGTCATCTCCAGATGAGCCTGGCCTCCCGGGAAGAGCATGGCGAAGATCTCGCGGAAGTTCGCATCGACCTTCTCAAACGTCACCAAGAAGGCCTTACGCATCTTACGGTCGATAGCCACGGTGATCTTGGTCAGCGCCTTGCGCGCGCTCTCCAGATCGGCCAGCTGCTCCTCGATGTAGTCGGCGCGGCGCTTGAGCTGCTCGTACTCCTCCATGGCAACTTGGTTAACGGGACCAAGGTTGTTGATCTGGCGCACAAGCTGGTTGAGTTCGCGCTCGGCGGCATCGCGGTCCGTGGGCGCCGGAAGCATGAGCGCTTCCTCGAGCACCGTCGTGCCATCGGCGGTAATGGCCTTGATGGCAGCCTCGACCTGCACCTCGAGCTTGCCACGCGCGACCTTGAACTCGTTTTGCGTGGCGGAGGCGGTATCGACTCGCTCCTTAGCGCGGGCAACCTCTGCCTTGGCATCCTCGATGGTCTTCTTGAGCGAGGCCGAGTCCGCCTCCTCGAGTGAAGCCTGATCACGCAGGCGCGCGGCCCAATCCGACGCGCGCTCCAGCAGGGCCGAATAGCGCTCGTGCATGGGGTCGACGCGCAGACGCAGCAGCTCGAGTGAGCGCGAGGCCTGGCGTGTTCCGCGGATACGACGGTCGATGCCCTCAAGACGATGCTCCAGGTCGGGCACGCGGCCCTTCAGCGAACGCAGGCGTTCGCTCGTCTGGGCTAGGCGAACCTTGGCGTCGGCGAGCTTGCCGGCAGCCTCGGAATCGTCACGGCGAACGCGGTCGAGTTCGTCGTTGGCCTCGGCAATCTGCAAGCCCAGATCGCTTGCCTGCGCACGGGCCTCGTCACGCGAACGGGTAAGCTCGTCAACACGCGGGCGCGCAGCGCGAACGGCCTCGGAGGCCTGCTCGCGGCGCTTGGAGATGCGCACGCGCTCGACCTCGGCATTGTTGGCGCTTTGCTCCAGACGGCCGATCTCGGAAAGCAGCGAGCGGCGCTCGCCCTCAAGGCGGGCAATCTCACCGGCGGCATCGCCCTCGGCGGCACGCGCTTCCTCAACGGCCGCATTGGCCTCAACGACCTGGCCTGACACATGTTCAAACACAGCGGCCAAATCGGGCTCAAGCCCCTCCAGCTCGCGGATACGGCGCTTGCGCTCCAAGGCACCCGACGCCTCGCCGGCATCGAGGCCCACGCGCACCAGGCCGCCACAGCTTACGCGAGCGCCATCGGGAGTCACGTAGGTCACACCGTCAACGACAGGCGCGGCCAGCGCGGTAGCCAAGTCATCGACCATGTAATAGCCGCCGAGCAGCGCCTCGACGACGGGACCGTAGCCTGCGCGCACGGAAAGGCGATCGACCAGACGGGTACCGGCAGCGCCCTCAGCGGCGGTAGAGCCGCTCACGCCGCGCGCCACCAGCAGCGCCTCGCCCGAGGCCTTCTTCTGGTCCAGAGCGGCACGACCGGCACGCTCAAGCGCGGACGTATCGTCGAACAGCAGTGCATCGATATCGCCGGCGAGCAATTGCTCAACCAAGCCCTCAAGCTCGCGCGGGGCCTCGAGCACGTCGCCCAGACGACCAGAGACATCATCACCCAGCGCACCCACCAGACGGCTCACCAGCGGCGAGCTGTCGGCCATGCGGGCATCGAGTTTCTTTTGGCTGGCAAGCTCCGAGCGCACCTCGGATAACTTGTTGCGCGCCTCGCTCTCGCGGGCACGCAGGTCCTTCAGGGCCGCGCGTGCGGTCTCGGTGGCCTCACGCGCATCGACCTGAGCCTGGCGCGCTTCCTCAAGAGCGCCCTCAAGCTCCTCGGCGCGGTCGCGACGGCTCTCGAGCGAAGCCGTGACCTCCTCGAGCTGTTCATCGATCTGCTCCAGGCGCGAGGCATACATGTTGTCCTCGACCTCGGCATTGCTCAAGGAATCCTTCACCTTGGCGAGCTCGAGCGCGGCGTTATCGGCTACGCGCTGCACATCGCGTTGCTCACGCGTAAGCTGCGAAATCTGATTGTCGAGCGCCACGCGCCGCTCGTGGAGCTCGGCGGCGGCAGGACCAGCGGCGTCAACGTCCTCCTGGGCCTGCATGTGCGCACCGGTCACTTCCTCAAGCTGCGCACGCGCGTCCTCAAGCTCCTCGACCACGCGACGACGCTGATGCTCGGAGCTCGAAATCTGCCCGCGCATGTCGGACAGGCGCGACACCATGTTGTGGCCCTTTTCCTCGAGCAGGCGCATGTCGGAGTTAATGCGGCCGACCACGTCTTGCATATGGCGGCGCTGCTCGCCCAGATCGCCCACAAACAGGCCCTTTTCCTCGAGCATAACCTGGAGCTTCTCGAGCTCGCGCTCCTTTTCGCCCAAGCGGTACTGCGCAAGCTCAAGCTCGGCAGCGCCCTCCTTGGAGCGGCTCTCCAGGTCATTCCACTGCGACTGCAGCGAACGCAGCTCGTCGACGGCTAGCATCTGCGTAAGCTCGTTCGCGCGCGAGGACAGCTCTTTGTACTTGCGCGCGCGATCGACCTGACGCTCCAGCGGTCGCAGCTGACGGGCGATTTCCTTATTGATGTCGCGGGCACGCGTCAGGTGCTCGTCCATCGACTTAATCTTTTTGAGCGCACGCTCCTTGCGGCGCTTGTGCTTGGAGATGCCGGCAGCCTCCTCGATAAGGGCGCGGCGCTCCTCGGGGCGGCTCTGCAAAATGGCGTCGAGCTTGCCCTGGCTGATGATGGAATGCGTATCCTTGCCCAGGCCCGAATCGTGCAGAATGTCCTGAATGTCCATCAGACGGCACGGACTCGAGTTGATGAGGTACTCGCTTTCGCCCGAGCGATACATGCGACGGGTGATGGCGACCTCGTCAAAATCGACGGGCAGCATATGGTCCGAGTTATCGAGCACCAGCGTGACCTCGGCGACACCCACCGGCTTGCGCGCTGACGAGCCCGAGAAGATGACGTCCTCCATGGCCTGGCCGCGCAGCTGCTTGGCGCTCTGCTCGCCCAGGACCCACAGAATCGAGTCAGAGATGTTCGATTTTCCCGAGCCGTTGGGACCGACGATGACGGTCAGGCCCGGCTCAAACGTCATATGGGCGCGGTCGGCAAACGACTTGAACCCTTTGAGCGTGAGGGACTTGAGATACACGGTTCCTCGCTTACACGTGCTTCTTGTTCAGAATCACGCCGTTGGTGGTGTAACCCATGCGGTCGAGCGCTTCGAGCGCGGCGGCTCCCTCGGCTTCCTTCTTTGAGGAGCCGGAGCCGCGACCCTGGCGAATACCATCGATCAAAACCACGGCGGTAAAAGTGGGCGCATGCGCCGGGCCCTCGGAGCCAACGAGCTTGTACGCCGGGGGTTCGTGACCGTCGGCTTGCACGCACTCCTGCAAAAACGACTTGGGGTTCGCAGGATGCTCGGCACGCTCGGAAGCCAAATGCGGCTTAAGCGTACGGTGAATGAACTCTGCCGCGGCATCCCAGCCGGCATCCAGGTACAGCGCGCCCACGAGCGACTCATAGACGTTCTCGAGGGCCGAATGCAGGCCGCGCGCACCGGTACCGGTCTCGGAGGCACCAAAGATGATGATGTCGTCGATGCCCAGCTCGTGGGACACCTCGGACAGCGTAGCGCCCGAGACAAGCGACACCTTCAGGCGCGTGAGCTTGCCCTCGTCAAACTCCGGATAGGACTCAAACAGGGAGCGTGCGACCACAGCGCCCAAAATGGAATCGCCCAAGAACTCAAGACGCTCATAGCTGGCAGAAACCGGCTGGCCCTCGACTGCCGAGGGATGCGTAAGGGCCGCGCGCAGCAGCACCTTATTATTGAACTCATGGCCCAGGATTTCCTGGGCGCGCGTAAGTCGTTCAGACAAAGCCAAGACTTAGGCCTCCCCGGCATTTTCGATCGCGTCGACGGCGTCGGCGACAGAGTTGAGCGAGAGCAGAGTCTCGTCATCGATCTCGAGGTTGAACTCGTCCTC
Organism: uncultured Collinsella sp.; assembly: GCA_902490095.1. Classification (GTDB taxonomy): domain Bacteria; phylum Actinomycetota; class Coriobacteriia; order Coriobacteriales; family Coriobacteriaceae; genus Collinsella. The sequence goes on from CABUCQ010000016.1 coordinate 10,429, forward strand.
GATAGCCGTAACCAGCTGCAGGCGCTCGAGCGAGTTGGCATCGAGGTCGTCAAAGGTGGTCTCATCGCTAATTTCGGCAACATCGACGCCCAGAACGTCAGCAGCGACCTCGGCGATCTTGTCGAAGATTTCGGAGCGGTCCATAGCGCTTCCTCTCATAGTGCATGAATACCAAAAGAATGGTACCGCCCGGGCGGTACCAAGACACGGTTCTGATTCTACCCCACGAAACACGCCCCGAGGCGCATAACGCCGGTGTTATAAAACGATACCGTCCATGGAGTTGGCGACGTTCTCGACCAGCCCGGCGCGCACGGCTTCGGCCGCCGCGAGCGTACCGTTTTTAACAGCCTCGACCGAGGTGGCGCCATGGCCGATCAGGACCACGCCGCGCAGGCCCAAAAGAATCGCGCCGCCCTTGGCGTCGCCCGATAGCTTGGCCTTTATCTCGCGCATCTGCTTTTTAATGAGCAGCGCGGCGATCTTGGTGCCAAGCGAAGACATAAAGGCACCCTTGAGTTCCTGCAGCAAAAACTTGGCAGCGCCCTCGGTGGCTTTGAGCGCAATATTGCCCGACATGCCATCGGCAACGACGACATCGAAGTTACCGGAGGTGATGTCCGTTCCCTCACAGTTACCAACAAAGCCGGGAACGGCGGCTTTCATGGCCGGGAAGCAGGCCTTGGTAAAGTTGGAGCCCTTCTCGTCCTCGGTGCCGTTACCAAGCAGGCCCACGCGGGGATGCTCGATGCCCAGGACGACGCGGGCATAGGCGCTACCCATCTGGGCAAAACGCACCATGTCATCGACCTCGACATCGGGGTTGGCGCCCATATCGCACAGCACCGTCAGACCGCCGGCACGATTGGGCAGCGCATTGGTCAGACAGGGACGCACCGGCTGCTTCTTACCTTCGGCCATATATCTAAACGGCGTCACGTAGGCAGTAGCCGCGGCGGTCATGGCGCCGGTGGAGCCGGCGGAGAAGAACGCGTCCGCATTTCCCTTCTTGATGGCGCGGCAGGCAAGCACAATCGAAGACTTGCGTTTGGTCATCACGGCGCGAATGGGATCGTCATCCATGGCGATAACGTCGGGTGCCTCAAGGGCCTCAACACGTGCGTGGGAAGCAGCAAAGGGATTGACGATTTCGGCGGGGCCAGCTGCCAAGACCTCGATATCGGGATCGGCAGCAAGTGCAGCCTCGATACCATCGAGAACAACCTGAGGTTTCTCGTCTCCACCCACAACGTCTACACAAACGCGAACGTTACTCATATACATGCTCCTTATACAAAAATGGCCGACTCATTGAGCCGGCCATTGTGGTTCCGTTTGGAACGGCATCGCATCCAGAGTATACCGTTACTCGGTAACGATAACCTCGCGGTCCTTGTAGAAACCGCAGCTGGGGCACACGTGGTGCGGAAGCTTGACAGCGCCGCAACGGGGGCACGTGGACTGAGCCGCAGCCGAGATCTTCATGTTGGCGGAACGACGGGTGTGAGTGCGGATACGACCCTGCTTTTGTTTAGGTACGGGCATAGTGACCTTCCTTATGAACTATCCAGTGTGGCGATTACGCGCAAGTAGCGATACTACCACAGTTTTACTCATCGAGCTTGAGATTCTTCAATGCTGCAAATGGATTTTCCGTGGCCTCGGCCCATTCGGCCTCGGCTTGGGCAGCACAATCGCATTGCTCGACGTTGAGATTGCAACCGCAAGTGGGGCACAGACCGCGGCAATCGGGCTTGCAGAGCACCACGAACGGCGTGTCCATAACGACCGCGTCATTGATGGGCTCGCCCAGATCGACGAGACGGTCCTCACCCAGGAGCTCGTAGCCGTCCTCGTAAGCCTCGGAATCCTCGGGCTCCTCAAAGAGGTAGAACTCCTCGATCTCGCCGGCGATATCAAACGAGGCGGGCTCCAGGCAACGGTCGCACTCGCCGGTGGCGTGCGCGCGGACCATGCCCGTGAGCAAGACACCGGTACCGGCATTGGTAAAGACAACGTCGTAGTCGATGCCGTCCTGTAGCTGGTACTCTTTCTCGCCCACCGTGTAGGTGGCGACATCGACCTTACCGGTCAGCGGATACGAATCTCCAGGAAACTCGAGCTGCTCGGAAAGATCGACGGTAACGCTCGGGAACTCAGCCATTACCACTGACCGTTCTGCTGGGCGGCGCCCTCGTTGAGCTGCTGACGGCAACGAGTGACGGTGCCGGTCAGACTCTTAAGGTTCTCCTCGAGGTGCGTAAAGACCTGCTCTGCGTAGTCCTCGGCAGCATAACGCGTCTCGCGCTCGTACTGCTGGGCACGATCGCGGATGTCGTCGGCCTGCTGCTGCGCAAGGCGGACGATCTCCTGCTCACCGGCAATGGTGAGGGCCTGCTGCTGAGCGTCAGCGATGATGGAATCGGCCTGAGCGGCGGCGGAAGCCATGAGCTCCTCGCGCTCCTTAAGGATACGGCGGGACTTCTGCCACTCCTCGGGATAGCTCATGCGGATCTCGTCGAGGATGTTGAAGAACACGTCGGCGTCGATGACCTTGAACTGAGCGTTCTTGCCGAAAGGCGGCTTGGCTTCCTCGATCAGCCCTTCGAGCTCATCGACCAAGCTGACGATCCTATCGCCAGGAAAATTCTCGCCCGGCATCCGGTCTCCTTTCATAGGTAACATATCATCGTGCTAGTTTACCACATGCCACCAGGCAATAAGAAACGTCACGAAAAGCGATGTTTGAGCGCTTCGACCACGTTGGACGGGACAAACGTCGATACGTCACTACCGAGCGAGGCGATCTGGCGAACAACCGAGCTCGAGATATAGCCGTACTGCGGCGCACTCATGACAAAGATGGACTCCAGCTCGTTATCCAAGCGATAGTTGAGGTCGGCCTGCTGCAGCTCGTACTCAAAGTCGGTCATGGCGCGCAGGCCCTTGACCACGGCCCCCGCCCCCTGCTCACGAGCGAAGTCGACCAAGAGGCCGGTAAAGGGCAGGACCTCGACGCCGTCGATATCACCGAGCGCCTCGCGGGCCAGCGCCACGCGCTCATCGAGCGTAAACGTGGTGCCCACACCGTTTTTGCCCTGCGACTCGGCAACGGCCACGATCACGCTAGGAAAGATGCGGCGGGCGCGGCGGATCACATCGATATGGCCAAACGTGATGGGATCGAAGGTGCCCGGGACGATCACGCGATTGATGGTGTCACTCATGAGCATCCTCCTGAAACGTCGTGGCATCGTTGTTGTCAGCATCGGTGCCGGCGCTATCGCCCTCACCATCGTCATCGCCGACCCAACGAAGCAGGTCGACCGAGGTAATGCCGTAGCGCTTCTCACGTACAGTCTCAAAGTCTGCCGGATGCGCGCCCGCATCGGCGGCGGCATGCTCAAACAGGGCATAAGCGCCAGGTGCAAGCAGACCCTGCTGAGCCAGGTTCTGCAGCAGTTCCTCGACCGGCTCGGCACCAAAAGCATAGGGCGGGTCGAGCAAGACCAGATCAAAGGGGCCGCCCGGCACGCGGCCGCGCGAGGCGCTCGCCAGCACGTCACCCGTCACCACACGCCAGCGCGCACGATCACGGCAGAGCGACTCGAAATTCTTGGTAATGAGCCGTGCGGCGTTGCGATCGATCTCAAACGTCGTGAGCGAGCGGGCCCCACGAGAGAGCATCTCTAACCCTAAGGCACCGGAGCCGCCAAAAGCGTCAAGCACACGAACCTCGTCCAAATCGAAATCGAATGCCGACATGACCATAGATGCGCACGCCTCGCGCACACGATCAGTCGTGGGGCGGGTGACATCGCGACCACGGGGCTCCTCGATCTTACGACCGCGCCATTCGCCGCCGATGATTCTCATCCTCCGCTGACCTCCTTAAAGATATGTCGATAGCGCGTGGCGACCGCGTCGCGCAAGGGGCGCGTCGCCACGGAGTCAAGGTTGCAAGCATACCGCAAGAGCTCGACCGCGTCCAAATGGGCCCATTCGATAAGATCCTCGTCGGCGTCCAGGTCCACAAAGCGCAGGGTCACGCCGCCATGCTGACGGTAGCCCAGGATTTCGCCCTCATGGCGCAGGCGCAGGTCCATCTGGGCGAGCGTAAAGCCGTCCGAGGTCTTTTCGAGCGACTGGAGACGGTCTTGCGCCGCCGATGCGCCACCGTTGCCCTTGGAGTGCGTCATGACCAGGCACGTGCCCGACACGCTGCCGCGGCCCACGCGACCGCGCAGCTGGTGCAGGGCAGCCAAACCAAAGCGCTCGCCGTTCTCGATGACCATGACGGTGGCGTTGGGCACGTCGACGCCCACCTCGACCACCGTAGTCGAGACGAGCACATCGATCTCGCCACGCTTAAAGGCGTCGATCACGCGATCCTTCTCCCCCGCTGGCATACGGCCGTGAAGGCGCTCGATGGCAAGACCCGGCAACGCCAGACGCAGGCGATCGAACTCGGTCGCCGTATCGTGCAGCGGCACGGGGACGGTTACGCGGCCCTCATCGTCGCGGGCAATACCGGGCACGTCTTCCAGTTCATCGGCCGAGTCACTCGGCTCCACGAGCGGGCAAATCACGTAGGCCTGCTGACCCTTTTCATGCGCCTCGCGGATGGCGCCATAGGCGAGGTCGCGGCTCGACTCGGTGAGCACGCGTGTCGTCACGCCAGCGCCAGGGACGGGTCGATGGCGGATGATACTCGTGTCCAGATCGCCGTAGACCGAAAGCGCCAGCGTACGCGGGATCGGTGTCGCCGTCATAACGAGCAGATCGGCACCGGGGCCCTTCGCGCGCAGGGCGTTGCGTTGGCCGACGCCAAACCGGTGCTGTTCATCGATGACCACGAGCGACAGATGCTTGAACGTAACGTCATCCGAAAGGACCGCGTGGGTTCCAAAGAGCACATCAAGCTCGCCCGATTCCAGCTGGGAATGGATCCGCTCGCGCTCTGAGGCCGGCGTGGCACCCGTCAGAAGCGCCCAGGACATGCCGGCCTGCGAGAGCAGAGGGCCGGTCTTATCGGCATATTGGCGCGCCAGCACGCCCGTGGGCGCCATAACGCAGGCCTGGGTGCCGCTATCGGTAGCCACAGCCAGCGCGCAGGCAGCAACGGCGGTCTTGCCGGTACCGACATCGCCCAGCAGCAGCCGGTTCATCACGCGCCCGCCATCGCACATATCATGCAGGATGTCTTGGAACGCGGCGTCCTGCTCGTCGCTCAGCGAAAACGGCAGGGCTTGCTTGAGCGCGGCCAGGTGCTCGCCCGCGGTGTGGGCATAGGGAACCACATCGACCAGGCCGCCGTCGTTGCGCAGGCGCAGCGCCAGCTGCAGGTAGAGGCACTCCTCGTAGGCAAGCCGTGCGCGCGCAATGTCGCGCTCAGCCATGCTCGAGGGAAAGTGGATCGAACGCAACGCGCGGGCATTGCTCATGAGCTTCCGCTTTGCGCGCAGCGGCGCGGGAATGGGATCAAAGGGATTGCCGACGACCTCGAGCGCGCCGCTTACGATGCGGCGCATCCACGCCTGGCTCACGCCATCACTCACGTAATGGACCGGCAGGATAGTGCCCGCGGCACGCCCTTCCTCGAGCTTTTCAAAGTGCGGCGAGGCCATCTGCTTAAAGCCGTAGGCAAACTCGACCTTGCCCATCACGGCCAGGCGGTCGCCCTGCTTAAGCTGCTGGGCAATCCAGGGCTGACGGAAAAAGGCGACCTGCAGCACGCCCGTCTCGTCAACGAGTGAGACCTCGGTCACCTGCATGCGCGGACGAGGCTGCTTTTGGACGATACGGTCGACCGTGGCGATGATGGTGCACACGGTACCGATGGGCGCCATCTCGATGGACCACGAACGGGTAAAGTCGAGGTATCGATGAGGGATATGGAGAAGGAGGTCCCCCACCGTCCGAATTCCCAGACGGCGAAGGGCCTCCTCACGTTTACCCGAAACATATTTGAGTCGCGCGATATCCTCGTCGAGCGCATTGCTCTGGGCAAAGCGCTCCGAGACGCGCGGCACGGAGCAGAGCTCGGACATGGGCAGATGCCTACTCGATCGAGAAGATCACGGGATAGAGCGGCTGCTCGCCACGATGGGCGTCGATCTCCAGATCGGGCTGAGCCTCCTCGATAGCGTCGACGATCTCCTGGAAGGCCTCATCGGACAGTTCCTCGCCGGCCAGAATCGTCAGCGCGTCACCCTCCTCTTCCTCCTGCATGCGGTTGATGCAATCGAGCGTGACCTGCTTCACGTCGGAGCCAACCACATCGATGGAGCCGGCAATGATGCCCATGACATCACCGGAGTGAATCGGCGAGCCGTCGGAGGCGCTGGAGTCGCGCACGGCGCGGGTAACCTCGCCATCGCGGACCTCGCTGATGGCATCGACCATGGCGGCGACGGCGTCCTCGAGCTCAGAATCGGGCAGGACGGCGAACAGCGCGGAGAACGCCTGCGGGACGGTCTTCGTGGGAACGACGGCGACCTTCTTGTCGGTGCAGGCAGAGGCTGCGGCCTCGGCAGCCATGCGGATGTTGCCGTTATTGGGCAGGATGATGACCGAGGTCGCGTTGACCTGGTCGACGGCGCCCAGCAGGTCTGCAGTCGAGGGGTTCATGGTCTGACCACCCGACACGATTACGTCGACGCCGAGAGACTTGAGGATGTCTGCCTCGCCGGACCCAGCGGCAACGGCGACAAAGCCCAGGGCCTTCTCGGGCTCGGCAGCCTTCTCCTGGTCCTCGTGAATCTTGGCGGTACGGTCGTGGGCCTCCATCTCCATGTTGTGGATAAAGACCTCATAGATCTGACCGAGCTGCAGCATGTGCTCGAGCACCAGGTTGGGGGTGTTGGAGTGCACATGAATCTTATAGTCGGGGTAGGCACCCACGAGCAGCTCGCAGTCACCCATGGAGCCCAGGAACTTAAGACACTCGTCCTCGTCAAACGGGGCGTCGGCCTTAAAGAGGAACTCGTTGCAGTAGCGGAACTCCGAGCCCTCCCAGTCATCGTTGGCCTCGATCTCAACGCGACCGAGGGCCGCGTCGCGGGCAGAGCCAGCGGAATCAAACGTGGCGGAGAAATCCTCGACAACGGTGCTGCGGCCAAGCGCGGCGGCAACAAAGTTCTCCAGGAAGATGGCAAAGCCAAAGGCGCCGGAGTCGACCACGCCGTTCTCCTTCAGAACGGGCAGCAGGTCGGGCGTGCGGGCGACGGACTGGTAGGCCTCGACGACGATGGCGTCGAGCGCATCCTCGGCAGAGAACTTCTTCTTCTCGCACTCGTCTGCCTTGGTCGAGACATCGCGCAGGACCGTGAGGATCGTGCCCTCGATGGGCTTGCGGACAGCCTGGAAGGCGACCTTGACGGCGCGACGGAAGGCGAAGGCGATGTTGGCGGACGTGATGGGCTCATCGGCAGAGACGAGGCCCTCGGCCACACCGCGCAGAATCTGCGAGGTGATGACGCCGGAGTTGCCGCGGGCACCCATGAGGGAGCCGTGGGTGATGGCGCCGGCGATGGCTTCCATGTCGGCGTCGGCAGGAAGAGCAGAAAGCTCCTTGGTCACCGAGGCGAGCGTGAGCGACATGTTGGTGCCGGTGTCACCGTCGGGTACGGGGAAGACGTTGAGCTTGTTGATCTCCTCGGCCTTGTCGGAAACGGCAGCCGCAGCGATCGGAAAACAGGTGCGAATGGTCTTTGCAATCATGGGTATTTGAATCTCCGTTTTCGGATGCTAGTTCAGACGGCTCTTGAGCGCGTCGATATGGATGCCGATCTTAAGGCTGGCGGGATCGATCTGGGCGATCTCCTGCAGAGTGAAGGCAACGGAGCTCGAAAGATTGTGGCAGACGGACTTCATGTTGACGCCGTTCTCGAGCACGACGTGAAGATCGACCGTAAGGCCGTTCTCGTCGGCGGAGACAAGCACGCCCTTGCGGAGGCGCTGACCGGCAAGCAGGCGCACGCTCTCGGCGCCCTGGAGCTGCTCAGCCATACCGACGACGCCATAGCACGTCATCGCGGCATAACCGGCAATATCGGCAATAACGTCGTTCGAGACGCTCAGGCTGCCGTTAATGGTCTCAGACACAAGAATCTCCTTATCTGGTGCTCGCGGCACCATCTCGTGGGAGCAATCATTGCAATATTCTACAACGACCGCGCCATGTTGAGGTGGTGGGTCGCGGGATTACATCCTCGACACGAAATGTTGATATGGCAACGTTCGCGCCAGGCGATCGCGGCATGAAAAAACCCGCCGCATAAGCGACGGGTTTTACAACCTGGCTCCCCGGGTAGGACTCGAACCTACAACAGCGCGGTTAACAGCCGCGTGCTCTACCATTGAGCTACCGAGGAATTTAAAAGCCCAACGGAAAGGGCTGGAAAATTCTGGCTCCCCGGGTAGGACTCGAACCTACAACAGCGCGGTTAACAGCCGCGTGCTCTACCATTGAGCTACCGAGGAATAGGTGCGTGCTCTCAAGCAACGAAGTTTATTATACGGACGAATCAGCTTAGGGCAAGAACTTTTTTGAGATTTTTTCCGACCTAGTCATTGGGGACGTCCCCAATGACCACATGAAAGCGCCCCCAAGCGGATGTGCTTGAGGGCGCTTCTTGCTTGACTAGCTTTCGATATAGTCTTTGAGCTTGCTGCTGCGGCTCGGGTGGCGGAGCTTGGCCAGGGTCTTGGACTCGATCTGGCGGATACGCTCGCGCGTGACGCCAAACTCGCGGCCGACTTCCTCGAGCGTGCGGGGATGCCCGTCGACAAGGCCAAAGCGCAGCTCGATAACCTTGCGCTCACGATCGGCAAGCGAGTCGAGCACCTGGGTGAGCTGCTCCTGCAGCATGGAGAAGCTGGCGGCATCGGGCGGAACGATAGCCTGGGAGTCCTCGATGAAGTCGCCCAGCTGGGAATCCTCTTCCTCGCCGATGGGGGTCTCGAGCGACACGGGCTCCTGCGAAATCTTCTGGATCTCGCGGACGCGGTCGGCGCTCATGTCCATCTCGGCACCGATCTCCTCAGGGGTCGGGTCGCGACCCAGGTCCTGAAGGAGCTGGCGCTGCACGCGGACGAGCTTGTTGATGGTCTCGACCATATGCACGGGAATACGGATGGTACGGGCCTGATCGGCAATGGCGCGCGTAATGGCCTGACGGATCCACCACGTGGCGTACGTGGAGAACTTAAAGCCCTTCTGGTAGTCGAACTTCTCAACGGCGCGGATCAGACCGAGGTTGCCCTCCTGGATCAGGTCAAGGAACAGCATGCCGCGGCCGACATAGCGTTTGGCGATGGAGACGACCAGACGCAGGTTTGCGCTGATGAGTGCCTGCTTAGCTTCGAGGCCGACGTTCTCAATGCGCGTAAGACGACGCATCTCGGCACGCGTGAGCTCGAGCTCACCGGCATCGGCGGCCTCGAGCTTCTCGGTGGCCTCAAGACCGGCCTCGATCTTCATGGCCAGATCGACCTCTTCGGAGGCGGTCAGCAGGTCGACCTTGCCGATCTCTTTGAGGTACATACGAACCGGATCGCCGGTCAGCATCACCGTGGAGGCATCGATGCCACGCACGCGGGAGCGTGAACGGGACGTGCGCACGGTGCGCTTCTTCTTGCTCTTGGAAGAACCCATCTCGGCATCGGCCTGACGGGCCATCTTGAGCTCGTGATCGTCGAGCGAGCCGGAATCGTGCTCGTCGTCGTCATCGAAATCGTCGGTATCGGTATCGTTATCGTCATCGTCGACGTCCATGGGGGCGTCGTCGTTACCGCTCGCGGAGATAATCTGGATGCCGCTGTTGCGCAGCGCGGAATACACCGCGGTGAGCTGCTCATCAGTTACATCGATATCCTTCAGGGCGACCTGAATCTCGTCCTCGGTTACCGAAGTCCTGTTTGAGCCGTTGCCCATGAGCTTTGCAACGTAGGATTCCAGCCCAGTACCCGTGCTCTCAGTCTTTTTTGGCACAGATTCTCCCTTCATAGTCCACAGGACTCAATACTTTAGCACACACATTGACGTCTATACCCAAAAAGAGGACTGGATATAGGCGAGAATACGCTGGTTGACCACAACATCTAGGCTTGTTCAGTGCCTGCGGCCTCCAGGCCGATCAAACGGAACGGGTCCGCCACGCCGCCGATCGACTTTTGCAGTTCGCGCTGACGCTGCGAGTCCCGCGCGGCCTGCACAGTCAGCGAACGACGGGCCTCATCATCGAGCGAACGGTCCTGGCGCAGCTTGGCCTGTGCGGCACGCATGCGGCGCTTGATGGTGTAGAGCTCGAGCGTATCGAGCATAAACACAATGTTCGTCTCGGTGGGGTGCTTGCTCGTCGCCGAGATGCGCCCGGCACTCACAAGCGTTGCCGCCTCGGAACACACCGAGCGTGCCGCATCCATGCAAGCTGCAGGATCGGTTCCCGGCGGCGTAGCCAGAACGGCCCATGCGATGGACTCGTGACGTGGGTCAACCCACTCGATGGAGCAGATGCGGTCGGCATACGTGCGGAACAGGTCGGGGTAGCTCGTGAGCATCGTCAGCAGCTCGCGCTCCCCTGCCAAGGACTTACGCTCAAGATCGGTCAGAACCATCGGCGCCGCCGCAGCCGATGCACCCGAACCGTCAGCCACAGGCTCAGCACCCATACCATCAGGCACATCGATTGGCGGCAGATCGTCGACGACCTCCACGGGCGCGGCACCGTAGGCATCGAGCGGGACGTAGTCGTACGGCTCTTCTTCGACCGGCGCGGACACCGGCGGCGTCGCGCCCGATGCCCAAGCGCCGCGACCGGCATCGCGAGAACTCGACGCCCGACTGCCCGTCCCGCCGGACCGCTCAGACTGCGCCCGCTGACGCTCATAGTTCTGCTCACGGCGACGCTCCGCATCCTCGCGCTTGGCGACATCGCGAAACACGCGGCCCGAGCTCGCACGCACTGTTTCCAGATCCAAACCCAGCAGATCGGCAATCTGGATAAAGTACGTATCGATCATATAGCTATCGCGCAGCGGATAGATAAGCGTCAGCGCATCTTCCAGCGCCTTGGCGCGACCGCCCGGCGTGGTGATGTCGCTCGACTCCTGCAGCGAACGGTAGACAAAGTCCATGAGGGGCTCGGCAGCGTCGATGCGCGCCTGCAGCTCCTGTCCACCATGCGCCGTAATGAACTCCATGGGATCGTTGCCGTCGGGCAGCACCACGCAGCGCAGGTCCATCGAATCCTGTTCGATAAACTGAATCGCGCGACGGGCGGCCTTCTGGCCCGCGGCATCGCCGTCAAACATATACACGATGCGCTTGGCAAAGCGGGTGAGCGTCTTGACATGATGCTCCGTGAGCGCGGTGCCCAGCGTAGCGACAACGTTTTTAATCCCCGCCTCCCAACAGGCGATGCAGTCGGTATAGCCCTCTACCACGATGGCGGTATCCTGAGCGACGATAAACTCCTTGGCCCAATTAAAGCCGTAGAGGTTTCGCTTTTTATGAAATACGCTCGTCTCGGCGGTGTTGAGGTACTTGGGTTGGCCGTCTCCCATGATGCGACCGCCAAAGGCGATGTTGTGACCCTGCTCATCAAAGATGGGAAACATCACGCGGTCGTAGAAGCGGTCGGCAAGCTGCCCACGCCCGCGACTCACAGCCACGTTGGCGTCGATCATCTCCTGCGGAGTAAAGCCCGCCTGCGACAGGTGCGATACCAGCGCGTTGCGACCCGGCGCAAAGCCCAGGCAGTAGCGGCGGCAGACGTCGCCACCCATGCCGCGGCTGGCAAAGTACTCGCGCGGACGGCCGTCCTTACCGCGCATAAGCATCGTGTGGTAGAACTGGGCGGTCTCGGCGCACAAATCGTAGATGCGGGCACGCTTGGTACCGCGCTCGCGGCGATCTCCGGTGTCATGCAGCTCAATACCCGCGCGATCGGCCAAATAACGGATTGACTCGGGAAAGCTCAGGTTCTCGCGCTTCATGATATAGGTGAAGACGTCGCCACCCTCGCCGCAGCCAAAGCAATGCCACACCTGCGTGGCGGGGATAATGTGGAAGGACGGAGTCTTTTCGCCATGGAAGGGGCAGCATCCCCAAAACTCATGGCCGCGGGGCTTGAGCTCGACCGTTTCCTGCACGATGGCAACCAGGTCGGACGCAGCGCGTACCTGGTCTTTTTCCTCATCGCTAATCACGGATGCTCACCCCCTGCTCACCCAAGTTGTGACGAATGTCCTCGATATTACCCTCGACGGTCGCGATCAACTCATCCAGCGAATCGAACAGACGCGAGGGACGCAGCCAACGCGTAAACGCCAGCGAAACAGAAGAGCCGTAAAGGTCGCCCGAATAACCAATTAAATTAGCCTCGAGATGCGCAGATGCTGCATCGTCAGCATACGTTGGCGGCAGGCCGACGTTCACGGCAGAGGGCCACACGGTATCATCGACCAGCACCAGGCCCTCATACACGCCGTCCGCAGGCACCTGAATACCATCGGGAACTTGTAGGTTTGCCGTGGGAAAGCCCATGCCAGAACCCTCGTGACGGCCGCGAATAACACCGCCGCGCACCATATACGGACGGCCGAGTAACTCAGCAGCAAGCTCCACATGGCCCTGTCCCAGCTCATGGCGAATGCGGGTGGCGCAAATGGCCTCACCGCCCTCGCAAAGCAGGTCGTGACCGTACACGTCAACGCCGTGCTCGGAACCCCAGGCGCGCATCTCGGCAACACCAGAAGCTCCGCCACGACCCAGCCTAAAGTCACTACCAACGCGAATCGAGCGAATGTCAACCACGCGCGACAGCAGCGCAAGAAAACCAACATGGTCGAGTGCCGCAACCTCAGGCGTAAAGGGAACGGCCACCACCGCATCGACCCCGGTTTGAGCCAGGGCATGCAGACGGTCGGCCGTCGTCATCAATTTTTGAGCGGGCGAAAAGCTCACCACAACGTCCGGATCAGGATCGAAGGTAACCACGACCGCCTTACAGCCATGGGCACGGGCATCACGGACAAGCGCTTCGATGAGTTCCTGGTGTCCACGGTGAACGCCGTCGAACACGCCAATGGCGATCGATGCGGCACCCAAGTGCTCACACTCATCAAACGTATCGGCAGTAACGATGCGAGCCTCGTCCGACTCGCCCGCGAAAAAGATACGCGCGAGCTCGCGAGCGGACAACATTATCGAACACCGCCGATTGCCTGTGGAAACACGTGCTCCATGACAAAGCGGCCACCCTCAATGCGGGCGAGCGCCTTGAGTCCCCCATCGAGCACCAACGCAAACGGCGCCTTCGAGGCATCGAAATCGGAAAGCGCACGCTCAACGGGAATGCGTCGGCCGCAGAGCAGGTCGTCGGCAAGATTGCCCGGCAAGTCAACACGTGTGGCGCCCAGGGCCGCAATGGGATCCAGGGCAAAGCCAGCCGCGGACTCGGCAGAGAGCTCCTCTACCGCATGACAGGCGCCGATGGAAACCACGCCGGAGGCCGTACGGCGCAGCGCGGAAATATGCGCAGCACTATCGCAGGCGCGACCCAGATCGCGAGCGAGCGCGCGAATGTAGGTGCCCTTGCTTACCGAAAACGCCACGGTCCAGACGCACGTATCGCCCTCGCCGCTCACGGCGATCAGGTCGGCGGCATAGACCTCAACGGGGCGCGGGGGCAAGTCAATCGCATTGCCCTCGCGAGCACTCTTATAGGCGCGAACACCATTGACCGAGATGGCCGAAAACGCTGGCGGCACCTGCAACTGCGGGCCAAGCATAGCGTCAAGCTGCTCACGGGCGTAAGCGATATCGTGCAGCTCGGGGGCAACGGGCACCGTGCGAACGGCCTCGCCCTCCGCGTCATCGGTGTTGGTCTCGACGCCAAACGAAATGTCGGCGACATAACTTTTGGTATCGAGACTTAGCATGCCCAGCAGACGGGTCGCCTGGCCCACGCCCACCACCATGACACCCGAGGCCATGGGGTCGAGCGTACCGGCATGGCCGACGCGTCGCTCATGGAGGGCGCGTCGGCACTGCGATACCACGTCGTGGGACGTGCAGCCCACCGGCTTATCGACGGCGAGCAGCATATTCAATTGAGAAGGCGTACGACGAGCCATGTACCATCCAAAATGTTAGAGCTCGACGGTCACCGAAGCGGGATCCTCCCCTACCAGCTCGGCCAGCATGGGAAGTGCCACGGCGAGCGTCTCGCGAATCGTTCCGTTGTTGGAAAAGCCGGCGGCGGCATGATGCCCGCCACCACCAAAGTTGGCAGCAATCTCGGACACATCGAGGTCGCCCTTGGAGCGCAGGTTACCGCGCACCTTGGTATCGCCCTCAATGCCCTTCAGGAACAGGCAAACCTCCACACCCATCACCGAGCGCACCACATCGACCAGACCGTCGCACTCGTCCGAAGTGACGCCGCAGGCCTTGAGGTCGCTCTGGTACGCATAACTATATGCCACGCGACCGTGCGCCACGGTCTTGATGCGGCCCATAACGATGGACTTGAGATGCAAGAACTCTACGCGCATGCTCTGGTAGACCTCGAGCGCAACGCGCGCGGGATCGGCACCGTGCGCGACCAGGCGCGAGGCGGCATGGAACGCAGCGGCATCGGCGTTTTGGTACTGAAAACGACCGGTATCGGTCACCAGGCCGCACAACAGGCAGGTCGCAACGCCATCGCGAGCCACAATGCCGCAATTGTCCAAAAAGCGGTCGATGATCATGGCGCAGGCTGCGGCGCCGACGCACCTCAGGCTCAGCTCGGCAAATTCCTCACGCGCCGGATGATGATCGAAGCACACCACATGCGACGAGCGGCGGAGTACCTCGGCTGAGTTGTTCAGACGCTCGACGACCGGCACGTCCACCGAGATGAACAGGTCCGGATTGCCGGTATACGCAGATGCCGGCACCAGACGGTCGGCGCCCTCCATAAAGCGGTAGATGCGCGGAACCGGGTCATCGTCTGCCAGCAGCAGGGCAATGTCCTTGTTGGGGAAAAACTTCATAAGCGAGAGGCCCAGACCCAGCACGGAGCCCAGGGCGTCACCATCGGGAGACGTATGTCCCGAAATCGCAATGGAGGACGCATCCTCGATGAGCTCGAGGATGCGTCGCTGAATATCTGCAGACTCGCACGATGCGAGGTCGGCGGAATTACTCATCTAAAGCTGCCTCCTGGGCGGCATCCGCTATTGGATAGCCGTCCTCGTCCTTTTCGATCGCAAGCGTGGCGGGAACGTTTTCCAGCGCACGCGTGATGCGCTCAGCCTCATCGGTCGAGTGATCGATGCGAAAATCGAGCTCGGGCGTGACGCGCCAATCGAGCGAGCGGGCCAGCAGGCTACGGATGCGGCCCTTGGCGCTGGCGAGCGCCTCCATGACCTCGTCGTAGCGGCTCGCATCGCACGACACGTACACGCGCGCGAACGAACGGTCCACCGCGACCTCGACCGCGGTCAGGGTGACCAGGTCGAGACGCGGATCGGAAACCTCAAAGAGCAGGATATAACCGAGCTTCTCGCGAAGCTGCTCGCCCAGACGGCGGGTTGCCTGCGTTTGCTTCATAGCGCTACCCCCTACTCGGTACGGGCAACCTGGTCGATGCGGTAGCCCTCAATGGTGTCGCCAGGCTTGATGTCCTGGAAGTTCTCCAGGCCAATACCGCCCTCGGAACCGCTCTTGAGGCTCTTGGCCTCGTCCTTGTAGTGGCGCATCGAGGCGATTTTACCGTTGAAGACCACGATGCCGTCGCGCACCAGGCGCACAGAATCGGTCGCGGCGATCTCGCCCTCTTCGACGCGGACACCGGCGGCGATACCGACCTTGGGCACCTTGAAGGTATCCAGAACGGTCGCAGTACCCGTGGAGACCTCGACCTCGGTGGGCTTGAGCATACCGATGCGGGCAGCGTCGAGGTCCTCGAGGCACTTGTAGATGACGTCG
>CABUCQ010000017.1 GCA_902490095.1 uncultured Collinsella sp.
TGGGGTGTAGGAAGCCACAATCATCGGGTTCCATGGAGATGCATGACTTGGGGCAGCGGGCAGCGCACGCGCCGCAGCCGCAGCAACGGTCGCCAAGCGAGACGACCCTCGGGGATTTCTCGGAATCATTCATGATGGACCCTATCTAAGGAACGGGAGACGAGAGACGACCGCGATACGTTCGTCCTTCGTTAGGACGGCGAGCCAAAGGGCTATGGCGAAAAGCGCGCTGTAAACGGCGCCCCACTCGAGGAACGCGGGCCATCCGTTGACGGGCAGGACCGCCGTGCCAGCGAGGCAGGCGACGGTGACGGCAGCCCAGGCGAGCAGCACCGGCAGGTTCCGCTTCCAGAAAAAGAGCATGTCGAGACCGACCCGCTTCTGGTAGTACCAGTTCATCCACAGTCCGTTGCCGAGCACGATGCTGACGACATAGGCGATCGCGGGGGCCCACGGCCCCAGCGCCGGGGCGGCCGCGGCGGTGAAGGCAACGTTCCCGACCGCCATCGCAAGGTAGACGAGACTCCTGGCGTGGTGCATGTTCTTGGCCCTCTGGATCTCGATGCCGACGTTCTGACAGAGGGGCACCATGACGGGTAGCGTCATGGCGAGCACGAGCCAGTAGGCCTCGGCGAAGCCCGGGCCCGCCCACCTCGTCACGAAAAACTTCCCGAGAATAGCGAAACCTCCGTACACCCAGCAAAACAGTACCATCTGGTAGCGGCCCACGCGCGTCATAAGGCGAGTGAGCTCGGCGTTGTCGTCCGAGGTGGCGACGATGCGGTTGACCTTCGGAATGAAGACGTTCGACATCGTGGTGGAGAGCGAGTAGAAGACTTGGCGGATGTTCACGGCCACCGCGAACAGAGATACCGCAGTCGCGCCCGAGATGGCCCCCAGCATGATGTTGGGCACGCTCTGATTGACCATCTCGCAGACCTGGTTACCGAAGATCCAGGCACTGAAGGCGGCGATGCCGCGCATGACGCCCCAGTCGGCACCCCTGAGCTCGAAGCGCATGCCCAGCACGACGATGGCGTAGCGCGCGTTGAGGGCGAGCAGGACGAGGTTCACCGCGAGCTGTGCTAGGGCAACGCCCACGGGCCCCATACCGGCGGCCAGCAGGGCCCAGGCGCACAGCGGCGTCGCAAGCGTGGTGACGAGCTGCCTGGTCTGCTGGTAGACGAAGCGCTCGTGCGCCGTGATGTAGGAATTGAACACGACGGTGAACAACGTCGAGGCGACGTTGAGCGTCATGATGGCGAGCAGCTCCCGGGCGAGCGAGACCTGCGCCTCGGTGAACCCGGCCGAGAACACCGCGCCGGCGTTTGCGGAGAAGCCCATGCCGAGGGCGACCGCCGCGGCTGTGACGGCGACGTAAAGCGTGAGGTACATGCCGTTCAGGTGCCGGATGTCGCGCTCGCCGCCGTGCGCCACCGTCTGCGTGTAGAAGCGCACGTAGGCCTCGGAGAAGCCGAAGGACAGGAGCGTCAGCGAGAAGACAAAGGAGTTCGAGCTCTGGAAGACGCCGTAGTCCGCCTGCCCCACGTAGGACAGTAGCATCGGCGTGTAGACGAGGTTGACGAGGTTCTTTGCGAGGATGTTGGCGTAGCCGAGGAGGGCGCCCGCCTTACGCTGGCTAGCCACGGGCGGCCTCCGAGGGAATGCTCAATCCACATCTATCGAGGAATTCAACAACGATCTTCCTCTGAGCTGCCAACCTGTCATACGCCTTTGAATAGTCACTCTCGAGCAGTTCCGAATTACATACGGAAAGAATTGACCGCTCAACGAAAGAAACACCCAGCTCGCTGGCTAGCGTGTCGAATCGGCTGCTCATGTCTGGACCAGTGGACTCACGAGGGCAATAAATCAGCGGCTTCCCGAACAAGATCGAGAAAATTGATCCGTGATATGAATCTGTCGCTACAAGCTTTGCGTGACGGACGGCATAGAGGAACTCTGAAGGCCCGAGGGCGTAGTAGCGCGCATCCCCTAGTAAATCGACCCTCTTGCAGCTAAGTGAATCACAGATTTCGGCAACCCTCTCTTCGTAAGCTGCACTCCCGAGGAAGTACGTCAATACATAATCATTTGGAAGCCCGCAGTGCGGCTCTTTTTCATACCTTTCCCACCAGGAGCCGTCAAACATCAGTGTTGGGTCAATCAACACCTCGGCCTTTAAGCCGTACAGACTGTTTATAAGCTCGGCGCTCTTCTGCTCACGAACGGACAGCCTATCAAACCCGTCGAAATAGCCGTGGAACAGCTCACGCTTCTCCTCGGGAATCGTCGGAGCTGCCAAGCTTGGCGAAAAAGCAATGCGCTTTTCTCTTGGCGAAAACGTGAGAAACATAGTGGAGTTAGCGTCAGGGGAATACGGAGACCAAACTTGGTCGCTCCCAGCAACGAAAAAGTCATAGGATTTAATGTCACGTGGAGGGTTGGAATCAGATATAACCTCCCGGCTAAAGGAAATGTTACGGGAATTGAAATCCTCAAACGAACGATGCCTCTGGATGTGGGCAACGGCAAGCCCCTTTGGAATGAGCGAAGCCAAAGACTTGAGCTTGTATTTGGCAGATCTCGAGTCCTTCTGTCTGAACGTAAGGACATCTGCACCCGAGAGTTTGAGAGTTTCTTGGACAGCAAGGTTCTGGAGCCTCTGCCCATAGTTGTCCCCATGCGTAAATGTGGAAATGCCTATTTTCATGTTCAAACCTGTTCTTCGTCTCTATCAATAATCAAATAGTCTGCAGCCGAGGAATTCCACGACCAAGCCAGCGCTCCACAGAGCAGCAGTAGGCACAAGCAGCAGTTCACCCTTGTAAAGCACTGCGTATACAGAAAGGTAATAAGAATTGTTAGCAAAAGGAGCAAACGAACAATCCGGCCATTAGATCCTTTTTCCTGCTCCATAAACTCACTAACCACGGAGTGGAAAAACGCTACATACGCTGCCGTCTCCCAAACCCCCATGAGAATCAAGAAAGACCCCATATCCGCTTGACCAAAGTGGTTAAACGACATGAACCCGGACGCGTAGAAGCTTGAGGCTCCAAGACCCTCTCCGAGACTCCATGTAGCCGGTCTCAAGAGAGCGAAGCCGATGATAGCAATCCTCTCGTTACTGCCGTCGGCAGCAGTACCGACGGAAGCTGAACTGCCAACCATATCGAACAGACCAAACACTTGCGTATCCACGAGGATCTGGAACGCAGGCACCAAGGCGTATGCAATTGTCAGGATAAAATACAAGGCGACAAGCCAAAAGAAGGGACCCGAAACATCCGCTTCTCCTCTCATGACTGAAATAAGCCAGAACATCACTAAAACGAGAGGAAGGATTATGAAGAGCGCCTTATTATCGTTGAGTGTCGCAAGATAGAAGGACAGGACGATAAGGCAGACGTTGTAAGCGATGGCAAGGGATGGCCAGAGAGGACCCCGAAGCCTCCTAATCCAGACGAAGTTGTAGAGCACGACGAATGAAGTGTAAAGGGCCACCGCATGGACGGACGCATAAGAGAACAGGCCGGAGATATTGTCCTCGAAGTAACTGATGTCGTTCGTTGTCGCAGCGATCATCCCATGGGTAGAGTACTGGATAAACATGATCGCCATATTGAGAAGCAATATGGCGTTGAAGACCGGAAAACCTGCATCAAAGAGTCCAAGAAGAAAATCCCTCTTGTTAGTGACCAAAAGAAAGAAGTAAAGCGTATAGACAAACGGGTAGAGGAGCAGCAAAATATTCGCCCTAAACGTTTCCATATTGCCACCCAAGAGGGCACCAGACAGCCACCCTGCAACGGTAATCAGCCCAAGTAGTAGCGCTCTACCGCTATATTTCCATCCGGAGAAGAGCGCCCTCACGCAAATCATGCCGGTAATTACCCAGTTGAGGTATCGCCCCAGACCATAGTACTCAAGGAAGAAAACCTGCGCCAAGATACCTATAACGATCGTCGCATCCGCCAGGTCACCCATGCAAACGGTTAGAACGCCTTGCTTATTAGGGAGATACCAACGACCTCTTCGACCAGCCCGCTCCTCCGCTTTATTTATAACGAGCCTCGCATGCCTATGATCTTGCATTGAGTACCTCCAGCAGCACACGTTCAATCAGCCTCGTGTGCATGTGAACTCCCGTGTTGAGACCTACCGAGGAGCATGGAAGCAGGTCTACGATCTCATCTGAATCGACAAGATCGAGCGGACCAGGCTTTCCGCTCCTGAAACGATTGACCTCCCTGATAAGCCGGCTCTTATCCCTAAACAGCCCGATTAGCTCCTCCTCGTTATTCAGCACCAAACCGGACCCATGCTCAACGACAAAGTCGGCGACATTGCCTGCACATGCACTCGAAATCGTATAAGCGTTTGCGGAGTAAGATTCCATACAGGTGTAGCTATAGGTCTCTGGACAAGATGGCCACATGACAACGATGGCAATCTCGCACTCCCTGAGAGAGTCGGTCATGGCATTTGGGTGCTTCTCATCAAATTCGACAAACCGCTTGTTCATCCCTGGATACATATCGTTCGAGCTGTTGAAGACGAAGAACTCGTACTCTTGTTCATCGACCGCAGATACGAGGCGAAGCCAGGTCTCCCAGCCCTTTGTCTTCCTCGGCATCCCCAGAAAGGCAACCCTGATGCGCTCCCCTGCGTTCAGAGGACGTCTGTTGCCCAGATACTCTCCAAGCAGCTTTTGGTGCGGTATTACATCAACAAGGCCCTCGTATTGGGGCCTGAATGAGAGAAACCGATTCTTCGTATAGGTCGAAGGTGCAACAAAACGGAGATTTTTGATGGAGTCAAACAGCCCTTGGATCTTCGACTCCACACGAAGGCTGTTACTGAAGTGGGGGCATTTCTCGCAGGGAGCGTCGCCGAGCCTTGAGCTGTCACAAAAGCCGCTCCTATTTTGGAGGTTATAGCTTGTACAACACAGGTAATAGTCGTGGAGAAAGGCCCTGACCGGTGTTTTGCCTGTAACTTTTAGCAGTTCGGAGACTTTCTCAAGGCTCACGTACAGAAGGTGGTGGATATGAAGCTCAAGAAGGCTGAAGCCGCTTTTTTGCCAGCTGCAAAGGGCCTCGCACACCTGGGCAATACTGAAAACACCAGCCTCCACCCCGTCGACCGTAACCCCGAATTCGCAAAATAGCATCTGGTCGTCCCTGAACAGGGTCTTCTTAACCGAGTGGAGATAGACGTAACTTATGCCGTGCGACGCCATGGCCTGCTGACTCGCCATAATAGCCTTTGGGGTGCCGGTCTTGTCCTTGAGATAGTCGCAAAAGGCAAGCGCTAGGACGTACCCACTATTGTGCGGTTTGGGGATGCTTTTACTCATATCATCGCTTCCCAAACAAGAGGAGAGATCTATTGAAAAGGCCCTCTTGTAGACTGCCGAAATTCAGCCTCGAAGAGAAAGAAACCCTGCACCTAGCCATGAAAGAAGCGTCCATTTTCGATACCAACTCTCCAAGAGCACGCTCTGGAGGAAGAATGCAGTCGGAATAAGTTGAAAGAAGTCCAGTAACTTGCTTTGCAAGAGTAATCTCTCGCGGATGACAAAAACTATTGATTTTCTCAATCACTTTAGATGGTAAATCAGTACTCACACCGACCACATTACGACCATGCTGGCGATATCCCATATGAGGAGAAGCATCGAAAACAATCCGATAACCCAGCAGCACGCATAGATTAGCTATCAGCTTATCATGCATGATGACGGGATGGGGCAGCTCATGCAAGCAAACAACTTCCCAAATACGCCTATCAAATACTTGCGTACATCCCATAGGTGACCCAATGCAAAGCTGGTTGAGAGGGTCGTTATCTCGATAAGATATGCACCTTTGTTGCCCATAGGTTAACCGGCCCATCTCATTACCAGCTGAATCTACAAGTCTTGAATTGCAATGATAAAGAGCCAAATTCTCCTGCTTCTTAAGCTGTTTAATCGCAGTTATCAGTTTATCGCTATCCCAAATATCATCTTGGTCGGAAAACGCATAGTAATCAGCTTCGGGAGCATTCCGCAACAACGTCAAAAACCCTAAAGCAGGTCCTAGGTTTTCTCCTGTTAACAAAGTCAGACTGCCCTCATCTGCATAGCGCTGCAGAAGATCACGAGTACCATCAGATGACCCGTCATCACGGACAAAAAGACGTACGTCAACTTCAGCCTGCGAGAGAATGCTGTCAATTTGTTCTGAAATAAATGGGATGCCGTTGTATGACGCCATTAATACGACGCACTTTGGCACCTTGGAATTACTCAACATATGGATTACCTTATCATTAATGCCTAAAGCAAACGCTCTCGATGTGTTAACCCCTGAGCAAACCCAGTGCAAGCAGTATATCCTTGACCAAGTACTTGGCGCAGTCTTTTGGCCTCGCCCTGAGAACGAGTCGGTTAACCCGTACCCCGTTACGAAAGCCGTCCATAAAGGTATTTCTTTCTATAGGCTTCGTCGAAGGACGTTGAAGCTGTTCATTGTTGGCCACAGCTAGACCAGGATCAACCGGCAAAAGCTCAAGGTCCGTCATTTCTAACAGTTCTCGACCCTTGTCTGTCTGCACAAGTGCGAGGGATATCCCGTTCGCGACCTCATCAGAAAGCTCGCTACCCCATGAATCGCCAAGCGTAATATCGGAGACACGATCACCCTTGGCGTAGCGGCAGGAGTAGCAGCCTTCCGTATACGGTAAACCCGAGAGGAAAGCAATCGAGTAGCGATCGCGGACACCCGTCCTACCCACAGTTTCAGCTCCGCGATAGCGGAGCTGAAACTGGACTTTCTTTCGAAAGTCCAGTATCAGCTCATTAGACAGGTTGTTACCTGTCTCTTCCAAGAATCGGCTCAGGACCTTGGGGGACGGTGAACCATGACAGATAAGGTCGATGGTGTAAAGGGAATCGGCTAAACGGCTTCCAACGAAGTTACGCATCGCAGCAACCTGACAAGGAAGACCGATAAAGAGAACCCTTTGACCACCTTGCAGGGCCTCCCTAACCTCGCGGTACGCACCAAGCGGATTGCTTTTGACGTATTTGGAGCCTTGGGCCCTCCTCAAGTAATCCGCATCAGAAGTGAGGTGGAACCGGAACTCACCGCCCTCCTGTGCACATGAACACACTAATCCATTTGACGCCACAAACGCCTCCGAGATGGCCGTAGCCAGACCCCCGGACGAAGATGACATTCTGAGCGATGTATCTTTCGCCCACCCCTGTAGCCACTCGAGAGGACGCAACGAAGATGGGGATACCATCTGGGGACACGTTTTCTCGCACAGTCCACATCCCACGCACCTTGTAGGATCAATACGGGCGTTATACGCCTCAATCGTATCCTCAATGGCAATCGCTCCATGTCGGCATGAATCGACGCAGGCCATACAGCCAGCGCACATATCCTTCTTGCATACCGTCCTAGTGCCAACGTTTGACAATGCCCTACTCCTCAATCATGCTCTTGAGCTGCGCTAGGGACTTCTCCCTCTCCGCACCCATCACGTCGTTGACCCGACCAAAGTCAATCTGCTTGGATGCTAACTCGACATCATCTAGATTCTGAAGCACTCTGTCCGTGAGGTCCGTGAGTCGCAGAATACTCACGTTCCTGCTCGAGGTTCCGTTCTTGGGCAGCACTTCTACCAGCGGCGTATTGAGATTTATGGCAAAAGCCGTACCGTGGAACGAGTCCGTGACTAGGCATGCTGCGTTGTCGACATACGAGAGAAACTCAGCAAGCGTCGGCAGCCACTTGAACTTGCCCTCGCGTGAGGCCTGGTGCAGGCTTGCGGAGATCCGTATCAGGGGCAAGCCAAGCTTTTTGGCAACCTTCACGGCGTACTGCCCCACCGTCGGGTCGCTGTGAATCTGGTAGACGAGGATGTATTCGCCCTTCGGGGCAGGTGCCGCCATCCTTCTCCACGCCTCGCCATCAAGCAGCAGCGTGGGATCGACAACCTGTCCGGCCTCTATGCCCCACGAGGCAAGCTGCTCGCGCGCGGCATCCTCGCGTACGAACACGGCCTCATATGCTCGAAGGTCCTCGAGAAACCTGGGGCGCACGCTATCCGGGATATTCTTCTTACCAAAGCTTGCCGCATATGAGATGCGCCTTGCGCCCTCGGGAGCAAACTCAAGCGCGTATGACAGGTCGTATGCGCCCGAGCTGATGGGACCCCACACCTGATCGCTTCCAGTCATATAGACATCGGCCTTGGGCGGATTAGCCTTCAGCTCCTCCAGGGATGCATAGTGAGGGCTCATCTTAAGCAGCTGGGAACGCTCACGCGCAAACCGCTTGCCCGCCGCCCTTGTCTCAGGCTCCATCAGAAGTCTGTAGACAGACTTCTTCAACGGGTTCCCGTTCCAGGACGGCTTTGTCGAAAGAAGCGTCCTCACCTGCTGGGATACGTCCTCACAAGCAGGTACATAGTCCATAATCTCGAACTCATGCCCCAAGCTCTCTACCGCTCGTTGTGTCGCATATGCCTGGAGCAGGGAGCCATAATTAGAGATTGCGTGCCTGGTTATGCAGGATACTTTCACGTGTTTCCTCCGATTGATATCGAGCAACCGCTATTTCTGAATTTTTGCATTCGATTTTTCCACCCGGCTGCACTACAGCGCCTCCTCAGTCTCGTACACGTGCGCGTCGGCTCGGCTTGCGTCGGAAAGGCCGTCGTTGATCGCGGCGTGCATGTCGCAGGTGGAAAGAGCGTCCAGCTCCTCCTTCGTCACCTTGCCCGACTCGTAGTCGCGCACGATGGGGAGCTCGTGCATGTCGAACTTCTTGCCGGGCTTGAGCTTGTGCGCCAGCACCCACGACGCGGGTTTCCAGATGTACTTGTGCATGGCAGGAGACACGGAGCCGATCATCCAGCAGTTGCGGTCGCAGTGGCGCACGCAGCCGCGCACTTTCTCGGCCTGGGCGCTCTCCCACAGCTCATCCCAAGACTCGTCGTTAAGGTTGCCCATAACGAGCTTCTCCTTGGTGCCGTTGCAGGGCATGACGTCGCCGTAGGGGTCGATGAAGAACGTGTCGAACGCCATATCGCACGGGAGCAGGCGCTTCTGCCCATAGATGTAGTTGATGAGGCCCATGTTGAAGTACGCGCGGAACCACTTCTTGGGCTCGTTGGACTTGAGGAGCTCGTTTACCAGGTCCTCGAAGTTCTGGGCCACCATGGGACGGTCCTTGATGATGTTCTTCGCCTCGACAAAGTAGAAGCTGTTGTGCAGGCTGGCGGTGGCGAACTCCATGCCGAGCTCGTCGGAAAGCTTGTACAGCGGCACCAAGTCCGCAGCGTTGCGATCCTGCACCGTCATGCCAAAGCCCACGTCCGGGTGCTTCATTTCCACGAGCTTCTTGAGCGTCTCGTAGCCGCGGTTGAAGCCGTTCTGGAGACCGCGGATCTCATCGTTGGTCTGCTGCAGACCCTCGATGGAGATGCGGATTCCCACCTGGGGGAATTCCTCGGCAAGGGCGATGATGCGGTCGGTGAAGAAGCCGTTGGTGGAGATGACGATGCGGTCGGACTTCTTGTACAGCTCGCGCACGATATCCGCAAGGTCGGTCCTGATGAAGGGCTCGCCACCGGTGATGTTGGTGAAGTACATGCGCGGGAGCTTCTTGATCACGTCGAGGGAGAGCTCCTCCTCCGGACGGCTGGGAGCCTTGTAGCGGTTGCACATGGTGCAGCGCGCGTTGCAGCGGTACGTTACGATTACGGTTCCGTTGAGTTTCTTCTCGGCCATGGGTTAGGCCACCACCTTCCGGTCAATTAGTTCTTGATACAGGGAGACGAGATTCCGGATGTATTTCTCTTGATTACAGTTCTCTGCCACGAATGAACGGCAATGCGCGCTCATCGCGGCGTAAGCCGCAGGATCGGCGGCCACCGCCGCACCCCTACGGATTGCATCTGCGAGTCCTGCCTCATCGTGGGCTTCAGCCAGGAAGCCCGTTTCACCCTCACGTACCAGCTCGGGTATTCCGCCCATGTTCGTACCGATAACGGGCTTGCCCGCGGCGAGTGCCTCGAGAACCGCATATGGCGCGTTCTCGAGCCACTCTGACGGCGCAGCCGCCAGAGTGGCTCGATTCACAAGTCCGCGCAGGGCGTCACCGGTTTTATATCCAACCAGCTCAATCCTCGAGCTTATTTCGTTTGGCATTGCGGAAACTTTGACCTTCACAGCATCACATTCAGGGCCATCGCCTGCAATAACAAGACGCCAATCAGGGATCACCGGTGCCGCCTTCTCAAAAGCATGCACGAGCGTTAACACGCCTTTCTCGCGAGAAAGGCGTCCCAGATACAGCATGTAGGGATCTTCATTATTTTGGTTGGCAACTTCCCGTGACATCGAATCGGGATTCAGGAAATTCCGCATGAGGACAAGCTGACGCTCGGGAAGCCCCGCTTCAATAAACTTGTTCCGCATGAACTCACTCGGGCAGATGATGCGATCGAGACGTGAATAGGTTTTGTGCCGTTTAAGCCACTCCGCCTCAGCCACCGCTAACGCGCTTTTTGCGATCGAACCCTTTACGCACTTCTTCTTAAGGCAATTGCCAAAATGACCCTCGAGACACGAATCGCAAACGTTGCCCTCGGAATCAAGCATAAGATAGCTCGGGCAAGCAAGAATCAAGTCGTGCGAGGTATACACAACCGGCGTTGGATGCTGCTTTAGCCAAGGAGCGTCCAAGATGGAAAACGTAATCTGCCTATGAGTGAGATTGAGATGGATTACATCGGGCTGGAATTCACGGCACAGCGCATCGAACTTCTCGCGCGCCTCTTTGGAATACACAAGTGCCTGCGCGGCCTTCGCCTTATCGACAATAGAGCTCGGTCCGTTATAGTCGCGATTCGTTACAAAGTAACGCGACCACTCAGTCGGCTCATTACGCTCATCCTCCATGCTGAAGAAGGCAACTTCATGCCCAAGAGCGCGAAGACCATCGGCAAGAGCAAAGTAGTACGTCTCGCTTCCACCCTTGCGCCAATGAAACTTATTTACAAGAAGGATCTTCATTACGCAACACCCTCATACAAAGCAAGCGTCCTTTGGACGACGCTGTTCCAGTCATAGCCATTAATCGCGCGGTCACGTGCCATGGCGCCCAGCCTCTCCGCTTGGGCAGAATCCGCTATCAGGCCTTCAAGCACGTCGCGCAGCGCCCCCGCGTCTCCGTGTGGGAACGTGAGCCCGCAACCCTGCAGAACATCCGCGCACTCGGGAATATCCGAGGTAACGCATGCCGCACCGTGAGACATGGCCTCCAGCAAGCTCATGGGCAGGCCCTCAACGTCGGAGGGGAGCGCGTAGCAATACGCGTTGGAGTACAGCTCGGAGAGCAGGTTGCCCTCAACGTGGCCGGTAAAGAGCACGCGGGGGTCGGACGCGGCAGCCTCTTTGAGCGCCACGGCGTAGTCGTCCGTATCGGAGGAGTCGCCCGCGATAACCAGGCGCTTATCCGTCTTTACCTGCTTGTACGCCTCCACCAACAGTTCCGGTCGCTTCTCGGGCACAATGCGACCGAGGTAGAGGACATAGGAGCCCTGGGTGAGCCCCAAGCGCTCGGAGATCTCCTTCGCGGGAAGATCCGCCTCGGGAGTGATGCCGTTGGGAATGAGCGTAGCCTCGCGGCCGTAAGCCTCCTTGAAGTACTCCTGATTGCCCCGGGAAAGCACGATGAGCGCATCCGCGCACTTGGCCGCCGTCGCCTCGCCGAACTTGATGTACTTGGAAGCCAAGCCGCCCCATTTTGCACGCTGCCAGTCCAGGCCGTGAATCGTTGCCACGGTCCTGATGTCCGCGGAACGCGCAAAACGAAGGGGGACACACGGCCCCTCTGCGTGATAGTGAATTACGTCTGCCCCGTCTTTGATGGCGGCCCTTGTTGCGGCAAAGCTGCTCGTGAGCGCAGAGAGCCCCTTGATGTCCAGAGCCTTTACGGGAACGATGCGGTAGCCATCCTTCTCGTAGGGCTCGGAAGGAGCTCCTTCGCCCATACGGTCGTAGCAGGTTACTTGGTGACCAAGGTCTGCCATACGGCGAGCAAGCTCGCCTACCACCACTTCTACGCCGCCCTCGCGCGAACCCGTTCTCTTTTGGCCTATCATGGCGATGCGCATGCTACACGGCACCTTCCCCAGAGAACATCGTCTTCAGCGTGCCGAATATCAACCGCAGGTCCTGGCGCAGGCTGCGATTCTCTATATAGTCAAGATCCAGCTCAACCATTTCGTTGAAGCCCAGGTAGCTGCGGCCCATTACCTGCCAAGGACCGCTGCAGCCGGGTTTTACCGCCAGGCGCTTCATGTCGTGCTCGCTGTACAGGGCAACCTCGCGCGGCAGGCCGGGGCGCGGGCCAATGAGGTTCATTTGGCCCAAGAACACGTTGATGAGCTGGGGCAGCTCGTCGATGCTGTGCTTGCGAATGAAGTTACCCACACCGGGAATAATGCGCGGGTCGTGCTTCATTTTAAACATGGGGCCAGTGGCCTCGTTTTGGGCCTGCAAGTCCTTGAGCATTTGGTCTGCGTTGGGAACCATGCTGCGGAACTTGTAGATCTTAAACAGGTAGAACGTGCCGTCTTTGCGCACGCGGCCCACGCGCCACTGTGAATATAGGGGGCTGGCGCCCGGGCTCTTTATGCAAATGACCACGCTCAGAATTACCCCGGGAATAAAGAGCAACACCAGGGCTCCGCCGGCGGCGACAATGTCCACCGTACGCTTAACAACGCGGTAGAGCCTGTGCCCAAGCTCGGGCTTCACGCCGGAGTTGGCACCGCGCAGCATCTTGTACGCTTCTTCGTTTGTAAGGTAATCCCCCGCAGCACCGGCTGCGGCAGTGACGGAATTCGCCGTGGCGGCCGTGCGCGTCTCCCGCGCGCCCTGTGCCATGGTCATCATCGTAGGCTCCAAGAGCCCCTCCCCCGATACTTTTTGCCTTCGGTCGTCCGCTTGCGAGCTTGCAGCTAGGCGATCGCTCTTCTGCGATTGCGCATAACGCGCTGCTCTTTTGAAAGCACCGCAAGGCCAACGCGGGTGGTTACGCGTCGGCCGCACAAGTCGAGCTCCAAATAAGCAGTGCTCTTGCGTCTGTTAATGGTTTTGATAAGGCCTTCGTGGCCCAGCAGCGGACCTGCCGTCACTACGACCCGGTCACCGTCTTTTAGGGCCTCACTCATGGGCACTACGCGGTCTCCCCTATGCGTAAAGCCGCCAATAAGCTGGACCTCTTCTTTTGCCAGCGGCACAAACTGACCGTCCTGGGATAACACCCGGGCAAAGTCGTCCATACGCAGCAGATACTGTTGCACGGTGCGGGGATCTGCCGTATCGCAGATAAGGTAACCGGGAAAGAGCGGCTTGGTCGTATCGACCCATTCGCCGTGTACTTTAATCTCGGTTTGAAATTGGGGATAAAAGAGCTCCTGCATGGCACCAGCCGGCACCATACGCTCGATGCGCTCGCGCATTACGTCTTCGCGACCGTTAATGACCTGGATCACATACCACACGAGCACCACCCCCTTGCTGTCTTACGTGTGGCTCACGGGGTTTGGGTATGGCTTCGCCAGGGCGCTTGTGCGCGAAGGCGCTCCATATTCAAACCCTGAGCCCAGTCAGACAAGCACGTGGCTCTGCCCCACCGTGAACGGTATGTATAGAAGCAGTTGCTAGAGTCGCGGACGTGTATCGCAAAAATAACCGCGACCCCAGCTGGCTGCGTGCGACCCAGTCAAGCGGGTACAAAACTGAACCGCACGCAACAGCTGCAGGACTGCTGTGGTTTGCCGAACGCAACTTATTGCACAGCGTAATGCGAACTTATAAAAAGCCACAAAAACTAATGCAAAATCGCGCATGGCAATCGATATTGGAGCTCGTGGTGTTTCTGGCACCGCCGTTACGGCCGGATGCTGATCGACCCTGCGCTTTGCAACTTGCTGGAGCCGCGAGCACAGATGAACTCATGTAACGTTAGGTATCCTAGCACAAGCTGTTAGTGAAACTGATTTGGCTTGTGGAGGACAACTAATCGTTCATTTAACGTGTTCAAGTGGGTTGTTTTGGGATGTTGTTCACATTGATGCAGGTTATTGAGGTACTGGCGGTGATTAGGGACGTTCCTGAAGCCCATATGGAGCGGCGACCTACACTGATAATCGCGTTTGTCTAACAAACTATGTACAGACATGGGAAAAAATTGTGCAACTTTTTGTTGATGTGGAAGGGGTTTCTGCGCGAGGTGTTTTGGCATGAAAAAAGGCCTTCGTAATACTGAAGGCCTTTGCATTCACGATGGTGGAGACGAGGGGGATCGAACCCCTGACCTCTTGACTGCCAGTCAAGCGCTCTCCCAGCTGAGCTACGCCCCCGTGACGAGGAGATACTATAGGGGAAGATTCTTAGTTGTGCAAGAAGTTTTTTTGGGTTGATTCTCGCACTTACGGGTTTTCCTGGGACGGGGCTGAATTGACTGATTATGACTTCGGCAAAATCAGTCAATTCAGCCCACCGTCCCGATAAAACCCTCACGCGGCGGCACCTTACTTGTAGAGGTAAGCGATTGCGGTTCCTTGGTGGACTTGGATCTTGGCCGTTTTCCGGACGACATTAGAGATGCCCGTGTCAGCCAAGAGTCCTAGGGGGGAATGATTTAGTTCCCATTCTAGGCCGCGCTCGCTTACCTCGGTGTTGGGGGCAATGGCGATGATGGAGAACGTTTTGCCTTCGGCGCTTTCGATGGTCCACGATTCGCCAGCGCGAAGGATACGGGCGACTACCTTGTCCTCGGCAATCCAGACTGCGGCGTCATCGTAGCCTGCAAGCAACCCCAGTACGGAAAGCGCCATATCAGGACGGCCACCCGTGGTGCAGGTCGCAACCACGTCGGCACCCGGCCAACGACGGCGAACGGAATCGAGCGCTAGCGCCAGATCGGTATAGTCCTTGTAGGGATTGTGGCGCTCTACTTCGAAGTCTTTGGCGGCTTCGACTAGCGCTCGGCCCTTATCGCTAACCGTGTCGGCGTCCCCTACATATACATCGCAGCCCAGTTCCGCGCCCAGCAGCGCATCGAGTCCGCGGTCCACGGCGACAACGTGGTCGCACTCCCCCGCCAGCTGACGCAGCAAATCCGCGCTCGCCACCACGGGCGAGCCGCAGACCACTAACACCTTACAAGCCACAGCTCTCGCCTATCCCTCAAACGTAAGAACGCGGGCCAGATCCAGTTCCTCATAGCTATCGATAAAGATGTCGCAGTTGGCACGCACCTCATCGCGCTCCATACGGCCGTGCGGGTCATAGATACCCACGCGCTTAAAGCCTGCAGTGCCAGAGCTCTTTAGGCCAAAGACGGCGTCCTCAAACACCCAGGCGCGCTCAAACTTGCAGCCGTGGCGCTCCTCAAGGCGGCGCAGCGCCAGCTCATACACATCGGGGAACTGCTTGGAGCGGCCCGCCTCGCCCGTCGTGGTAATAAACTCCATATAGCGATCAAGGCCGGCGCCCGCAAGTGCAGACTTAACCAACTCGGCGGGCGTGGACGTGGCAACGCACATGGCAATACCGGCCTCCTGCGCCTGCTTCAAAAATGCAAGCAGGCCCTCACGCGGCGGCACCTTGGAGTAGCCATCGATCAGGATGTCGCTCAGCTCGTGGTAGAGCTCTTCGCCATTTTCGCCAATACCCCAGATGTCGTGGTAGGCCTGGCACTCATCCTCGAGCGACAAATGCTCAAACTGAGCAAAATCATCGACCGTCACGTCAACTCCGTGGCGGTGCAATAACTCGGGCTGGGCATAGGCCCAAACGGGGGTGCTATTAACCAGCGTGCCGTCGCAATCGAAAATAAAAGCAACACTTGGGGCAGCGATGTGGTTCATAAACGAGCCTTTCGATGTCAAATGGTAAACAACCTGCTAAAAACGTTTTACCTAACGTCAACCTAACAATCTAGAAACGCTAATTGGTAAAACTGTCAAGAGTTTTACCACGGCAATTCTGCAAGTGGTATAAACATGGCGCTTACCGATTAAACGCCCCTGCAAATCCTCTTTCGTTCATAAAAGTAACGTACAGGTGCTATCTTATTTTGTGCCGAAAGTTCCACCGAGCACGCGAGGTGGAACGAATCATAGAACTATCGCCGTCCCTTCGATTCGTGCAGCCTTGGACCTTTCGCATCTAGTCACCAAGGCAACACGCTGCCGCGTCATGATGGGATCAAACGTGAGCGATACAAAGCTAAAGCCAGCAACAAAAAAGCCTGCTACCCGTAAAGCCGCCCCGCACGCGCCGGAGCTCACCAAGGACGATGTCTACCTGTTTGGCATCGGCACGTGGGAGCGCAGCTGGGAAAAGATGGGCGCACATCCCGACACGCAGAACCGTACGCGCGGCTGGCGCTTTTGCGTTTGGGCGCCCGATGTAAAAAGCGTCCATGTCATTGGCGAATTTAACGACTGGGATGAGGAAGCCAACCCGCTGGTGCCCGTGCATACGAGCGCTATTTGGGAAGGCTTTATTCCTGGCGCCGAGCAGGGCCAGCTCTATAAATATCTCATCGAGACCAACGAGGGCGAGAAGCTCTATAAGGCCGATCCGTATGCCTTTAGGGCCGAGTGCCCTCCGGGAACGGCCAGCGTGCTATGGACCCTCGATGGCTACAAGTGGAACGACGCCGCGTGGCTCAAGCGCCGCGCCGACCACAACCACATGTCGCAGCCGCTCAACATCTACGAGGTGCATATTGGCTCGTGGAAGCGCCACGGCGACGCGCCACAGGGTGAGCCGGACGAGTACGGCAACTACCCCGGTCCCATGGACCCCTTCCCCGCGCAGCGCGGCGAGTTCTACACCTACGACGACCTGTCGGTGGAGCTCGTGGACTACGTGCGCGACATGGGCTACACGCATATCGAGGTCATGCCGCTTATGGAGCATCCCTTCGATGGCTCCTGGGGCTACCAGACGACCGGTTACTTTGCCGCCACGTCGCGCTACGGCAACCCGCAGCAGCTCATGCACTTTATCGATGCGTGCCACGAGGCGGGCATTGGCGTGATCATGGACTGGGTGCCCGGCGGTTTTTGCGCCGACTCCCACGGCCTTGCCACCTTTAACGGCCACATGCTGTTTGAGCACGAGATTCACCCCAACTGGGGCACGCACAAGTTTGACTTCGCCCGCGGCGAGGTCCGCTCCTTCCTGGTCTCCAACGTGCTGTATTGGCTCGAGAACTTCCATGTGGACGGCATTCGCATGGACGGCGTGTCCAGCATGCTGTACCTCAACTTTGGCGTTGATGATCCGGGCCAAAAGAAGTTCAACAAGTACGGTACCGAGGAGGACCTGGACGCCAGCGCGTTTATCCGCCAGGTCAACTGCGCCGTGGAGGCTCACTACCCCGACGTGATGATGATGGCCGAGGAGTCCACCGCGTGGCCGCTCGTGACCTACCCGCCGCAGGACGGCGGCCTGGGCTTCCACTACAAGTGGGACATGGGCTGGATGAACGACACCCTGCACTACATGCAGACCGATTTTCCGTGGCGCCCCGGCAACCACGGGCTGCTCACGTTCTCCATCATGTACGCCTTTACCGAGAACTTTATTTGCCCGCTGAGCCACGACGAGGTCGTGCACGGCAAGTGCTCGCTCATCGGCCGCATGCCGGGCGACTGGTGGCGCCAGTTTGCCGGCCTGCGCACGCTGGCTTTCTACCAAATGACGCACCCCGGTGCCAAGCTCAACTTTATGGGCAACGAGATCGGCCAGTTTATTGAGTGGCGCTACTACGAGTCCATCCAGTGGTTCTTGACCGAGGAGTATGAGACCCACCGTCATCATCAGGCGTTTATCAAGGCACTCAACCACCTGTACACCGCCGAGCCCGCCCTGTACGAGCGCGGCTACACCGACGACGGCTTTACCTGGATCGACGCGGATAACTCCAAGCAGTCCATCGTGAGCTTTGTGCGCCAGGGCGAGGACGTCGATGACGACCTGGTGATCCTGATCAACTTTGATCCGGCGAGCTACGAGAGCTTCCGCGTGGGAGTGCCGCGCGAGGGCGACTGGGAGGTCATCTTCGACTCTGACCGACCCGAATTTGGCGGCAGCGGCTACGCCGGTGAGGAGCCCTACACCTGCTCGAGTGAGCCCTATCCCTGGAACGGGCAGATGGACTCCATCGAGATGAAGGTGCCCGGCCTGGCAGGCGTGGTGCTTAAGCGCCGCGGCCCCAGCAGCTACAAGCCGCCCGTGGTCGAGAAGCCCAAGAAGGCAACGCGCAAGCGCACGTCCTCGGTGAAGCCCAAGACCGCGGTCGCTAAGAAGGCTCCGGCTAAGGCGAAGGCTGCCAAGGCTTCTGCCAAGTCCACCACGGCCAAAAAGGCAGCCACTAAAAAGGCTGCTCCCAAGGCCAAGGCAGCTGCTGTTAAGGCTCCTGCCAAGAAAGCGTAACAAAGGCGTTACCACTGTAATTAACCGCCACGCGGGGGCGTAGGATACATGTCATAACCGTTCCGGGAGAAACATCCCCGGGGGAAAGGAACGTATGAATAAGATCTTCGAAAACAAGCAGGAGTTTACCGAGCTCTATCGCGATGCCGTTATGAGCATCAGCGGCAAGAGCGTTGAGGCCGCCAGCGACCTCGACCGCTTTAACGCCCTGGCCAAGCTCGTGGCCGAGAAGGCGCGCACCGTTGCCACCAAGAGCGACGCCCGCGCCACCGCCGAGGGCAAGAAGCGCGTGTACTACTTCTCGATCGAGTTTTTGATCGGCCGCCTGCTCGACAACTACCTGCTCAACTTTGGCGTGCGTGACATGGTCGTCGAGGCGCTCGACGACATGGGCTTTAACCTGTCCGTCATCGAGAACCAGGAGCCCGATCCGGCGCTGGGCAACGGTGGCCTGGGCCGTCTGGCCGCATGCTTCCTGGATTCCATGGCAGCCGAGGGCATTGCCGGCTACGGCAACGGCATGCGCTACCGCTACGGCCTGTTTAAGCAGGAGATCGTCAACGGCAGCCAGGTCGAGGCCACTGACGAGTGGCTCACCCACGGCTATCCCTGGGAGGTCCGTCGTCAGGACAAGGCCGTGACCATCAAGTTTGGTGGCCGTGTTGAGGGCTTTGAGGAGAACGGCCGCACGTTCTACCGCACGGTGGACACGCAGGATATCCTGGCTGTCCCCTACGACATCCCCGTGGTGGGCTATGCCGGCGAGACCGTCAACAAGCTGCGCGTCTGGGCTGCCGAGCCGGTCGAGGAGCACTTTGACCTTGAGGCCTTCAACCGCGGCGACTATGCCCAGGCCGATGCCGAGCGCGCCGAGGCCGAGGCCATCAGCGCCATCCTCTACCCCAACGACGCCGGCGAGCACGGCCGTCTGTTGCGCCTGAAGCAGGAGTACCTGTTTGTTTCGGCCGGCATCTACAGCCTGCTCGACACCTTTGAGAAGGAGCACGGCGAGAACTGGGAGCTGCTTCCGCAGTTTGTGGCAATCCATACTAACGACACGCACCCCGCCATGTGCGGCCCCGAGCTCATGCGTATCCTCATCGACGAGAAGAAGCTCGAGTGGGACGACGCCTGGAACATCGTGACGCAGGTTGTGAGCTACACCAACCACACCATCCTGCCCGAGGCTCTGGAGAAATGGCCCATCGGCACGTTCTCCAAGCTCCTCCCCCGCGTGTACCAGATCATCGACGAGATCAGCCGTCGTTGGCACGAGTCGTTCGACACCACTCAGGAGGGCTGGCAGGAGCGTCTGCGCCAGACCGCCATCCTGTGGGACGGCGAGATTCGCATGGCCAACCTGTCCGTGATCTGCAGCCACAGCGTCAACGGCGTGGCCAAGATCCACTCCGACATCATCAAGAACATCGTGCTCAAGGACTTCTATGCCCTGACGCCCGAGAAGTTCAACAACAAGACCAACGGCATCTCGCACCGTCGCTTCTTTGCCGAGGCCAACCCCACCTACGCCAAGCTCGTCACCGAGGCCATTGGCGACGGCTGGCTCAAGGACGCCTTTGAGCTTGAGAAGCTCAAGGAGTTTAAGGACGACACCGAGTTCCTGAAGGCCGTGGGTGCCTCCAAGCGCGCCAACAAGGAGCGTCTGGCCGCCTACGTTAAGGCCGAGACCGGTCTGGTCATCGACCCCAACACCGTCTTCGACGTTCAGGTGAAGCGCTTCCATGCCTACAAGCGCCAGCTCATGAACATCATGAAGGTGATGGACATCTACAACCGTCGCATCGCCGATCCCAACTTCCACGTGACGCCAACGACCTTCATCTTTAGCGGCAAGGCTGCCTCGAGCTACACCTTCGCCAAGGAGACCATCCGTCTGATCAACTCGGTGGCCGACGTCATCAACAACGACCCCCGCGTGAACGAGGTCATGAAGGTCTGCTTTATCCCCAACTTCCGCGTGAGCAACGCCCAGCTCATCTACCCCGCCGCCGAGATCTCGGAGCAGATCTCCACGGCCGGCAAGGAGGCCTCGGGCACGTCCAACATGAAGCTCATGATGAACGGCGCCATTACGCTGGGCACCCTCGACGGCGCCAACATCGAGATCGCCGACCTGGCCGGTCGCGAGAACGAGGCCATCTTTGGCCTGACCGCGCCCGAGGTCGAGCAGCTCTGGGCATCCAACAGCTACTTTGCGTGGGATACCCTCAACGGCGACCGCGAGCGCCTGGGCCGCGTGATGGACGAGCTCAAGGACAATACCTTTGCGGGTCTTTCGGGCAACTTCGAGAGCATCTACAACGAGCTCATGAACAACAACGACCCCGACCTGGTCATGGCAGACTTCCGCAGCTACGTGGATGCCTGGGAAAAGCTCACCGGCAGCTACGGCGACCAGGAGACCTGGAACCGCAAGGCGCTGCTCAACACCGCCTCCTCCGGCTGGTTCTCAAGCGACCGCACCATTCGCGAGTACCGCGACGAGATCTGGCACGCGTAAAGGCGCGCGAGCTCCCTTATGCCAGCACGGCATTACTCGACGGGCGCGACCGAGCGCCGCGCCCGTCGCTAATGGGTTTAAGAACATCGATGACAGAAGGAGAAATCGATGAGTAAGAAAGAATGCATCGCGATGCTCCTCGCAGGAGGACAGGGCAGCCGATTGGGGGCACTCACCCAAAAGATCGCTAAGCCGGCGGTTAGCTTTGGTGGTAAGTTCCGCATTATCGACTTTTCGCTGTCCAACTGCTCCAACTCGGGCATCGACACGGTGGGCGTTCTGACGCAGTATCGCCCCTACCTGCTGCACGCCTATGTGGGCTCCGGCGAGGCATGGGATCTGGACAGCCGCGACGGCGGCGTGTCGATCCTGCCGCCGTACGAGACGCAGACCGGCGGCGCCTGGTATGCGGGCACGGCAGACGCCATTACGCAGAACCTCGACTACATCAAGGCCAACGACCCCGAGTACGTCCTGATTCTGTCCGGCGACCACCTGTATCGCATGGACTACCGCAAGATGCTCAAGACGCACGTCGACAACAACGCCGACCTCACGGTGAGCGTTATGCCCGTGCCGTGGGAGGAGGCCAGCCGCTTTGGCATCCTGACCACCGACCCCGAGGACGGCCGCATCACCAAGTTTACCGAGAAGCCCGAGAAGCCCGATTCGAACCTGGCGTCCATGGGCATCTACATCTTCTCGACCGACGTGCTGATTAAGGCGCTCGAGGAGGACGCCCTGGACCAGCGCTCGAGCCACGACTTTGGCAAGGACATCATCCCCAAGCTGCTCGGCGAGAACAAGCGCCTGTACAGCTACGAGTTCCACGGCTTTTGGAAGGACGTCGGCACCATCGCCAGCTTCCACGAGACCTCGATGGACCTGCTGGGCAACAATCCCGAGTTCGATCTGTTTGACAAGAACTTCCCCATCATGTCCAACATCACCACGCGTCCGCCGCACTACATTGGCCCGGACGGCCGCCTGGACGACTGCCTGGTCTCCAACGGCTGCAAGATCTACGGCACCGCTCGCCACTCAATCCTTTCGACCGATGTCATCATCGAGGAGCGTGCCGTGGTCGAGGACTCCGTGCTGCTGCCGGGTGCGCACGTTAAGAGCGGTGCGCACATCTGCCGCGCTATTTTGGGCGAGAACTCCACGGTCGAAGAGGGCGTGAAGCTCGGCTCTGTCGATACCACCAAGGATACGGCCGTCGTTGGAAATGACGTCGTTATCGGGAAGGGGGAATGATCCGATGATCAATCGCAAGGCCATCGGTTATATCACCGCTAACTACTCTTCGTCCTACGGCAGCGTGCTGCTCAAGGACCGCCCCATCGCGTCCGTCCCGTTTTTGGGCCGCTACCGCCTGATCGACTTCCCGCTGTCCAACATGATGAATGCCGGCATTAAAACCGTCGGCGTCGTCATGCCGGGCAACTACCGCTCGCTGATCGACCACGTGGGCTCGGGCAAGGACTGGGGCCTGGACCGCAAGAAGGGCGGCCTGTTCATGGTGCCCGGCAACGCGTATGGCACCACCAAGGGCGGCATGCGCTTCCTGCTGCGCGACATCATCTCCAACAAGACGCTGTTCCAGCGCTCGGACAAGCCCTATGTCGTGATGATGGGCACCAACATCATCTTTAACATGGACCTCAACACCATCATCGACGCGCACGAGAACTCCGGCGCCCAGA
Source organism: uncultured Collinsella sp. (assembly GCA_902490095.1). Classification (GTDB taxonomy): domain Bacteria; phylum Actinomycetota; class Coriobacteriia; order Coriobacteriales; family Coriobacteriaceae; genus Collinsella. The sequence continues at coordinate 22,760 of CABUCQ010000017.1, forward strand.
TGACCGTGGTGTACTGCAAGGCCACGCGCAACGTCGATGACGAGACCAAGCTCGAGATCAACGAGAACGGCCGCCTGACGGGCGTGAGCGCCGGCGTCGTGTACGGCGACAACGCCTCCATGGACTGCTGCATCGTCAACCGCGAGACGCTGCTCGAGATCATCGACCACTACCAGGCCGCCGACTATCTTGACCTGCTCGAGGCACTCCAGGGCGACTTTGGCAACATCGACGTGTGCAGTTACGAGTACAAGGGCGAGGTCGTGGGCGTGTTTAGCGAGAAGTCGCTGTATCGCCGCAGCATGGACCTGCTCGACCAGACCGTGGCCGACCAGCTCTTCGATCCCGAGCGCCCGATTCTGACCAAGGCCCACGACGTGCCGCCTTCGCGCTATGCGACCGGCAGTCACGCGTGCAACTCGATCATCTCGGCCGGCTGCATCATCAAGGGCACCGTGCGCAACTCGATCCTGTCGCGCGGCGTCGTGGTCGAGGAAGGCGCCTCGGTGACCAACTCGATCATCAACCAGAGCTGCATTATCAAGAGCGGCGCCCGCGTTGAGAATGCCATCCTGGACAAGAACAACGTGGTTCCCACCAACACCGAGCTTCGCGGCACGCCCGAGAACATCCTGGTGCTGGGCAAGGCTCCGTTAACTCCCGTTACCACCATCGTCCATTAACGTAGGCACCGCAACATCGCTCGTAACATGTAGAATAGCCGCCCGGTTTACGCCAGGCGGCTATTCTCGAATTGCAACAGGGAGACAATATGGCAGATTCCAGCAAAAAGATGCAGATCGTGTTTGCTTCGGCCGAGTGCGCACCGTTTGTAAAGACCGGTGGCCTGGGCGACGTGGCGGGCTCGCTGCCTGCGGCGCTTGTGCGCGCCGGCGCCGAAGTCATCGTGATGGTGCCCAAGTACGCCACCATCAAGGACGAGTACAAGGCGCAAATGGAGCACTTCTCCGACTTTTACGTGAGCCTGGGCTGGCGCAACGAGTACTGCGGGCTCGAGAAGCTCGAGCACGACGGCGTCACGTATATGTTCATCGACAACGAGCGCTACTTTGCGCGCGACTATCCGTACGGCTTCTTTGACGACGGCGAGCGCTTCGCGTTCTTCTCCAAGGCCATCACCGAGAGCCTACAGCACCTGCCTGAGGGCTTTGAGTGCGACATCCTGCACTGCAACGACTGGCAGACGGCACTGGCGCCCGTGTTCCTGCGCGAGTTCTACCAGGGCCTGCCGCTGTACGACCGCGTAAAGACCGTGTTCTCGATCCACAACGTGGCGTTCCAGGGCCAGTTTAGCGACACCGTGATGGAGGACATCCTGGGTGTGGCGCATATTCCGGCGGCTGCCACGCAGCTGCGTTGCGACGCCTGCAGCATCAACTACATGCTGGGCGCGCTGCACTATGCCGACGCCATCACCACGGTGAGCCCCACCTATGCCAACGAGATCCAGACGCCCGAGTTTGGCGAGGGCCTGGACGGCGTGCTGCGCGAGCGCTCCTATGCGCTGCAGGGCATTTTGAACGGCATTGACGTGGCGGGCTTTGACCCGGCGACCGACAAGCGCATTGCCGCAAACTACACGGTTGAGGACCGTGGGGGCAAGGCCGTGTGCAAGGCCAAGCTGCAGGAAGAGCTGGGGCTCGAGGTTCGCGACGACCGTCCGCTCATGGTGATGGTTACGCGCCTGACGCGCCAGAAGGGCATGGACCTGGTCATGTACGCGCTCGACCGCATCCTGTCCGGCGGCGTGCAGGTAGCAGTGCTGGGCACCGGCGACCGCGACTATGAGGACGGCCTGCGCTACTTCCAGGACAAGTACCCCGGCACCATGGCCGCGCGCATCGAGTTCGATCCGGCGCTGTCGCAGCGCATGTATGCCGCCGCCGATATGTTCCTGATGCCTTCGAAGTTTGAGCCCTGCGGCCTGTCGCAGATCATCGCCATGCGCTACGGCACCCTGCCGATTGTTCGCGAGACCGGTGGCCTGAAGGACACAGTGATTCCGTATAACGAGTTTACCGGCGAGGGCACGGGCTTCTCGTTTAGCAACTTTAACGGCGACGAGATGGGCGACGCCGTGTTCCGCGCGGCACGCCTGTTCTGGGATAACCGCGATGCCTGGAGCCAGCTGGTCACACAGGCCATGAGTCAGGACTTTAGCTGGACGCGCTCGGCCGACAAGTATCTGGACCTGTACTTCTTTATGCATCCGGAGATTGAGAGGCCGGCGGCGGTTGTCGACGAGCCCGTGGTTGTGCCTGAGAAGGCTGCGACCGAGCCCGAGCCCAAGGCCGAGCCGGTTGTTGAGACGCCCGCTGCTGCTGAGGAGCACAAGGCTGAGGAGAAGCCGGCTGCGAAGCCTGCCGCCAAGAAGGCCACGACGCGCAAGACAACGACCAAGAAGGCTACGACGACCAAGGCCGCTACCACCAAGACAGCCGCAGCAAAGACGACTGCTGCCAAGGCAACGACGACGCGCAGGCGCACGACCGCCGCTGCCAAGAAGGCCGCCGAGGCCGAGGCTGCTCCCGAGGTAAAGGCCGATGACGCCACCGAGGCAAAGCCTACGGCAAAGGCTCCGGCCAAGACCGCTGCCAAGAAGACGATCGCGGCCAAGACCACGAGCAAGACCACGACTGCCAAGAAGGCCACGGCTACGAAGTCGACGACGACCAAGGCTGCTACGACGAAGGCCGCCGCGAAGACGACCCCGAAGGCAGCCGCAAAGCCGGCCCTCAAAGTCGAGGAGACGCCCGCCGAGTCCAAGGCCGAAGCAACCGTCGAGGCCAAGCCGGCCGCCAAGACCACCACGCGAAAGCGCACGACGACGGCCAAGAAGACCACGACCAAGGCTGCTGCCAAGGCGGAGGCTAAGATCGAGGCCAAGCCCGCTGCCGCCAAAGAGGAGCCCAAGGCCGAGGTAAGGGTCAGGCCCGAGCCCGCCAAGGAGGCCCCTGTCTCCCCTGCCGCCACGACCGTAGAAAAGGCTCCGACCAAGAAGACCTCCGTCCGCAAGGCAACGGCCACCCGCAAGCGCCGCTAGCCCGCAGACGATCTAAAACCTAATCAAAACCCTAAACAAGGGGCGCTCCAACCGGGCGCCCCTTCTCTGTAGATAGTTGGTAAAACGATTTTCTAGGACAACCGTTCGCC
>CABUCQ010000018.1 GCA_902490095.1 uncultured Collinsella sp.
AAAATCGATGAACGGCGAGGTGGTGGTGATCTGGATCACGGCGGCCGAGATAAGGCCGATGACGAGTGCCTGACCGATGTTGGGGCGCACGACCAGGATGGTGAGGCAGAAGGCCGAGATGATGAACTCGGGGCTGATCATGCCGCCCGAGATGCCCGAGATGGCCTTGCCGACGGTGAAGTTGAGGATGAAGCCGGCGGCAAGCAGGATGGCGAGCAGGACGAGGGCGCGGACGTCGAGTTTGCCGCGATCGGCGGTCTGGACGGTGCGGGGCTGGGTGGCGGTGGTGTTCTGAGACATGGTGAAAATCCTTTCGGAAGGGGAGTACAAGAGTAAAGCGGAGGCGCGTGATGCGAATGCGATCGGGCTCGAGATAGAAAAAGGCCCCCGGTCGAAACCGGAGGCCTTCCAATCACCTAGAGCGCAAAAACAGGCGTGAGGGACTCACTGTCGACCGATCGTATTCGCATCACGCCACCACCAGTTGTTGAGGGACTTCATCGTGTTCTTCATATCGGTGGCTCCTTTCGTGATGCCGTGGCGCAGTAGCACCTGATTGCTGTTGCGCTGCACTATAGCACAGCAAAGTGTTTGCGGGGAAATCTTTTTTGAAAAGATTTCAGCGGTGTTTCCCGCCGGTCAAAAAGGCGGGCGGGACGAACCGTGCCATCCCGCCCGCACCAGTGAGGGATTACTCCTTGTTGCGGCGATAGAGGATATAACCGCCTGCGGAGATGACGGCAACGCCAGCGATGGCGAATGCGGCCACCATGCGGCCATCAAAACGATCGCCAGTGGTGGGCAGGCCGCCCTTGGTGTTCGTCTTGTTGGTGGTTACCGTGGTCGTGGTATCCGACTTACCAGACTTCTCGGGCTTGGTGGCGGGCTGCTCGGGCTTAGCGGGCTGCTCAGGCTTGCTGGGCTGATCCGGGGTACCGGGCTGCTCGGGAGTGCCAGGCTGCTCGGGGGTACCAGGCTGATCCGGGGTGACCGGATCGGTGGCAAGAGCGTCCTGGGCGTAGGTGATGGACTCCTTGAGGCCTTTGGTCTCGGTGTTCAGGTCGCTTGGGGTGAAGGGCTGGTCAAAGTCTCCGGCCTTCTGATAGGCGCGCATCTCCTGGAGCAGGGCCTTGCACTTCTTGTAGGTGTTCTCGGTAGCAGCCTTGCCGGCCTTGTTGGCCAGGGCGGTGCGGCCCTCGGTGGTCGTCTCGGCCAGCATGGCGGCGTCAACTTCCTTGTTCTGCTCGATGAGCTCGTTTTGCAGGGCATCGAGGTAGGTGCGGACGCCGGTGGCGAGGGTGGCGCGGTTCTCGAAGCAAAGGGAGCTAATGTCCATGAGGACGTAGTTGATGGAATTCTCGGGCTCCTCGTTGTTTACGATGTCCGCTTCGTCGCAGTGATCGAAGGAGACAGTCTGATCGCTGAAGTACGGGCTAACCTCAGTCATCAGAGCGGAGTACAGCGGTATGGCAACGGAGAACTCGGCGCGCGAGAGCATCTCCCACTGGATGGTTGCAACCTGGGGATCGAGGCCGTTGCGAATCTGGAAGAGGTTGATCTCGGTGTTACGCTCACTGCCAATGCAATAAACACCATCAGTGTTCGCGTTGAGGCCGGGGACGTTCTCGCCGCGGTTGCCGAAGGCGCGAATCAACTCGAAAGTGCTCCAACCAGACTTGCCAGGTTTGAAGAACAGGGGCTGGATTTCGCTGACCATGGCTCCCTTTTGGTCAGGATAATCATCGCTCTTAACTGTGATAATGTCGTAATCTGTGCCTTTGGTCAGCGGGCTACCAAAATAGTTGCGGCCCTGGACATAGCGGGACCACTGGTGAACGCCGGAATCGGCGAGGCTTTCGCCATAGGTTTTGGCGACATCGAACTTGCCGTCGGTGTACTCGGCGAAACCATTTTCTTCGGGCATGGACTGGATCTTCTCAGAATGGAGGCAATTCTCGGTGTCATTGAGGGCGACATCGTAGTTAAGACTGCCAATATTGGGATTGAGTGAGGCCACGTTGCCGGCGAGCTTCATGGCGATCCACTGATGGCCGGAAAGCGCGGCGAACAGCCAGGTCTCGTTGTTGTCGGCGATGATGATCTGGTCGTTGGAGTAGACGCCCTGCTTATCGATCAGGCTGCCGATCAGCTTGACGCCCTCGCGGGCCGTGGCACTTTCGCCCAAGATGACGCTCGCGTAGCTATACTCACCCAAGCCCTTCGTCAGAGGGTCCACGGCTTCGACATCTGCATTCATACTGGTGCTTAGCGTGGCAGAGCAGGATACGCCCATTTCGTTGATGCCGGCCTCGGAGTAGGCATCCCAGCGTCCGTGCCACTGCGAAGGATGATCGCGCACGTAGCTATAACGATACGTGGTCTTGGTCGAGGTGTATGTGAAGTTGGACTCGTCTGAGCCGTAGATATAGCCGGGGCCATGTGAGGGCTCGATGCCGAAGTGTTTGAGGTAACGCGTATCAAAGTCCTCGGCACGGCCGTAGTACGTGTTGCCGTCGGCCGTTAGATCTCTGCCCATGTAGATCTGCGTGCAGGCGAGCGCAGAGGTCGGCATGGACATGATGGTTGCAGCTCCAAAGGCGAGGCCTATGCCTAGCTTCTTGAGCGCGTTGACGGGGTGAGTTTTCCTCATAATCCCTCCCAGCGTGCGAAAGCCCTCTGTCGCCAGAGGGCTTCAGCCAATAAAGACACCCCACTAGCGTAACGAACTGGAAACAATATTCATCTATGAAAGATACTTACTCGATAAGCGTAATGAAATATGCGATGAGTGGTTAATTATACTCAGTTTGTAGCTTTAGCCAAATAAAGACTCCCTGCAATTACTGCACCTGAATAAAGCGTCTGGAAATACCCGAAATGAAAATCCCCCGCTGTTTGGCAAATGCATAAACAGCGGGGGAGACGATAATTGGATGAATATCATACCAATGTGGAATTACTTCTTCCGACGGTGGATCACGTTGATCGCATAGCCGACGAGCATGGCCAGAACAATGACGATAAAGCCGAGCAGGGGATTGTCGTTCATGGGGTCCTCCTATTTACCGAGCGGTGAGAATTCGTCGACGATGAGGTCGAGACATTGCGGAAGCGCGCGGGCGCCAAAGACGCCGGAGTTGCTGGAGATAATCTCGCCATCGAACTGCATACCTAGGGACGGCGTGCAGGTAATTTTGGCTTCCTTGGTCTGGATGATCTTAAACTGCGGACGTCCGAGCACCTTGCCGGCGGGGTCGAGCGCGGCGGTAATCACGGTGGGCAGCAGCTGCACGGTGCGCACGGGCTCGATGACTGCGATGTCCACCATGCCGTCGTTCATGCGGCAGTCGGGGAACAGATTGATGTCGTTTTGGATGACCGAGGTGTTGCCTGCCATGCAGCAGATGCCGTCGAGCTCCTCGACAATGCCGTCATGCTCAATTGTAAAGTGCGCCACCGTGGGATTGGGCGTGGCGAGCGCGGACAGGAAGTAGGCGATCTCACCGATGTCGTTTTTGGTGGGGGCGGCCTTCATCATGATCTCGGCATCGTAGCCCGAGCCGGCGATGATGATGAAGCCATGACGCTTCTCGTTGCCGTTCTCGTCGAGCCAAAAGAGCTCGCCCATGTCTGCCTTGACGGTGCGGCCGGCGCGGCAGGCCTTGGCGAGTGCCGCCGCCTCGGGGGCATTGCCGATGTTGTTGAAGAACAGGCAGGCCGTGCCGGAGGGAAAGACGAGTATGGGGACGCCGCATCCGCGCATCTGGTCGAGCACGTTAGAGACGGTGCCGTCGCCGCCCGAGACCACCACGCGATCGAACTCGCGCACGTCCGCCACGGCGTCTTCGGGCTCCATGCCGTCGCCGATAAAACGCATCACGACCTCGTCGCCGCCCTGTGCGAGGGCGTGCGTGAATGCGTAGATTTCATCTGAGCTGGGGCCCGATGCCGGGTTGTGGATGATAAGGCAGCGCATACTTACGTTCCCGTTCTGTGACTAACCGAGTATAGTTGTAAGGCAATGCCGATATCCTACCCGTGTTTTTCGGGCCTAACCTTATTCGATGGGTTGATATGTACATTTCCACACATCAGGCTCTACTCGACTTTTGCCAGCGCGCCCGCGAGTTCGACGCGATTGCCGTCGATACCGAGTTTTTGCGCGAGCGCACGTTCCATCCGCGTCTGTGCCTGGTCCAGATTGCCACCCCTGCCGAGAGTGTCGCGGTCGATCCGCTGGTGATCGACGACCTGTCACCGCTCGCCGAGCTTATGGCCGACGAGAGCGTGACCAAGGTGTTCCACGCCTGCTCGCAGGATATGGAGGTTATGCTCCATACCGTGGGCGTGCTGCCGCGTCCTATTTTTGACACGCAGGTCGCCGCTGCCTTTTTGGGCGAGCGCCAGCAGATTTCCTACGGCGCGCTCGTGCAGACGTTTTGCGGCGTCTCGCTGCCCAAGACCGAGTCGCTGACCGACTGGTCGCGCCGCCCGCTGACCGACAAACAGATTGAGTACGCGATCGATGACGTCAAGTACCTGATCGTCGCCTATACCGAGATGATGAGCCGCCTGCGTGAGCTGGGCCGCGTGGACTGGGTGCTCGACGAGCTGCGCCCGCTGGCCGATGAGTCGCACTATCGCGCCGACCGTCACGAGGCATTCCGTAAGGTCAAGCGCATCAACTCCTGCAGCCGTCATCAGCTGGGCATCGCGCGCGAGCTCGCCGCCTGGCGCGAGGACCGTGCCGAGCGCCGCAACATCCCGCGCAAGTGGGTCATGTCCGACGATACGCTGCTGGCGCTCGTCAAGCGCAATCCCGTGCGCGTCGAGGAGTTCCGCAGTATCCGCGGTACCGACCAGCTGGGGGAGCGCGATGTGGACGGCGCGCTCATGGCCATCAAGCGCGGCGCGAGTTGCCCGCACGATCGCCTGCCGCTCATGGTGCGCGGGCACCGTCAGATCTCGCCGGAGCTGGAGAGCGTGACCGATCTTATGTATGCGCTCATTCGCCTGGTTGCCGAGCGCTCGGGCGTGGCGACCTCGGTCATTGCCTCGCGCGACGACCTGGCCGACTACATTGAGCATCCCGAGCAGAGCCCCCTGCGCGAAGGCTGGCGCTTTGAGCTCGTGGGCTCGCGCCTGGACGATCTGCTTTCGGGCAACATGGGGTTGACGGTCAAAGATGGCAAAATTGAATTGCTGTAAGGAAGCCTAGCCGCTTGAGTGGGTAGAATGCCTCCAACGTGTAACTCGATTCGGAGGAATTCGCATGCCTTATTACTATGGATACGGCTTTGGTATCGACCCGCTGTACCTGCTGGTTGTTCTTGTCTGTACGGTGCTCGGTCTTGCCGCACAGAGCTATATCAACTCGACGTACAAGACGTGGTCCAAGGTTCGCTCGGACGGCGATACGGGCGCTGCGGTTGCTCGCCGCATGCTCGACGCCAACGGTTGCAACGCCGTGGGCATCAAGGGCGTTGCCGGCGAGCTCACCGATCACTACAACCCGCAGGATAACAATCTGTATCTCTCGGACGCCAACCGTTCGGGTGGATCGGTCGCAAGCGTTGCCGTCGCCTGTCACGAGGCGGGCCATGCCGCCCAGCGTCAAAGCGGCTACGCCATGATGCAGGTGCGCAGCGCCCTCGTGCCCGTCGTCAACTTTACCCAGAACACTTGGACCATCGTGCTGCTTATGGGCCTGTTCATGAACATCGCGGGGCTCACGACTCTCGCGTTGATCTTCTTCTCGTTTAGCGTGTTGTTCCAGCTGGTTACGCTGCCGGTCGAGATCGATGCCAGCCGCCGCGCTGTGGCCTACATTGAGCAGTCGGGCATGAGCTCCAAGCAGGTCAACGGTGCCAAGAAGGTGCTGACGGCAGCTGCGCTTACCTATGTGGCAGCGGCGCTCACCTCGATTATTCAGCTGCTCTACCTTATGGCTCGCTACAACAGAAACTCCAACCGATAACAAATGGGACTGACAAAGCGCCGCGGGGATTTGTGTCCCAGCGGCGCTGTACTATGTGTGGGACTTGAATTTGCGCAGGGCCGGAGCCCATGTGCACGATGACGAAAGGAGGCTGCGTGGCAGGCTGGAATCTAACCGGCAACAGCGTTTCCGCCGAGTTCGACGGGTCGGACGAGCAGGAGCGCAAAGAGCTCAGCGTGAGCCAGGCGGTGGAGATCGCCGCTGGCGCGCTCGATGCCATTCCGCAGCTGAGCGTCCTGGGCGAGGTCACGGGCTTTCGTGGCCCCAATGCCCGAAGCGGCCACTGCTACTTCCAGATCAAGGACGACTCGGCTGCCGTCGATTGCATCATCTGGAAGGGTGCCTATCTTAAGCGCACCTTCGACTTGCGCGACGGTATGCAGGTGAGCTTTAAGGGCAGCTTCAATCTCTATAAGCCCACGGGCCGTATGAGCTTTGTCGCCCGTTCGTTCTCGCTGGCGGGGGAGGGCCTGCTGCGTCAGCAGGTGGCACAACTGGCCGAAAAGCTGCGTCGCGAGGGCCTGATGGACGAAGCGCGCAAGCGCCGTATTCCGGTGTTCTGCTCCCGCGTGGCGGTCGTCACCTCGCTTTCGGGTGCCGTAATCGACGACGTCAAGCGCACATTGCGTCGTCGCAACCCGCTCGTCGAGCTCGTCTGCGTGGGCGCCAAGGTTCAAGGTGAGGGTGCGCCGGCTGAGCTCATTGAGGGCTTGCGCCGCGCCGCCGCCATCACGCCGGCGCCCGACTGTATTTTGCTGGTGCGCGGCGGCGGCTCCTTTGAGGACCTCATGACCTTTAACGACGAGGAGCTTGCTCGCGCGGTGGCGGCTTGTCCTGTGCCCGTGGTGACCGGCATTGGCCATGAGCCTGATACCTCGATTTGCGACATGGTGAGCGACCGCCGCGCCTCCACGCCCACGGCGGCGGCAGAATCGGTGGCGCCGGCTATGACGGAGTTGGCCGATGTGCTCGAGGCGCGCCATCAGCGTCTGGGTGCCGCGATGGCATCGATGATTGGGTCGGCCCAGGTCGACCTGGAGATGCTCGATCAGCGCGGTCGCCGTGCCTGGGATACCTATACGGCTCGCTTGGGCGATGCGCTCGATGCGGCTGCGTGCCGCCCGTGCCTCAACGACCCAACGTTTATGGTCGAGCGTCGCGAGTCTGAGCTTGCCCTGACGGCCGATCGCCTGTCGGGCGCCATAGTACGCTCGGTCGGGGCGTTCCGTTCGAGCTTCGAGCGTCTGCCCGAGCGCTTGGTCGCAAGCACCTCGGGGCTCGATGGCAAGCGCCATGCGCTCACGCTTGCGAGCTCCCGTCTGGAGCATCAGGGGCGCACGATGCTAAGCAAACCCGCGTCCGACTTGGGCCGCGCAGCGGCCTCGCTCGACGCCTTGTCGCCGCTCAAGGTGCTTGCCCGCGGCTACTCCATCGCGTACAGCGAGGACGGTGTGGCTACGAGTGCCAAGGCCTTTAAGCCCGGCGACGCCATTCGCGTGCGTATGGCGGATGGTAACGTGGCGGCAACCGTCGATTCGGTTGAGTAGACCGCGTTTTATGGTGATAGACCTTTAGGAAAGGAAACAGATATGGCAGAGAAGACCCCGGTCGAGCAGCTTACGTACAAGCAGGCCTCGCAGGAGCTGGAGCTCATTATCCGCAGCCTGGAGTCGGGCGACATGGAACTCGAGGAATCGCTCGAGAGCTATACCCGCGGCGTCGAGCTCCTCAAGAGCCTGCGTACTCGCCTGGCCGATGCCGAGCAGAAGGTCTCGGTGCTCCTGAAGGATGTCGACGGCAACGACGTGCTCGCCGACGGCGAAGCCGCCAACACCGACGACAACCTCTCGTTCTAACCATCTCGCAGTCCACTTTGGGGTAGTCTTTTTGGGACGGGGCTTTTTTGACTACCTCTTGTCGGCTGCCTCGCCGAGCACTTGCGTTTGCGAAAAAGTAGTCAAAAAAGCCCCGTCGCAAAAAGACTACCCTGGTGGCTTGGCCATTGGAGGTGAATGTTGCTTGCCTTTTGGCGTGTTAGGTGAGTTGAGGCGCTATCGCTGGTCGATTTCACCGGGTTCAACCATTATTTCTAGCGTGTGTAAATATTCATCTTGATTGTCAGATATGTATTCGCTTACATACCAGAATTCTAGAAGAGGCCCTGCGGCAATGAGATGATTCTGGTCCATGAATTCATTCATTTCCCTCCATATTGTCGGCGTTATTTCTGCAGGTCCGGTGGTTGTCCTGCAAAGATAGTCGCCTTCTGGGAAAATCTCGCACCCTTTATCGTCGATTGATTCGAGTGAAAGCAGCGTCTTCTCTGCTACCAGGCAACCGTCGGCGCTTCTGCGCGATGGTTCAAGGATGAAGCATGGAACCGTGTGTATCGAATCGATTTCCATCCCGAGTTCTTTCATGCGCTTAATGGTGGCGTAGGGAATTATGTCGCCGCTTAGCTCATCCTCGCTTACGATGACATATCCTCGGGGTCCCTTATGAACCACCCTCGACTGTTTTTCCTCGCGTGCTCTTAACGACATGGATATGTTCTGCATGCAATGCTCGATCTTTCGGCGTCGTTGCGATAGTTTTGCTATGGCTGCGTCGATGCTATCAAGTTCGTTGCTGAACAGTTCAAAGCTCGTTTCGAGTGAATGGTTATCTAGGAAAGATCTGATTTCGCTAAGCGTGTAGTTCATATTGAGCATTGACATGATGATGTTGAGTCTGCCGAAATCGTCCTTCCTGTATTCACGGTAGGCATTCGCCCCGCGCTTTGGGGCAACTAAACCAATTGCCTCGTAATAGCGAAGAGTGTCTGCGCTTACGCCGTAGAGGCCGGCCGTCTGCTTGATATTAAGGGAAAACTCGCGTTCCATGTCACACCTTCCGACTGCCCTAGGGCCACTCAAAACCTTGGAGCTATTCTAATGTTTGTTACTCCGTCATTGTCGGGCAAGCGGTCGTTTTGACGAGGTGAACGGTCTTAAGCGCTTGGTATCCAGCTGGTATTCCATCGAAACACGTCGTTGACCTTTGACTTTCTCCAAATTCTAAGATGGTTTCAAGCCAGCTAGCTTAAATCATATCGATCTAGCATCTTAATTGTGAGGAAGGACAAGCAATGAAGGTCAAGACTAGGACGGGTATAGTTTCGGGCAAGACGCTCGAAAACGGGGTTGAAGCTTTTTTGGGCATTCCCTATGCAAAGCAGCCGGTAGGTGATCTTCGTTGGCGTGCCCCTGAGCGCCTTGATGATTCCGATGAGGAAATTGAATGCGTGGAATTCGGGCATTCTGCCAGGCAATTTATCGATGAAGTTGAACTCGCTTCGCTTCATGAGCAAGGGGAGGATTGCCTGAGCCTTAACGTGTGGGTCAGGGGACACGCACGCAAGAACCTTCCTGTCATGGTATATATCCATGGTGGTGCCTACTTCTCAGGTGGATCTGCCGACCCGCTATATAACGGCTCCAATTTTGCGGCAGCGAAGGATGTCGTTATTGTTTCGATTAACTACCGTCTGAACTTGTTTGGGTCGCTGCTGCTCGATTGCCTGCCGGGCGGAGAGGACTACAAAGACGCCGGCTATCTTGCCATTCTTGATCAAATCCGTGCGCTCGAGTGGGTGCATGAGAATATTTCGGCCTTCGGCGGTGACCCCAATTGTGTCACGCTTTTCGGTGAGTCGGCAGGCTCTTCCAGCCAGGCTCTTCTTTCCATATTGCCAGAGGCAAATAAGTATTTCCAACGTGCGATTTTGGAGTCCGGCCCTATCCAGCTTTATAAGACCCGCGAGCGCGGCGAGTACTTTGCTCGGGAGTTCGCCGAAATCATGGGATGCAAAACCGCCCAAGAGCTCTTAGCGAAGTCGGCAGACGAGCTCATTGAGGGCATGCAGGTGTGGTGCGATCGTCATACCTACGAAGTGTCGCTAATTTTCTCGCCGGTTTGTGACGGGTCTTTTCTTCCCAAGAAGCCGATGAAGGCCTGGGCGGAGGGCGCAGCCAAGGATATCGATATCATGATTGGATGTACCGAGGACGAGTTTACTTATTTCCATTTCTATTTCGATGACCTTCCCGGATTCTGGCACGGCCAATTCCCGATTCATTTTGATGATCAGATTGATATCGATTACTGGGAGCAAGCATATCGAAAGGCATGGCCTGAGCGCGATTTTGCCGAGAATTACACCAATTTTATGAACTCAACCGGTTTCTTTGTCGGCACCGACCTTATGGCTGAAGAGCAGTCGGCGTTTAAGCCCGTGTACAACTATTTGTTCCGTTATAAATCTCGTGTCGAGGGAATGGGTTCTTGCCACGCAATCGAGGTGCCGTTCGTTTTCAAGAATCTTGATACCGCGAGTGGTCTGATGTTTACGGGTGACAATCCTCCAGCGCATCTCGCGGATGAAATGAACGATGCGTGGTTCAGCTTTGCGAAGACGGGCAAACCGTTTGTTGAGGGCAAGGCACCATGGGACCCCTATACCGCTGAGAACCACATTCATATGGTAATTGACGAAAACGAGTGGAAGCCGGTGCATTCGCTGCACGCCAAAGAAGATTCGGTGTTCCGTCCTATGTACGAGGTACTACTCAACGATTAGTGAAAGAAGCCGCAATGGAGTGGGCTAATTAGCCCCATTGAATTCAGCTTGAACTATCCCTGCGTAAGGAGAAAGAAATGGCTCAAGAAGAAAAGCTATCGGGTTATCGGTGGATGATCTTATTCGTAGTTTGCCTCATTTGCTTCATGGCAAACTTCATGCAATATCAGGTTTCAGCATGGGGTGTCGTCGTGATGACGACTCTCGGCATCGATGCCGGTGGGCTTACCAATCTCATGTTGATGCCGATGCTCACCGCTGTGTTTTTGTCGATTCCTGCAGGATCTCTTGCTGATCGCTACGGCGTTAAGCTTGTCGTGTCAATTGGCATGGTGCTTTCTGCTGTAGGCGGCTTTCTGCGTTATTTCATGATTAATGACTTTACCGTGCAGATCGTTTCGATGTTTATGATCGGCTTTGGCATTGCGGCGCTCAATGCCAATCTGGCAAAGGTGCTGGGTTCCTGGTTTAAACAGCAGACCTCCCTTGCCGTGGGAGTTTTCTATGCTGCTTCATGTGTGTCCATCGTGATAGCCCAGGCATTCAGCACTTATTTTCCTACGCTTGACGTGTCTTATCTGGTCGCTGCTATTGCCGAAGCTGTAACTGCTGCGCTGTGGATCTTCTTTATGAGGAACGTCCCGGAGGGCGAGCCCATGCCCGAGCCCGAGCCGGTTATGAAGTACATTAAGATTGCCGCTAAGTCGCGCGGCGTTTGGTGCATTGCCTTGGCTTATGGTCTTACCCTCGCTTCAACCACGGCATATTGCGCAATTCTGCCGTCTGCGCTTGAGCTCGTTCGCGGCGTTGATACTGCCACCGCTGGATCTATGGCAGCAATTACTACAGTTGGTAGCTTCTTTGCTTGTTTTGCGGGACCGGCTGCCGTCCTCAAGCTCGGTAAGAATAAACCGTTTCTCATTGTAACCACGGTGATTGCCGCCGTTGTAATGGTTGCAAACTGGTTTTTGCCGCTTGGCACTGTCATGTGGGTTGCTCTCGTCCTCAATGGTTTTATGACCGCTCTTTCTGGCCCCATTATTCAGGCAATGACTCCTGATCTTCCTGAGATTGGCGCGAAATATGCCGGTAGCGCTGGTGGAATAATCGGTACTGTCGGCCTTCTCTGCTCCTATTTTGTTCCCGTTATTGTTTCGTCTATTTCTGGTGACAATTGGACGTTGAACTTTACGATCGAATCGATTCTTTTCCTTGCGAGCGTTTTGCCTATTGCGATGTTGCCCGAGACTGGTGCGGCGGCAAAAGCCGAGATGCCTGAGACTTCTGAATTATAATTAATCGGTGTTTTGCCTGGTCGCGACCTCCAGTTGATATGGGGGTCGCGACCATTTTTAATGTGAGGTTGGTGCAATGGATGGTGAAGCGTGCGAAGTTGCGCACAAAGTTGAGCAAAAGCGGGCTTCGAGTGGTTACCGCTGGTTAATATTGCTGTTGACGTGTGGTCTCTGTTTTTTGGGCAACTTCATGCAGTATCAGGTCGCTGCCTATGCTACGGTCATCATGCCTCAGATGAATATCGACCCTGTCGGATTCTCATCTCTCTTTCTGGCGCCAATGCTTGCGGCGGTTTTCTTTAGTCTCCCGTTCGGATCACTTGGAGATAGGCTTGGGCCCAAAGTAGTGATACTTGGCGGGTTCTGTGTTTCTTTAGTCGGCGGCGCTATCAGAATTTTCACCCTATCGAACTATCCTGCTCAACTTGTCTCGATGTTTTGCATCGGCGTGGGGATGGCGGCATTGACTGCCAATAATGCAAAGACGCTTGGACTTTGGTTTGCAGATAAGACGGATGTTGCGATGGGCATTTACTATGCGGCGACTTGCTTTGGCATTGCGGCGGCGCAAGCGTCATCGGCGTTTATGTCTTCCGTGCTAATGGGCTATACAGTTGCAGAAGCGTTGTTGGTCGTTCTGACTATCTTCTGGGGTTTATTTGGTAAGAACGTACAGCATGACTCACTTATTCCTGATGGCGTTGAGCACGACCAAGCCCTTCTGACTGCTTTTCGTTCGCGTAACGTTTGGCTTTGCGCGATTTGCGCCGCTTTCTCACTTGCCGCCACGACCGCCTTTTCCGGTGTGCTACCTCAGGCTCTTGAGCTTGTGCGAGGCACCGATGCTTCGACGGCCGGCGAAATGGCGGCGCTGACAACCGCTGCTGGGATTATCGGCTGCTTGATTGCTCCGATGCTTTACGGTAAATGCCGCCTTGCGCGACCGTATCTTGTGATTGTCGGGCTTCTTGGCTCTATTTCAATTGCAGTTGCGTGGTTTGCCTCGGGCTTGAAGTCCATGGGGGTATTGCTTGCAGTGTGCGGCATCGTTACGAGCATGATGGGTCCAGTTGTTCAAGCTCTGCCAGTTTCATTTGTTGAAATCGGCACTCGTTATGCTGGCAGCGCTGGCGGCATTATGGCCGAAGTTAGCCTTTTGGGCTCTTATATGCTTCCTATTGGGATTGCGGCTATTTCCGGTTCAGATTACGACAAACAAATGATGCTTATTACTCTGCTTTACGGTCTATCCGTCCTTCCGGTGTTGATCGTTCCCGAGGTCAAACACTTTAAATAGGCGCGAGCATATGGATGGATAAAGCCCTCTGGCCATTGCGATTGCCGAGGAATGGATTTCGCTCAATTCGGATCTTTGAAGTGGGCTAAACTGTCTTGGTGTTTCACTGAACAACGCCACCTTCTGTTGCGTTGTCGTTAGAAAGGAACCAGCCATGTGTGATTGCATCTTCTGTAAAATCGCCAACCACGAGATCCCCTCGACTGTTGTCTATGAGGACGACCAGGTCATTGCGTTCGACGACCTTAATCCCCAGGCGCCGGTCCACACGCTCGTGATTCCCAAGAAGCACTACAGCGACATCGTCGACAACGTGCCCGCCGAGACCATGGGCGCCATGGCTCACGCCGTCCAGGAGGTCGCTAAGGCCAAGGGCCTGGAGGACGGTTTCCGCGTCATCTCCAACAAGGGCGTCAACGCCGGCCAGACCGTCATGCACTTCCACATGCACGTCCTCGGCGGCAAGAACCTAGGCGAGAACCTCATCTGAGGACGCGCAGTCCGTCGCCTTGGCTGCCTTTGGAGTAATCTATGCAGCTTTCTCAACTCGAATACCTTCAAGCAGTAGCGAGCTATGGCGGCGTGCGCAAGGCTGCTCGCGCCGTCCATGTGAGTCCACAGGCCGTTTCGTCAGCAATTAAGAAGTTGGAATCTGAGTATCAGATTGCTTTGCTCAATCGATCGACGGGGGAGGCTGCTTTGTCTCCTGCGGGCCGGGAGTTTGCGCGTCGTGCACGCATGGTCTTGGCACAAGTCGATGATCTTAAAAAGTACGCTCAATCGATGGGCGACGGCGTTTCGCCCGACGGCCATTTTCGTCTCTACGCTCCCTGCCTTCACGGACGGGGGCTCCTTTTTTCCGAAAACTGGTACGACTCGTTTGAAAGCTTGCATCCTCAGATTCACCTCGATGTGTGGCATCAGCCAACGGCTACATGCTTTGAGTCGCTCATGCTTGGAATTTCGGATGCAGCCATCTCATTTGAGGAACCACGGGACAGCGCCCTTTCTTCGAAGTACTTGGGCGAAAAGGAGCTCAAGGTTCTTTCGTGCCCGGCGGGTCATCAATCTGTGGAAGCTATGACTATTCGTGAGCTACTGGGCGGCAGGCTCGCTGTTCCAATTAATTTGTCACCCTGTCTCAATGCAATTAACCAATGTCCCGAAGCCCAGCTTGTTAATTTCCGTTTCCGTGATGTCGAATACGGAAGCAGGGCTCAGATTGAGTTTCTTCAAGCCGGGGGATTGATATTGAGCTTTTCTGGCTCTTCTCTCGCATCAGATGGACTGGAAGTGAGCGAGTGTTCCATTGAAGGCTCGCATGACGTAGCCTTGCCCATCTACTTTTGCTATCGACAAAATGCCTGGACCGATCGACACCAGACGGTATTTCTTCACCTATTGCGTCACCTTGCTTCGTGAGGCCATTTGGCCTCGTGGCGTCAAGTGAATGTTGACGCCTTGTAACACATGACTGACGGCTCTGCCCTCATGCTTTTCCAAGATTCCGATTTAGATTGCTGACTCTTGGAGGGCGGAGTATGAAAAACCGTACGGTTTTGCTTTATATGACGTTCGTTTTTCTGTCGAACTTCAGCACCATTTTGTATTTTCTGACGGTTTACCTTGAATTTGTCGGATTCTCGATGGTGGCGATTTCTAGCATGATGATTGCATATCAAGTGAGCAAGTTCATCCTTGAAGTTCCCACTGGCTATATTGCTGATAGGTTTGGACGAAAGACAAGCGGTCTCGTTGGCGTCGTGGGAATGCTTGGATACTACGCCGCCCTGCTTTTCGTCCGTTCTCCTCTGCTTTTAATCGGCGCGTTTGCTCTCAAGGGTTTTGCCGTTGCATGTGTGAGCGGATCCATAGAAGCAATTTACATTGACAGTGTCTCTCAGGACCAGCTCGTAAGACTTAATGTCGTTGAGCGATTTGTTTTCTATGCCTCTTATGCCATCTCCGCTTGTGCGGGCGGTTTCATTTCGTCTGTCGGTGCATATCTCATTGGTCTTTCGGCAGATATCATCGCAATGGTGTTGACGTTGGTTGTCGTTGTCTGCATTCCTGAGATGCGAAGAGGGGGCACTACGGCGACACCTGAGCGTGGAATTAGCCCGAAGACGATCGGAGCCGCTATTGCGTACAATCGCATTCTTCGTTCGGCGTTCATCATGGACTGTTCTCAGGCGTTTGCTTTTGTCGCCCTGGAAGACTTTTTCTCACTGCTGCTTGCGGGTCGCGGAATGAATGCCGTCGCTTCGGGTGTGACCATTGCGGTCCAGCTCCTTGCCTCGGCCTCCATGGGGCTTATTGTGCCCAATGTGATTGCTCATGTCGACAAGGGCCGTTTTGCGCGTATTTGCGGCATTGTGCGCCTTTCCCTGACTGCCCTGTTTTTGATTCCCCTTACTCCGGCTAATTTGCTGCCCGTGTTCTATGTGCTGCAGACGGTTGCGTACTCGTTGTTTGCCCCAATCAAATATTCAGTTTTTCAAAATGCTGCCGATTCTTCGATGCGCTGTTCACTGATTTCGGTTCAAAGCCAGATGGTGGCGGTGGGTGCCGTTCTTTTCTATCTGCTCAACGCTGTGTTGAGTAGCGTTGCAGGCATTCGAGTCGTATTGCTTGTTGCGCTCGGGATTTCTTCCTTGGTGTATATCCCCGCGCTCTTTCGTCTTACAAGTCAAAGGCCGTGAGTATTTGGACATCGATAACTTATATATCAACGCAATAAACCCGAGCGCGAGGGCGTTTGGGTTTATTATTGAAACGTATGTAACCTGGCGGCGCCACACCGCCTGTTAGTAGGGAGACACATGAACGTTCTGGTCGTCAACGCAGGATCTTCGACCCTTAAGTATCAGGTCATCGATACCAAGTCCCACAAGGTGTCCGCAAAGGGCTCCTGCGAGCGCGTCTGCTTTACCGGCGGTACCTTCACCCACGCTGCCAACGGTTCCAAGAAGGTGACCGAGAACATCGAGTTCCCCGACCACAAGGTCGCCATCGAGGTCGTCCTGAAGGACCTCGAGGCCAACGGCGTCAAGATCGAGGGTATTGGTCACCGTATCGTTCAGGGCGGCTGGTACTTTGGTGATTCCTCCCTCGTCGACGAGGACGTCCTCGCCAAGATCCGCGAGGTTGCCCCGCTGGCGCCGCTGCACAACAACCCCGAGGCCAACGTTATCGAGTACTGCCTGGAGCAGTATCCCGATCTGCCCAACGTTACGGTCTACGACACCGCTTTTCACTTCAACATGCCCGAGGTTGCCAAGACCTACGCCCTTCCCAAGGATGTTTGCGACAAGCTGCACATCCGTAAGTACGGCGCCCACGGCACCAGCTATCGCTACATCTCCAAGAAGGTCGCCGAGATGACCAACGGCGAGGCCCGCAAGGTCGTCGTGTGCCACATCGGCTCTGGTGCCTCTCTGTGCGCCATCGAGGACGGCAAGTGCATGGATACCACCATGGGCTTGACGCCGCTCGACGGCGTCATGATGGGCACCCGCTGCGGCTCCATCGACCCGGCTACCGTGTGCTACCTGCAGCGCGAGGGTGGCTACACCTTCGACGAGGTCGACGAGATGATGAACAAGAAGTCCGGCCTTTTGGCTGTGACCGGCGGCAAGACCAACGACTGCCGCAACGTCGAGGAGCTCGCCGCTGCTGGTGACCCTGAGGCTCAGCTCGCCTTCGACATGTTCGTCTACAAGATTGCCGCCAAGGCTGCCGAGATGGCCACTTCCATGTGCGGCATGGACACGCTGGTCTTCACCGCCGGCATCGGTGAGCACGCTCCGGCCGTTCGCGCCGGCGTTGCCGACCGTCTGGCCTTTATGGGCGTCAAGATGGACCATGCCCGTAACGCCCTGCGTGGCGACGGCGCTTGGTGCCTGTCTGCCAAGGATTCCAAGGTCAAGATCTTTGTCATCCCCACGGACGAGGAGTTCATGATCGCTTCCGACGTCGAGCGCATCGTCAACGGCAAGTAGTTGCAAGAGGGGAGGGGCTGGACGACCAAGTGCCGTTCAGCCCCTCTTTTGCGCTCGTTGGGCGATATGCCTGATAGTTATTTATTAAGTTGTGATAACTTCTTATTAACATGCGGCCGCCTTAAGGGGTCTGCGTCGACCGTATTGCACTGCAAAGGAGTCTCATGAACGTACTTGTTGTCAACGCCGGCAGCTCAAGCCTTAAATATCAGCTTTTGGATACCGATGCCCGCGAGGTTTTCGCCAAGGGCAACTGCGAACGTATCGGTTCGGACATGGGCATCTTTGGCCACTCCGAGAACGGTGGCGCCAAGCAGACCGAGGAGGTCCCTTTCCCCGATCATCGCTCTGCTATCGCTCGCGTGCTCGAGGAGCTCGAGAAGACCGACTTTACGATTGATGGCATTGGCCATCGTATCGTTCAGGGCGGCTGGCACTTCGATGATTCCGCGGTCGTCGACGATGAGGTCATGGCTAAGATCCTTGAGGTGGCCCCGCTCGCTCCGCTGCACAATTACGGCGAGGCGGCGGCAATCGAATATTGCCGCGAGAAGTATCCGGAGCTGCCCAACGTGGCCGTCTTCGACACCTCGTTCCACATGACCATGCCCGAGGTCGCCTACACCTACGCGCTGCCCAAGGACGTGTGCGACAAGTACCACGTGCGCAAGTACGGCGCACACGGTACGAGCCACCGCTACGAGTGGATGATGGCCAAGGAGATCCTGGGCTCGCGCTGCCACCGCCTGCTTTCGTGCCATCTGGGCAACGGTGCTTCGCTTGCCGCCATTGAGGACGGCGTGTGCCGCGATACCACGATGGGCCTCACGCCGCTTGACGGCCTGATGATGGGCACCCGTTGTGGTTCCATTGACCCGGCCACCGTGTGCTACCTGCAGCGCGAGGGCGGCTACAGCTACCAGGAAGTCGACGACATGATGAACAAGCAGTCCGGCCTGCTTGCCATTTCGGGCATCTCCAACGACGCCCGCGACATCCGCACGCGCGCCTCCGAGGGAGATGAGCGCTGCCTGCTCGCCTTCGATATGTTTGCCTACAAGGCTATGCAGCAGGCCGGCTCCATGATCGCCTCCATGGCGGGCGTGGATACCATCACCTTTACCGCCGGCATCGGCGAGAACGACTGGTCGATTCGCAAGGCCTTCTGCGACTGCTTTGAGTGGCTGGGCGTGCGCATCGACAATAACAAGAACCGCGAGGCCGTGGGCAACGGCCCGCAGGTCATCAGCGCCGCCGGTTCCGCCGTCACGGTCATGGTCATCCCCACCGACGAGGAATACATGATCGCCCACGACGTCGAGCGTCTGACCAAGAACAACTAACGCACGCATTTGCAAGTAAACGAAAGGCCTCCAGAGCAACAGCTCCGGAGGCCTTTTTTACTAGCAGGCGGACGGCGGAAACCCCATCCCATTTCGAGCGCAAATACTGGGACACGCTTTCCGGTTGAGGCACGTTGCGGAAAGTGCGACCCACAATAAAGCATAATTCCGTCCCACGGTTTCCCAAACAGGCCCCAAGCGGAAGCTGCATCCCACAATCCGCCTTCAAACCGGGACACACTTTCCGGTGGGCCAGACATCAGACCGCAGCCAACATTTCGGTCCCAAAGTGACCATATCTGCATCGTTTGACCCTCCAGCAACGGCACTCATCCATTCAGTTTTTCAGCGCCAGCTCGTAGCCAAGCCGCCGTCCACCCCAGATACCCTGATTGCTACGCGGCGGTAGAAGGCCGTACGGGCTAACCCCTGAAAACACTCCGCAGACCAGAAACGCCCCCGTTCGTAGCTCCGAAGGAGCAGAACGGGGGCGTTTCATTGGTCGAGGACGTTTTCAGGGGTTAGCCCGTACGGCCTTCGGGCGATGCGTACGCTACTCAGCCATCTGAGCCTGGACGGCGGTGATGGCTACGACACCCACGATGTCGTCGGCAGAGCAGCCGCGCGAAAGGTCGTTGACCGGCTTGGCGATGCCCTGCAGGATGGGGCCGTAAGCGTCGGCGCCGGCGAAGCGCTGGACCAGCTTGTAGCCGATGTTGCCGGCCTCGAGATCGGGGAACACAAGCACGTTGGCCTTGCCGGCAACGGAGGAGCCGGGGGCCTTGAGCTGGGCGACGGTGGGAACGATGGCGGCGTCGAGCTGCAGGTCGCCGTCGATGGCGAGCTCGGGAGCCTTCTCCTTGCAGAACTTTACGGCCTCTTGGACCTTCTTGGCGACCTCGCCGCCGGCGGAGCCCATGGTGGAGTAGGAGAGCATGGCCACGTGCGGCTCAACGTTGCCCATGAAGGTGGACCAGGAGTGAGCGGAGGCGATGGCGATCTCGGAGAGCTCGTCGGAGGACGGGTTGATGTTGAGGCCGCAGTCGGCGAAGATCAGCGTGCCGTCGGTGCCGAACTGCGGGGTGTCGGTGCACATCACGAAGAAGGCCGAGACCAGCTTGGTGCCCGGGGCGGTCTTGAGGATCTGAAGTGCAGGGCGCAGGGTGTCGGCGGTGGAGTGGCAGGCGCCGGAGACCAAGCCGTCGGCGTCGCCCATCTTGACCATCATGGTGCCAAAGTAGGTGGCGTCCATCACCTGGGCGCGAGCCTGCTCGATGGTAACGCCCTTCTTGGCGCGGAGCTCAGCAAACTTCTGCGCATACTCCTCGTGCTTCTCGGCATTGCGCGGGTCGATGACGGTAGCGCCGGGAACGTTGATCTCGTCGGGGTTGCCCAGGATGACGATCTTTGCCAGGCCCTCCTCGATGATTTTGGTGGCCGCGACGATAGTGCGCGGATCCTCGCCCTCGGGCAGGACGATCGTCTTAAGGTCGGCCTTGGCGGCAGACTTCATACGGTTTAGGAAATCGCTCATGTTACTCCTTACAAGCGTTTCGCTAAGCTCCAGGCACCCGGCTGTTCACGAATAAACCCGCTGCTAGCGGGTTTACCTTTCAATTATGTACGCCGCGGTGCTTGAGCTTTCCTTGTGTGGCAAGCTCATTATAGGACGCATTAGCGCTATAATCGCTCTGATAAATATGTCTCGAAGAATGTTCGAGAAAAGCCCAGCTAACGAGCCCGTGGCTTTTGACAAGGAGTATCGATGCAGATTACCTCAGGCCTGCCTGAAGGCTTTAACGCCGGCGCGTACGACATGATTGTCGTCGGTGCTGGATATGCCGGTGCCGTTTGCGCCCGCCGTCTCGCCGAGACTATCGGCTATCGTGTTGCCGTTTTGGAGCGCCGTAGCCACATTGCGGGCAATGCCTATGACTGCACTGACGAGGCCGGAATCCTGATCCACGAGTACGGTCCGCATATCTATCACACCTTTAACGAGCGCGTTCACAATTTCCTGTCGCGCTTTACCAAGTGGACGGATTATCAGCACAAGGTGCTCGCCAACATCAACGGTACCCTTATGCCCGTGCCCTTCAACCATGCGAGTCTCAAGCTCGCCTTTGGTGACGAGCGCGGCGAGGAGCTGTATCAGAAGCTCGTGGAGACCTTTGGCAAGGATGTCAAGGTGCCCATTATGGAGCTTCGTAAGAAGAACGACCCCGACTTGGCCGAGGTCGCCGATTACGTCTACGAGAACGTCTTTTTGCATTACACCATGAAGCAGTGGGGCCAGACGCCCGATCAGATCGACCCCTCGATCACCGGCCGCGTTCCCGTCTTTGTGGGTGATGATGACCGCTACTTCCCGCAAGCTCCCTTCCAGGGCATGCCGCAGGAGGGCTACACGGCGCTCTTTGAGCACATGCTCGACCACGACCTGATCGACGTGTTCTGCGACGTGGACGCCCGCGATCTCTTTGAGATCGACGAGACCACCGTCAAGATCGACGGCAAGGTCTATGGTGGCGAGATCGTCTACACCGGTCCACTCGACGAGCTGTTCAACCTCGACTTGGGTGCGTTGCCGTACCGCACGCTCGATATGAAGTTCGAGACGCTCGATATGGACCAGTTCCAGCCCGTGGGCACCGTCAACTACACCACGAGCGAGGACTACACGCGTATCACCGAGTTCAAGAACATGACCGGTCAGGTTCTGCCCGGCAAGACCACCATCATGAAGGAGTACTCCAAGGCCTATACGCCCGGCTCGGGCGAGACGCCGTACTACGCCATTCTTGAGCCCGAGAACCGTGAGCTCTATGAGCGCTATCTTGAGCGCGTCCAGAACCTGACGAACTTCCACCCGGTGGGTCGTCTGGCCGAGTATCGTTACTATGATATGGACGCCGTGACCAATTCCGCCCTCGATCTTTCGGATGAGATTATCGCCTGCCATGCATAAAGTCATAACATTCGGTATTCCCTCGTATAATGCCGCTAAGGATATGGACCATTGCATCACCTCCATCTTGGAGGGGAGCAATTACGCCACCGATATCGAGATTATCGTGGTGGACGACGGCTCCAAGGACGAGACGGCCGCCAAGGCCGACGAGTGGGAGGCACGTTATCCCGGTATCATTCGCGCGGTACACCAGGAGAACGGTGGCCACGGTATTGCCGTCCTTTCGGGTCTGCGCGAGGCACAGGGCACCTACTACAAGGTTGTCGACTCGGATGACTGGCTCGACGCTGCGGCTCTTTCGACTATGCTGTCGATTCTGCGTGGCTTTGAAGAGCGTGACCAGCGCGTTGACCTGTTTATCTCGAACTACGTGTACGAGAAGGTTTACGAGGGCACGCATACCGCTATTGGCTACAAATTTGCCCTGCCGCGCAAGAAGATCTTTTCCTGGGATCAGATCGGTCATTTCCGCCTGGACCAGAACCTACTCATGCACAGCCTGTGCTATCGCACGGATGTGTTGCGCGAGTCCAACCTTCCCATGCCGCCGCACACGTTCTATGTGGACAACATCTACGCCTACGTGCCGCTGCCGCGTTGCAAGACCATGTACTATGCCGACATCGACCTCTATCGCTACTTTATCGGTCGCGAGGGCCAGAGCGTCAACGAGGCAACGATGGTCAAGCGTCTGGACCAGCAGTTCCGTGTTACGCGTATCATGATGGAGTCGTACCACCTGTACAGCGATGTTGAGTCGTCTCGTCTGCGCTCGTACATGATGGGCTACTTCACCATGATGATGGCGATCTGCTCAGTGCTCACTAAGCTTTCCGAGGAAGATTGCGCCGACGAGCGCCTAAAGACGCTGTGGAATGATTTGAAGGCCTACGACGAGCGCATGTATCGTCGTGCCCGCTACGGCGTGGTCGGGTTCTTCACCAATCTGCGCGGACGGGCCGGAGACAAAACCACACTCGGCCTATACCGTCTTGCCTCTAAGATCTTCAAATTCAACTAACTGTTGAGTAATCGCTGCTGATAGGTTGACTGGGCCCCTTGGCCTTTAGTTTGCTACCGCGAACAGTCCTGCTCGCACGGAAAGCACATTAAGTGCTTTCCGGCTCGTGCGGAACTTGTATCAAACTAAAGGCCAAGGGGCCTCTGCTATAAGAATCGATTGTCAGGCTGCCTGAATTTGAAGATCTTCGACGCGCGGTACACAGGGGCCTGGGCTGAAAAAACATTAGTTGGTAGTCGGTCGGAGACGGGCGGGCATTACGTTTGTCGCGAGTTCCGCATGCAAAGAAGGCCACTTAATGTGGCCTTCGTCTTGCATAGGACTGTAGAGCAGCAAACGTAATGCCCGCCCGCCTCCGACCGACGGTCGAGTGGGGTTACTTCGCGGCGCCGGGGATGCCGTGGGAGGTTTTGGCGGTTTTGGCTCCGTTTACGATGGCGGTCTGTAGGGCCCTTACGGCGAGCATGCCCAGTAGGTCTAGGGGAACGGCGGCGCTTGTCTGAGCGTCTAGTTTGCCGCTGGCGAGGGTGTAGATGGTGTCGCCATCGTTGGTGGTGTGCGTGGGACGGATGGCGTGTGCGTAGGCGTCTGCGGCCATCTGGGAGACCTTGGTGGCTTGTGCCTTAGTGAGTTCCACGTTGGTGACGATGCAGCTGATGGTGGTGTTGGTGCGGTCGAGCGGCATCTGCATGGATCCGGCGGCGGCAAAGGCTGCGAGTTCCATGTCGACGATCTGGTCGCTATCGGCTGCGGCGCGCATGCCGGCGACCCACTCGCCGGTGAAGGGGTCGACAACGTTGCCGCAGGCGTTGACCGAGACCACGGCGCCCACCTTAACAGGGCCGAGCGCCACGGCGGCAGCGCCAAGGCCGGCCTTCATGCAGGTGGCAGGCCCCATGAGCTTGCCTACAGTGGCGCCGGTGCCGGCGCCCACATTGCCCTGCTCGAGCGTGGCGGGGGTGTGGTCGAGCGCTTCGCGCACGGCGGCGATGCCGGCCTCAATGTCGGGGCGAACGGTGGGGTCGCCAAAGGCAAGGTCGAAGATACAGCTAGAGCACACGATAGGCACCTGGGTGGGGCCGACGGGAAGGCCGATGCCGCGGCTCTCAAGCTCGCGAGCGACGCCGCTTGCAGCCTCGAGGCCAAAGGCCGATCCACCCGAAAGGCAGACGGCGTGTACCTTGTCGACGGTGTTCTCGGGTCGCAGCAGGTCGGTTTCGCGCGAAGCGGGAGCGCCACCGCGTACGTCAACACCGCCGGTGGCGCCCTCGGGTGCCACGATTACGGTGCAACCGGTGCCGGCCTCCTCGTCCGTATAGTTGCCAAAGCAAAAGCCATCGACATCGCAGACGTCAATGGTCTCGAGCAGTGTATCCATGTTTAACTCCTATCGGTTTTCCGCCGCGCCTTGTGCCCGGTCGGGATCCGTACGGTACGCCAAAATTGTAGGCGCTGGGGAATACCCAGCGCCAGATGCAATTACGAGAGTTTTTGAATCGCGCGCGCGACGCGGGCGATGGGTAGGCCCACCACGTTATAGAAGTCGCCCGAAATATCGTGCACGAGCATGCGTCCGCCTGTGCCCTGAATGCCGTAGGCGCCGGCCTTGTCCATGGGCTCACCCGAGGCGACGTAGCGCTCGATCTGCTCGTCGGTGAGCTCGTAGAACATCACGTCGGTCACATCGACAAAGGACAGGCTCTCGGCGGCATGCGGGGCTGTAGCGTCGCCGGCTTTAACGATGCAGACGCCGGTTGCGACTTGGTGCGTGCGGCCCGAAAGCTCACGGAGCATGGTGTGCGCCTCGTCCTCGGTTGCCGGCTTGCCCAGAATCTTGCCGTCAAAGGTGACGATGGTGTCGGCCGCGACCGTCAGCTCATTGGACTCGGCATACTCGGCAGCAACGGCGGCGGCTTTTGCGCGTGCTAAACGTTCAACGAGCGTAAGCGGGGCCTCGCCATCAAACGGCGTTTCGTCGATATCGGCAGGAATCACGCGAATGTCATACCCTGCCTCGCGCATCAACTCGATGCGGCGCGGTGATTGCGAAGCCAAAATCATAG
>CABUCQ010000019.1 GCA_902490095.1 uncultured Collinsella sp.
ATATCGGCGGTGCTGTTTCGCGATATTCAACAGTGCTCAAGCGAGCAAATACTCAGCGCCCTCTGCGCGGGACTCCCTGCAGGTATCTTCGTCCTGAAGGAGTATGTTGCGGGAGCATGCCCCGGTCTTCTTTCTGCGCTGATCTTTATCGCTCCCGATGGATCCATGGGCAACTTCGTACTGGCGTGCGTTGTCGCCGTCATCGCCATCGTCGTCTCGTTCATCGCTGCACGCGTGATCATCAAGAAGAATCCCAACTATATTGAGTAGATGCCCGCTGCTTGCATTGGGGACATCCTCGGCAGACCATTAGCAAGAACCCAAGAAGTCCCTTAGGAGCTCGATTAATCCATTCGGATTCCTCAGGCACAAACGACCCCGATTCCACAATGAAATCGGGGTCGTCGTTTCTAAAGCCTTCGATAGACAATCGGTGTTTACCTTAGCTCCCTATCCAAGTTAATTATCCACGCTCGTTCTCCGGTCGGAAGATTTTCTTCGCTCGCGTGTCCAGAAATCCACGCTCGAGCAGAACATCCAGGTCCGCACCCGCCCTTGTCTCGATCTGTAACAGCAAGAGGCCTATTCCGCTTCTACATGTTACAGATCAAGATATTCCTAAAACACCCTAAGTTTCATCTCAATCTGTAACAGTTAGATGCCAAATA
Organism: uncultured Collinsella sp.; assembly: GCA_902490095.1. Lineage (GTDB taxonomy): Bacteria > Actinomycetota > Coriobacteriia > Coriobacteriales > Coriobacteriaceae > Collinsella. Next base: position 669 of record CABUCQ010000019.1, read on the forward strand.
TCGGTCTTGGTGTTACAGATTTAGACAAACTGGAGGACGAGACAAACCAAAAACGGGATGGGCGCTAACCTGATGGCGCGCCACCTAAATAGAAACGGGCTCTGTCCCATATAGAGACAGAGCCCGAAACTCTCATGGAGCCAGTGACAGGAATCGAACCTGCAACCCACTGATTACAAATCAGTTGCGCTACCGTTGCGCCACACTGGCACACTTGGCGCTTTCGCGCGAAGCCTGTTAAGAATAATGGAATTGCGGACGGGGCGCAACAGGCCGCACGGCGTTATATAAATATGCAAAATCCAGCAACAGCGCGTACCAGGCCCGTTCATTTCTGTCAGTGCGCCCTCAATCTTAAAACCATTCGCCAGAACGAATAGTTTTAATTACAATTGGCTATATAAAACTATTCGTTCTGGCGAAGGGTTTCGCGATGTTGACTACCAAGGAAGCAGCCGAGCTGCTCGGCATCAGCCCGCGCAGGGTGCAGGAGCTCATTAAGAACGGCGCGCTGACCGCCCGCAAGGCTTCTGGCGTGTGGCTCATCGACAAAGACAGCGTAGACGCGCGACTCCGCTCCGCAACCAAAAGAGGGGGACGACCTCGTCGTGGGCATGGGAAAAGCGAAGTCGCATTTACCCTCATGAACCGCACGCACGAAGTAGCCCAACTGGTCTACAGCACATCGCGAAAAGACTTCACCCACATCGGCGCCGACGTCGATTACGCCCACGCCCCTATTGGAGTATTTGGCCCTAATAGCCCCATATCGCTCGACTCCTTCCGCATCTGGTGGCGCGGCCGCGGTATCCCGCTCGCACGCATTGGACTAGCCTCCCTGCTTGCAGAAGCCGCAGTCGATGTTCCCGATGAACTCGTCCAGCGAAATCTTGGCCTCTCCTTATCCGACCAGTATTGGATTAGGCCCCAAGACTCCGGTCTCGCGTGGGAAGATATCAATTTCTTCAATAATGCTTTTGACGACGTCTCTCTCAGCATCGCGCCCTTCGCCCCAGAGGGCAAGGCAGCTGCCGCAAAGCCCGATAACACCTCGAACGGCAATCTTCAAAAGTACTGGACATGCGAGGATGACCGTCGAATCCTCCACAAGGCAGGTGCACATCTAAACCAGGAACCTTATAACGAGCTGGTGGCGACTGCACTTCACCGTCGCATCCTAAACGCTTGCGATTATGTGCCTTACTCGCTCGAGGGCACGGGCACTTCCGCCCTGAGCATATGCGATGTCTTCTTAACTGATGAAGAAGAGTATGTCCCTGCGTTCTATGTAAACCAGCATGCAAATGCAGACAAGCGACTAACCGATTACGAACGGTATGTAGCAAACTGCGAGGAGCTTGGAGCGACGGATATAAAAGACGCCCTTGACCGCATGATCGTGTGCGACGACATCATCGCCAACTACGATCGTCATTGGCGTAACTTTGGCCTTGTGCGAAACGTAAACACGCTAGCCTGCAGACCTGCCCCTATCTTCGATTCGGGCTCATCACTCTGGTGCAACATATCACTAGAGGAGCTTAGGGCGGGAGAGCACAGTTTTACCAGCGCACAATTTCATTCAAGCCCCGCCAAACAAATGTTGCTCGTCGAGGACATGGGCTGGTTTGACGGCGACAAACTCGAGGGTTTCGTTGACGAGGCAATCGAAATCCTATCCAAAAACGACGCTCTTACAGCGAGACTGCCTTATCTAAAAGAGGCGCTAACATGGCGCCTCGAAAGAATGATCGACATCGCTGAATGGAGTTAGCGAGACAGCATCGCCCCGCCAACTCCCCTACCTCCCGCGCAGAGCTTTGAGCTTGGCCAGGGCCTCGGGGCTTAGACGGCTGCCCAGGGTCATCTTGATCTGCGGGGCCTCCTCGGCCTCGTGCACGTCGTTGTCGATCTGTTTGATCTCGTCCACCAGCATACGGCTCGAGATGCGCGTAACGCCCTTGCCCATGACGACGGCCTGGATCGTGCCGTCGCTCGATACCACGGAGCACGCGCGGCCTTCCTCGCGCGCCTCGATGCAGAGCTTCTGCACCACGGTATCGGCCGAGACGCCCGTCGGCGAAAACTCGATGCGCACGCCACGGGCCGGCAGGTTGGGGCGCTCGCTGGAGATATTGCCCGCACCGTCAAACACGATTACGGCCTCGTAGCGGCCCTGGGCAAACGCGGCAACGTCGTTGATGAGGGCGGTGCGCGCCATATCGTGAACGTCGCTGGAGTATGGATCGTCGGAATGGTCGTAGACGAGCTTTTCGTAGCGCGGCGTGCAGTGGATCACGTTGTAACCGTCGACCACCAGCAGCTCGGGCTTGTTGGAGTGCACCGTCGAGACTGGGTCGGCGATAGCCTGCGCAAACGCATTGCCGCCCACGCCATAGGTCGCAGCCGAAACAATCGGCTTGGCCGAGCCCTCGCCAAAGCGCTTGGCCTTGGACTTGGCGCGGTTCTTCTTGGACATGCGCTACTCCTCCCCCATGAGCTCGCCGGCATTGCGGCGCAGCCACTCAAAGCACAGCGCCGTTGTCGCCTGGGCAACATTGAGGCTCTCGGTCATGCCGCGCTGGGGAAGCTTGGCCAAAAAGTCGCATTTCTCGAGCACCAGGCGCGAGATGCCGTCGCCCTCGGAGCCCATGACGAGCGCCACGCGGCCCTCGAAGGGAGCATCCCAGCAGCTGCCCTCGGCGTGCTCGGAGGCGCCGCCAACCCAAAAGCCAGCGGCCTTGAGGTCGTCGAGCGCACGGGCGATATTAGGAACCTGCGCGATGGGCAGGTGCATGACGGCACCAGCAGAGGTCTTGTAGCTGCCGACGGTCACACCGGCGGCGCGCTTGTTGGCAATGATGACGCCCGCCGCGCCCACGACCTCGGCGGAGCGCACGATGGCACCAAAGTTGCCGTCGTCGGTCACATGGTCGAGCACGATGACGAGCGCCGGACCGTCGCCCGCGTGGTCGAGAATATCGGCGACATCGGCATAGGGGAAGTTGCCCACCTCGAGCGCAATGCCCTGGTGAGCGCCATGGCTCGATAGCGCATCGAGCTGCGCGCGCGGCACATACTTAATGCGGACGCCCGCGGCGTTGAGGTCATCGACCAGACGAGACAGGGCGACATCGCGCTCCCCGCCCTCGGCAATGAGCGCGCACTTGACGGGAAAGCCGGTACGCAGCGCCTCGGCGGCAGCACGGCGACCTTCGATAAACTCGCCCTTGGGAGCCTGGACAGCATCGCGGTTGCGATCTCGCTGCGGACGCGCAGCTTGGGCTTGGGAGCGCTCGCGCTGGCCCTTGGGAGCGGCAGCGCGGTCGTTGCGGCGAATCGGACGCGAGCCAGAAGCAGCCTGCTTGCCTCCACGCGGCGCACGCTTGCGATTGTCGGCCATAAAACGGCCTCCTTAAATAGATAACGAACAAGAGTCGACCGTCCGAGCCACGGCATCTTGCCTTTCAATCGTCGGGCATGACCACCAGGTCTATGCCCTTCTCTTTCAAGGCAATCTGCCGCACCTCGAACGGTCAACAAATACTAGAGACTCTTAATACGGGTGCCCGCGGCGGTATCCTCGATCGTCAGGCCCAGGTCCTTGAGCTGATCGCGGATGGCATCTGCCAGATCCCAGTTCTTGGCGGCGCGGGCCTCGGCGCGGGCCTCGAGAATCTTGGCAGCGGCCTCGTCCACGTCGTCGCCCGTGTAGGCGACCAGGCCGGCGGCAACGCCTAGCAGACCCAGCGGCAGCTCGACCTTGGGCTCGGGGAGCTCAACGCCAAGCGTATCGAGCAGCTCGGCCAGCGTGTCGGCGGCGGCAAGCGCGGCGGCCTTGTCGGCAGCGTCGCCCGCCTGCTCCAGGTACTGGTTGCACTCGGTCACAAAGCCAAAGACGACACCCATGGCACCAGCGGTGTTAAAGTCGTCGTCCATGCACTCCTTAAAGGCGGCACGAGTCTCAGCGGCCTTGGCGGCAAACGCCTCGGCGGCAGCCGCATCGGCATCGGCCGTCGCATGGTTCGCGGCCCAGCGCAGGTTCTCGACCGTACCGGCGATACGCGTGAGCGAGTTCTCGGCACCCTCCAGGCGCTCCCAAGAAAAGTCGAGCGGCGAGCGATAGCTCGTCTGCAGCATCAGCAGGCGCAGGGCGGCAGCGGAGTGCTGTTCGAGGACCTCGGCCAGCGTAAAGAAGTTGCCGAGCGACTTGGACATCTTCTCGCCGTCTACCAGCAGCATGCCCGTGTGCATCCAGGTGTTGGAGAAGCCCTGGTGCCAGGCGCAGGTGGCCTGGGCGCACTCGTTCTCGTGATGCGGGAAGGCAAGGTCGGAGCCGCCGCCGTGGATGTCGATCGGAGTGCCCAGGTAGCGGTGCACCATGGCAGCGCACTCGGTGTGCCAACCGGGACGGCCCTCGCCCCAGGGGCTCGGCCAGCTGGGCTCGCCGGGCTTGGCGGCCTTCCACAGGGCAAAGTCGAGCGGGTCGTTCTTGTCCTCGTTCTCCTCGATGCGCGCACCAACCATAAGGTCGTCGATGTTGCGGCCCGAGACCTGACCATAGTTGGGATCGCTGCGCACGGCAAAGTACACATCGCCGTTATCGGCGGCGTAAGCGTGGCCCTGCTCGATAAGCGTCTTGATCATGGCGATCATGGGGCCGATCTCCTTGGTGGCGCGGGGGCGCACATCGGGATCGAGCACGTTGGCGGCGCGCATGACGCCGATGAACTTGTCGGAGAACTCCGTCGCGACCTCGGCAGCCGTACGGCCCTGCTCGTTGGCGCGCTTGATGATCTTGTCGTCGACATCGGTGAGGTTCTGGGCGAACGTGACCTCGTAGCCGCTCGCGATGAGCCAGCGTCGAATCACATCGAAGCTGATGAACGTGCGGGCATTGCCGATGTGGATGTTGTCGTAGACCGTGGGGCCGCACACGTACATGCGGACCTTGCCGGACTCGATGGGCTGGAACTCTTCCTTTTTATGGGTAGCGCTGTTGTAGATACGCATTCGTTACTCCTTAACGGTTTTCTGTAGCAGGCAGACGGCCCAGGCGCCGATTCCCTCGCCCTGGCCTTCCCAACCGAGCTTTTCGGTCGTAGTGGCGGCGACGCCCACATTTTCGACGTCAACGCCCAAGGCATGGGCAAGGTTGGCGCGCATGGCATCGCGGTGCGGGGTGATCTTGGGTTGCTGACAGGCAATGGTGCAATCGGCATCGACAAACTCAAAGCCCAGCTCGCGCGCGTAGTCCATCACGCGAGCGAGCAGCACCATCGAATCAGCACCCTCGTAGGCAGGATCGGTGTCGGGGAATAGCTTGCCGATGTCTCCCCCGCGGCAGGCGCCCAGAATGGCATCGGCCAAGGCGTGCGCGAGCACATCGGCATCCGAGTGGCCCAGCAGGCCGCGCTCGTAGGGAATGTCGACACCGCCGATGATACATCGACGCCCCTCCACCAAACGGTGGACGTCGTAGCCGTGGCCAATGCGCAGGTTACTGAACATAGGGAAGGTCCTCTCCCTCGGCCATGCGGCCAAGCAGAATCGCGGTTACGGGACGCAAGTCCTCGGGCACCGTCACCTTAAGGTTATCGCGCGGGCTCTGGACACAGCGGACGCGCCCGCCCATGCGCTCGACCAGCGATGAATCGTCGGTACCGATAAAGCCCTCGGCAATCGCCGCGGCATGGGCACGCTTCATGGCGTCGACGCTAAAAATCTGCGGCGTCTGCGCGGCCCAGTACAGCTCGCGCGGCGGCGTCTCGACGATGTTGTCGCCATCGACGATCTTGAGCGTGTCGATCGCGGGCTGACCGCACACGACACCGTCGAGGGCGCGGTCGCCCACAAGCACGTCGATCGCGTGGTCGATGGCCTCGGTCGTAATGAGCGGACGAGCACCATCGTGAATGGCGACGTATTCAAAGCCCGCCGGAACCGCATGCACGCCGGCACGGGTGGAATCCTGGCGGGTATCGCCGGCATCGGCAAAGCTGATGGGCGTGTCATAGTCAAACGGGTCGATGGCCAGGCGGCGCATCTCGGCACGACGCTCGGCAGGGCAAACCACGACGATGTGGCCGACCTTATCACTACGGTCAAATGCGCGGATGGACCAGCTCATAAGCGGACGGCCCGCTACATTGACGAGCTGCTTGCCACCGGGATTACCAAAGCGCTGGCCGCTGCCACCGGCAACGACCACGGCGCATACGGGCGCCATTATGCGTTCCCCTGTTTGGTGCCCTTCATGCGGTACAGGGAGTCCGCAAGAATGGCAGGGTTGTTAACGCCAAAGTCGCCCAAGCGCTCCGGATCCTCGCTGATGTCGTCCATGAGCTCCTGCAGCGAGCCATACTCGTCGACGATCTTCTCGGCCACGCCGTCGCGCACGACGGACACGCGCGAAAGCGTGCGCAGACCCAGCGGCGTCATGACGGAGTCCTCGTCCAGGTCGTCATAGCCCAGAACTGCCGCCACATGCTGCGGGTCAGACAGGTCCTTAGGCGTCATGCGGCTCAGCTCGGCTCGGATCTTCTCGGCGTTGGCCTCAGAGGAATCGCTTGCGTAGTCGCGGATCATCAGGTCGTATTCGGTATCCATGCTGGAGCCCGCGAGCTGCTCGAGCTGCATCTGCACGAGCTTGCCCTGGTTACCCAGCTTGACGATGCAATCCTTAAGCTCAGTCTTTGCCTGCTGCATGATCTCAAAGCTCGAGAAAATACCGGTAATGTCGGCGAGCGTAACGTAGTCGTCGAGCTCGAGGGCCGTCAGGCGCAGCAGGGAGCGATCGAGCGACTGACGGGTGGTCTGGAGCGTGGCAACGAGCTGGTTGACCGAGCTCATGATGGTGGTGACAGGCTGAATCTCGTAGCTCTTACCGTGGACGTACACGTTGACGACGGCACGACGAGCCGAAACCGAGATCACGATGGCGTCGGTGAGCACCGACATGCGAGCGGCAGTACGGTGACGCATGCCCGTCTCACTCGTGGCAAGCGAGGGATCGGGATTGAGGTGGAAGTTGGCGCGCAGGATCTGGGTGAGGTCGCCATCGATAACGATGGCGCCGTCCATCTTGGAAAGCTCGAACAGGCGGTTCGAGGTAAACGAAATGTTGAGCGGGAAGCCGTCGTTACCGGCAGCGAGCACGTTTTCGGTGTCGCCGACGCAGATAAGGGCGCCCAGGTGACCGGCAATGATCATGTCGAGGGCGGTGCGGATCGGCTGGCCAGGTGCCGTCAGACGAATGGCCTGTTCCATACGCTTTTGCAGCTCGTTCTTATCCAAGGCATCGCTCCCATCGTATACGCTCCATAAACGCTAAATAGTTTCTCACGGTTTGTCCCCGCGGCGCTTGCGAAATCCGATGCTTACAGAATGAGCGAACACCGCTTAGGTAGCTCATTTGGGACGGGGCTCTTTTAGCTGCTCATGTGGTAGCATCGGGTTTCATATAAATGAGGGAGTAGTCGTGTAATCGGGTTCGCCCGCAGAGAGGGAGCCAGACTATGGGACTCGCAGAGCTTGTGTTGCTCGCTATCGGCCTTTCTATGGACGCTTTTGCCGTATCCATCTGCAAGGGCCTTGGCATGAAAAGGATCAACCTTAAGGTCGCCGTGATACTCGGCCTGTTCTTTGGCGGTTTCCAGGCCGGCATGCCCGTAATTGGGTGGGCTCTTGGTAGCCAGTTCATGGGCATCATCAGCCCCATCGACCACTGGATCGCCTTTATCCTGCTCGCCTTTATCGGCGGCAAGATGCTGTGGGAAGCCTTTACTGAGGACGAGAACGAAGGCGACGGCAAGGATGCCGAAAAGATCGACCTGGGCGAATATCTAATCCTTGCCATCGCCACCTCGATTGACGCGCTTGCCGTGGGCATCTCGTTTGCCGCGCTCTCGGTCGATATCGTTCCCGCCGTGTCGCTCATTGGCATCACGACCTTTGTCTTCTCCGTTGCCGGCGTAGCGATCGGCCACACCTTTGGCGCGCGCTACGAAAAGCCCGCCACCATCGTGGGTGGCGTCGTGCTCGTCCTCATCGGCCTCAAGATTTTGCTGGAGCATCTGGGGATTTTGGCGCTGTAAAACACCCTTCAAAACTAAACGTCCGGATGAGGCCTCATGCAGAGTTTTGCATGAGGCCTTTTCATGCAGACTTTTGCATGTCATACTATGATGCAAAAGTCTGCACGTTAGGAGATCGCCGTGGATACCCTTCCCATCACCACACCGCGCCAAGCTGGCATCTACGTGCGCCAGGCACGCGAGGCTCAGGGTCTCACCCGTGCCGCCCTCGCTAATAAGGCCGGTGTTTCGGAGCGCCTGCTCGCATCGCTCGAGCTGGGAGATGCCACGGGCATTCGGCTCGACAAGCTGTTGACCGTCTTTAACGCACTCGGCATAGGTCTCTTTGCGCAAAGCGATAACGACTCCATCGCATCGCCCTCCGAACATCCGATGACGATAGCGGACCTCCCTATCGCGAACTCGAATGCCCTGCCAAAGCCAAGCGTAGGCAGACGACCCGCTCGACAAGGAACGCCAGCTTTCTATGGTGCCTTGCTGGCCCAAATCGCAGCCGAGCAAGGCCTTTCCGGCACTTCAGACCTCTCCTTTGGCTGTAAGGTTGTGAAATAAATGGCAGAAATGGAGCTTGCGACCCTCATTTGTGGCGAAATCGCCGGCACTCTCCGGCAAGACGAGCATGGACTCTGCAGCTTTGTATACGCCCCAACCTATCGCGGGGCACCGCTATCGTTAACAATGCCGCTTTCCAATCGCACATATGGCCATAACATCGTCCGTCCGTTCCTATTTGGCCTTTTGCCCGACAGCCAAGAGCAGCGTCGCGCTATTGCCGCCGAGCATGACGTTGCATCCAACAACCCCGTCGCCCTCTTGTGCCATATCGGTCTTGACTGCGCGGGGGCCGTTCAGTTTTGTCGAGCCGATCAATTAGATGCCGCCCACGGCAGGGTCTCAGCATACCGCCCGCTTACCAATTCTCAAATCGCTCACAAGCTCAAAGCAATTCGCGATGACGAAAGAGAGACATGGATGGGCTCCAACGAAAGCTGGTCCCTGGGCGGCAACCAAGGCAAATTTGCACTAGCTTGGCATGATGGACAATGGTGCGAATGTCTAGGGTCATCCCCCACTACCCATATCTTCAAAAATGGTGTCGTTGGGTTCAAACATCAGGCCTTAAACGAATTCGTCTGCATGAAAACAGCTCGGCGTGTTGGCATTCCAACTGCCAACGTCTCCTATTGCACATTTGAAGACGAAGCCGCGCTCGTCGTTGAACGGTACGACAGAATGGTCAATAGCAGCGGAAATATCGAAAGGCTGCATCAGGAGGACTTTTGCCAGGCGCTCGGTGTATTGCCAACCCAGAAATACACCGCCGACGGAGGACCAACTACACGAGACATCCAAGAACGACTGATTAACACAGTCCCCCACCACATGAATCTTGTGCTTTTTACCTATATGTTGTTCTATAACGCCATTATCGGAGCGCCTGACGCACACGCTAAAAACTACTCGCTCATCCTAGGCAAAGGCACAAACGCGGCGCTCGCACCCATGTACGATGTCGCATCGGGCTTAGCATACGAACGTATGCGGCGAAAAGCGCGCCTCGCCATGAGCGTTGGCGGCGAAAATCGTGTGGGGCGAATCGGTCCAGGCGCTATCCGCCGATACCACGGTATGGGCGATCCCGCGCTGGAGGCGGCGCTTACCGATGCCGGGCTATCCGAGAAGTTTTGCTTTGCGACCATGATGGACCTCGCCTACGAGGTACCCATTTGCATGGAAGAGGTCATGGACGAATACGCCGACCTGCCCGGCATGGCGGACCTGCGCGAGCATATGCTCGGCCCCGTCCGCGAAAACTGCCAGCGCACCCTCGACCTCATCAAGGCGGATATGGGCTAGACGCCAATCAATTTCCCATTTCTTAAAAGCAGAGAAGGGGCACCCGTCGCAAAAGCTCGGATGCCCCCTCTCGTAATGTCATTTGCAATCCGCTAGCACGTGACTCGGACTACTGCTAGTGCCACCTTTATGCGGCAAGGCGCTTGAGGACGTCGATGAGCAGCTCGTAGAAGCGCTCGGCAGAAGCGAGCTCCATGCTCTCGTCCGGGGTGTGGACATCGGAGAGCGTCGGGCCCACGGCGATGGCGTCCAGACCGTGCAGGGCCTCGGCAAACAGTCCGCACTCAAGGCCGGCGTGAATGGACTCGATGCGCAGCTCGGAGCCAAAGAGCTCGCGATAGCTCTCGACAAAGACGTCGCGGACCGGCGAATGCTCGGCATAGCTCCAGCCGGGATACTCAAACTCAAACTTGGCGTCGAAGCCCAGGACATCGGCCAGCGTCTGCAGGCGGTCCTTGAACTCGTTCTGCAGCGAGGTGATCGAGGAGCGCGGGGACAGCATGATCTTGACCTCATCGTCAGAAGTGGCAACCACACCGATGTTGGAGGAAACCTCGACGGAGCCGTCGGTGGCGACGTTGCGGCGAATTACGCCGTTAGGGGCAAGACGCAGAGCGCGGATGAGGGCAAGCGCGGACTTCTCATCCATGGCCTCGACCTCGGCGTTGTCGGCAATCTCGACCGTGCAGGTAAAGCCGGGGTCGAAGACCTCGAGCTCGGCAGTGACGTCGGCGATGATGCCCTTTGCGATCTGGGCCGCGGCCTCGGCGGCAGCGTGGTCGGCGTAGACCAGAACAGCCTTGCACTCACGGTTGATGGCGTTGTCCTTGGTGCCGCCGTTGAAGCTGACGATGGCGGGCTCGCCGGCAACCATCAGGCGGTCGATGATGCGGGCCATGATGAGGTTGCCGTTGCCGCGCTCCAGGTGGATATCGCTGCCGGAGTGACCGCCCAGCAGGCCCGAGATGTCGAGCGTGAGGGTGCTACCGGTCTTGTGCTCGCGCGCGATCGGGCAGGTGTAGGTAACGACGACGCCGCCGGCGCAGCTGACGGTGGCAACGCCCTCTTCCTCGGAGTCAAGGTTAATCATGGTGCGGGCGCTAATCTGGGACTTGTCGAGCGTCTCGGCGCCGACCAGGCCAGTCTCCTCGTCGGTGGTGAATACGCACTCGAGGGCAGGGTGAACGATCGAATCGTCATCGAGAACAGTGAGCATCAGAGCGACGGCGATGCCGTTGTCGGCGCCCAGGGTAGTGCCGTTGGCGGTGAGAACGCCGTCCTTGACGACCAGGTCGATACCATCGGTCGTGAAGTCGTGCTCAACGGAGCCCAACTTGTCGCACACCATATCGATGTGGCCCTGCAGCATGACGGTCGGGGCATTCTCGGCGCCGGCAGATGCGGGCTTGCGAATGATGACGTTGTAGACCTCGTCCTGATAAACGTCGAGACCGCGCTCCTTGGCAAACGCGACCAGGAAATCGCTGATGCCCTTCTCGTTGCCAGACCCACGGGGGATCGCGCTGACCTCCTCAAAGAAATGGAACAGCTGGGCGGGTTCGTAGCCGGTAATCTTGTAGTCCATGGTGCCTCCTTGGCGCAACTGGTTAGACAGTAAGACATGCGACTTGTATATTCCCAGACTTTGCGTGCATAAACCAGTCGAAAACGCCGAGCGCTCTCGCATCATCGGCTAACGGTGGACCGCATAGCGTAACGGTCACAACTTCCGCAGCTCTACAAATCGAGGCGCCCTTTCCGGAGCGCCTCGATTGCGCGTATCAAATTGTCGCCACGCCCTACAGCGCGCCAGAGCCGGCTTGCATCATGCCACCGGGGCCCGAGCTCACGCCGCTGCTCACAGGCGCGGCGTTTCCGGTGTGCGGCGCCGCCGGAGCGGTATCGCCCCCGAGCGCACCCGCCGGACGCGGCGCTGGAATCTCGCCTGTGCCATGGCTAAAGACGAACTTGCCGTCGGCCACGTCGCACAGGACGGTATCGCCCTCGCCCCACTCGCCGGCCAGCAGCTCCTCGGACAGCGGGTCCTCGATGAGCTTTTGGATGGCGCGGCGCAGCGGACGCGCGCCATTGGTGAGGTCAGTGCCCTCGGCCACGATCTTGTCGTAGGCCGCATCGGTGAGCTTGATGTTCATGCCATTAGCGATCAGGCGCTGACGCAGGTCGTCCACCAGCAGGTGCGCGATCTTGGTCAGGTTCTCGCCCGAGAGCTTCTGGAACACCACAATGTCGTCGATACGGTTGAGCAACTCGGGGCGGAACAGGCGCTTGAGCTCGCCCATCGCGCGGCCCTTGATCTCGCTCGACGTGAGACCCTGCTCGCCGGTGGTGCCAAAGCCAACGCTCGCATCCTGCGCGATCTCGCGGGCGCCCACGTTTGACGTCATGATGATCACGGTGTTGCGGAAGTCAACCGTCTTGCCCTGGCTATCGGTCAGACGACCCTCCTCCAGCACCTGCAGCAGGATATTGAAGATGTCGGGGTGCGCCTTCTCGATCTCGTCGAACAGCACGACCGAGTACGGGTGACGGCGAACAGCCTTGGTGAGCTGGCCGCCCTCGTCGTGGCCCACATAGCCCGGGGGGCTACCGATGAGCTTGGAGACCTCGAACTCACTGCCAAACTCCGACATATCGAAGCTGATGAGCGCGTCCTTGCTGCCAAAGAGATACTCGGCGAGCGTCTTGGCGAGCTCGGTTTTGCCCGTGCCGGTGGGGCCCAGGAAGATAAAGCTGCCGCCGGGGCGACGCGGGTCCTTGAGCGGCGAGCGGCTGCGGCGCACGGCCTTGGCAACGGCCTCGACGGCCTCGTCCTGACCGATGATGCGCGTCTTGAGCACGCTTTCGGCCTGCAGCAGGCGGCGGCTCTCGCTCTCGGTGAGCGAGGACACCGGCACGCCCGAGGTCACGGACACGATGTCGGCAATCTGGGAGACATCGATGGTGAGCGGGCTGGCGTCGAGCTCGGCCGTCCAGGCAGCCTTGGCCTCGGCGAGCTCAATCTCGGCAGCCTTTTGCTGCTCGGTGATCTCGGCGGCCTTGTTCATGTCGTCGCTCTCGGTGGCCTCCTGCGCGGCGGCCTTAAGCTCCTCCACGCGATGCTCGGCCTCGCGCACCGGCTCGGGCGCGCGGTTGGCGGCGATGCGGGCGCGGGCGCCGGCCTCGTCAATGAGGTCGATGGCCTTATCGGGCAGGAAGCGATCCTGGATGTAGCGGTTGGAGAGGTTCGCGGCGGCCTCGATAGCACCCTGCGTATAGCGCACATGGTGGTGCTCCTCGTAGCGCGGCTTGAGCGCGGTCAGGATCTTGACCGTGTCCTCGACGCTCGGCTCCTCGACATCGATGGTCTGGAAGCGACGCTCGAAGGCCGGGTCCTTGGTGAGGTACTTGCGGAACTCCTCGGCCGTGGTGGCACCGATGATCTGGAAAGCACCGCGTGCGAGAACGGGCTTGAGCATGGAGCTCGCGTCGATGGAGCCCTCGGCAGAGCCGGCACCGATGATGGTGTGCATCTCGTCGATAAACAAGATAACGTCGTCGGCTTCGGTCGCCTCCTGGATCACGTTCTTGAGGCGCTCCTCAAACTCACCGCGATACTTGGCACCCGCGACAAGACCCGGCAGGTCGAGCGTCCAGATATTCTGGTTCATGAGGTTCTCGGGCACGTTGCCGGCTGCAATCTGCTGAGCCAGGCCCTCGACGATGGCCGTCTTGCCCACGCCGGGGTCGCCCAGAATGAGCGGGTTGTTCTTGGTGCGGCGCGAAAGAATTTCCATCATACGCTGGACTTCCTTTTCGCGACCAATTACAGGGTCGAGCTCGCCATCGCGCGCCTTTTGCGTGAGGTTGGTGGCGAACTGCTTGAGCGTATCGGTGCCACTCCCCTTTTGCTGAGAGGCATCCGAGCCGCTAAAGAACGGCAGGCCCGCACCGGGACGACCAGCACCGGCGCCGGCAAGCGGACGCTTCTTGTCCTGGTCCTTGGCGGTGAGTTTCTCGATAGCCTTTTTGACGGAGGCGGACGACACGCCCAGGCGCATGAGGATGTCCATGGCCATGCCGTTGCCCTCTTCGACGATACCGATGAGCAGGTGCTCGGTCGACACGTAGGTCTGATTGTTCTCGCGCGCCACGCGGAATGAACGCTCCATCACGCTAATGACGAGCGGCGTAAAGGCAAGCTTGGCAGCCTCGGTCTCCTCGCTGGGCTCGGGGACCGTGGTCTGGACCTCCTTGAGGGTGTCCATGATGTCGTCGTAGGAGATATCAAGCGAGCGCAGCGCCTCGGCAGCAATGCCCTCGTCCTCCTTGGCGAGTGCGAGCAGCAGGTGCTCGGTGCCCACCTTATTTGAGTGCAGATCGAGCGCCTCCTGTTTGGCCATCGACATGACCTTGCGCGCTCGATCGGTAAATCTATCTAACATGCTCGTTTCCTTACATGAGTTCATCGAAATCAAAACGCCCGCCCGTCGGCGGCGCTTTTGTCTCTTTACCCACAGGTTGTCTATGTTAACAGCTGGAGGAATATCTATAAACCCGGCTCACATGAATGCAGGTTATGACCGCATCGCGGGACTCACCGCGCGATGCGCGACAGGCGCCCCGCAAGAGAAACCCTAGGCGTCTTTCACCACGTCGGGACTCGTCGCACGCGATGCGCGATAGGCATCGGCCTCCTTGGAGACGCGTTCGAGCAGCTCGGATGTATCGACGCCCTCGACTTGCGCGACCGTTTCCACCGTCTGCATGGCGACCGCCCTCAGGTACGCGCACGCGCTGTCCCCCAGCTGCTCGAGGTCTATCTCCTCGCCGCCCTCCCGGGCAAAGCCGACCGCCATCACAAAGCCCATGATGCCCGAGACCAGAAAGCCCACCGCAAAGCTCGAATCTGCCTTGAGCTCTTCTCCGTCGGGGTGGACGATCTCTCTCACGCGGTCGATGATGATCGTATGGATGCCCTGCACGACCTGCTCGTCGGCACCCGCCCTCATAGTGATGACGATGCGCCGCAGCAGGCAGCGGACGTCGCGCCGGTCGAACGCCGAAAGGTCGCCCTCGCTCGAAAAATGCCAGAGGGCATCGGTGATGAGCTCGTTATCCTGCAGCAGCTGGGCTATGGCGATGGCGACGAGTTCATCGAAATCGTGAAAATAGTAGTAAAACGTTCCGCGATTGCACTGGGCGGCGCGGGTCACCTCGCCAACCGACAGCTCGAAGATGCTGTTGTTCTCGATGAGCTCCCAAAACGCCTCGATGATACGGGTGCGTGCATCGGGCGCATCGGCGTCCTTACGCGGTCTCGCCATGCGCCTCACCGCACCCCTGCGCCTTGGCGTTCATGATGAGCATCTGAAGACGGTTCTCCACGTTGGCGAAGCTCACGTCGGGATCGTAGTCGAGCGGCAGGAACTGCGCCGTGGGATACTGCTCCTTGAGCGCATGGATGAGCCCGCGCCCCACGACATGGTTGGGCAGACACCCGAACGGCTGCAGGATCACGAAGTTGCGGCAGCCGCGCTTGGCGTGCTCGAGAATCTCCGCCGGAATCAGCACGCCCTCGCCCGCATCGAACGTATGGTGCAGGATCTTATCGCTCGCGCGCACGAGCTCGGGCATGCGCGTCGGCGGCTCGTAGAGCGGGCTCGCCGCGCCCAGGCGGTCGCAACGGTCGTGCGCGAGCTCGAACAGGTTGTCCGCCGTGGCGTACCAGGCCTTTTCGGGCAGCGACAGGTCGACGTGGAACTCGCGCGACTGCGCATGCTTGTAGAAATAGGTCTTGCGGATCACGTCGGTCATGCGCGCCTCGATGACCTCGAGCCCGTTGTCCTCGAGGTAGCGCTCGATCTCGTGGTTGGCGCCGAGATGGAAATTGAGCAGGTACTCGCCCACGATGAGAACGGTCGGATGCGGGTTCGAGCGGTCGTACGGAACGGCGTCCATGATCGCAAGCGCGCGTTTGAAGCCCGTCGCCTGGCCTCTCAGCCCGGAGCGCTCCATGCCCTCGATAACCTCATCGAGCGCGCGGTCGAACGCAGCGTCCGCCGCGCCCTTCTCGAGCTCGTAGGGACGGATGCGCCTAAGCATGGCCTCGAGGGCATCGATCATGGGAAGACCGTAGGCGATCTGGATGCTCGGGCCAAGGCCGAGCTTGAAGCCCGGATGCGCATTGTGGGCATCGACGTCGTCGTTGGTGAGCACCGGGACATAGTCGTATCCCGCGTCGTCGAGCGCGCGGCGCAGCAGGGGCATGTAGTGCGTCAGGCGGCAGTCGCCGATATACTTGCCAGTCACCACGGCGACGTCTTGCGGGTCGTACTTACCGCTCTCGAGTGCCGCGAGCGCCTCGCCGATCACGATTTGCGCGGGGAAGCAGATGTCGTTGTGCACATAGCGTTTGCCCAGGCGGATGGCATCCTCGCGCCCGATATCAAGGGCCTCGGCGCGCACGCCCTGATTGCGCATCGCCGCGGTCATGAGCCTGCAGAACGCATGGGAGGTGTTGGGGACCAGCGCGATCTTGTCGTGCCGGTCGCGCTTGGTGTACTTGACCTTATACGGGTCGTCGAGCGGATGGACCGCGTGCACCCGGGCGCCCTCGGCACGCTCCTCCGCGCGACGACGGTTGACCGACTCGATAAACGAACGCACGCGAATGCCCATGGGACCGGCGACGTCGCTCTCATCGAGCTTGATCATCATCGGAACCTTGGAGCCCATCTCGCCCATCATGCGCGCGATCTCGTCGGTGAGATACGCATCGTGGCCGCAGCCGAAGCTGCCCATCTGCACGAGCTCGAGCTCGGGCGTCGATGCGACGATGACCGCGCACGACAGCATGCGCGCATGGTAGTTGTTCACGATGTCGATGCGGCTGTTGGAAAGATCGACGTTGCAGACCCCCGGCACCGCATCGGGCGTCAGCACGGGGATGCCGCGCTCAGAGAAGAGCTTGGGCAGCCCGTGGTTGACCAGCGGGTCGTTGTGGTACGGGCGCGAAGCGATCACTACCGCGTAGCCGCCGTCCTCGCGCACGTTCTCGAGCACCTGCCTGCCGCGCAGCTGCAGCTGGTTCTCAAACGTCTCCTGCGCGCGGTCCGCCTGCTCGGTCGCCTTGGCAACCAGGTCGGCATCGATATCGAAGGTCTCCTTGCACCACGCCTTGAGCTGGCGGTTTCGGTCGCCCTCGTCGTACCAGTGGAACAGCGGCGTATCGAACGGAACGCCGAAACGCTCCTCCGGGTTATCGGAATTGCGCATCACGTAGGGGTATCCCTTTACGACGGCGCACATCCACTCGCTGGTAGAGGCGGTGTTTTCGGTGGGCACCGTCGTGATGATGGGCATGAAGATGCGGTCGACGCCGGCGTCGACGAGATTGCGGATGTGCCCGTGGACGAGCTTGGCCGGGAAGCACACGGTGTCGGATGTGACGTGCGCCAGACCGCGCTCGTACATCGCCTTGGTGCTGCGTCCCGAGACGCGCACCTTAAAGCCGAGCGTGCTGAAGAACGTCGACCAGAACGGCATGGTGTCCCAGAACTCGAGCACACGGGGAATGCCGATCGTGACATCGCGCCCCCCGCAGACGGGAACCGTGGGGTACGACTCGAACAGCAGCTCCTCGCGGTCGACAAAGAGATTGGGGGCAGCCGCAGTCCGGTCGCGCCCCGTGCCGGGTGCCTGTGCCTCGCAAGCACCCTGCGGACGCAGCTCCTCCGCCGCGGGAACCTCGCGCACGAGCTCATCCCATGAGATGGCGCCGCCGCGCGGGCAGCGATTGCCCGTGACGTAAAGCGAGCCGTCGCCAAATGCCACGACCGCGCGCTGGCAGTGGTTGTTGCACCGACGGCAGGTAACGCCGCCGAACTCGCGATGCTCGAAGCGCTCCACGGCATCGAGCCCGATAAACGACGTGTCGGCGTCGCCCTTGCGGCATTCCTCGCGCGCGAGCAGGGCGATACCGATAGCGCCCATCAGCCCCGGGTGGGGCGCACGCGTGACGGGTTTGCCCAGATACTGCTCGAATGCGCGCAGCACCGCGTCGTTTCGGAACGTGCCGCCCTGGACGACGACTTTGTCGCCCAGACGGTTGAGATTTGAAACGCGAATGACCTTGGTGAACACGTTCTCGATAATCGAACGGCAGAGACCGGCCATGATGTCGCCCGGACCCTTACCGCGCCGCTGCTCGGAAACGACGCTGCTGTTCATGAACACCGTGCAGCGGCTGCCGAGAACGGCGGGGGCTTTGGACGAAAATGCCTCGGTCGCGATATCCTCAACGGCTATTCCGAGGTTTTTGGCAAAACCCTCGAGGAACGAGCCGCAGCCCGCAGAGCACGCCTCGTTGACGACGATATCGGTCAGCACGCCGTGGTTGAGCCAGATGGCCTTCATATCCTGTCCGCCGATGTCGAGCACGAAGGTCGCATCGGGAACGCATGCGCACGCGGCGCGGGCGTGCGCGACCGTCTCGACCGTATGGTAGTCGGCGTGGAACGCGCGCGCGAAAAGCTCCTCGCCGTATCCCGTGGTGCCCACGGCATCGATCGCAAGCGTGACTCCCGCTGTCTCCCAGCGGTTCTTCAAGCTGACAAGACCCTGTTGGGCGACGTCGAGCGGTCTGCCGTTATTAGACGCGTAGAACGAATCGACAAGCTCACCCGCCTCATCGACCAGGGCGAACTTGGTCGTCGTGCTCCCCGAATCGATACCGAGCGCCACACGCACCGTCTCTCCGGGCGCATACGCATCCGGACCCTTTGCCGGCGTCTCTTTGCCATGGCGTGCCGTAAAATCCGCCTGCTCGGCAGGTGTGGCAAAAAAGGGCTGGGCAAGACGTCCCTCCCCGCTTGCGGGCGCGACCGTCTCGAGCTTATCCAGCCGGACAAAAGCGTCGGGAAGGTCGATCGGTTGGGACGATGCGAATATGTCGGTCAGCGACAGGGCGGCACCGCGCGCGACCATGATCTGCGGATCGCGCGGGACGATAACCTGATCGTCCGATAGATTCAGTTGCTCCCGGAACACGCGGACCAGTGTGGGGTTGTAGGCGAGCGTACCGCCCTCGAAGATTACCGGCGGCTCGATGTCGATACCCTGGGCCAGACCGCCGATCGTTTGGCGGGCGACCGCGTGAAGCGCCGAAAGCGCCAGGTCGGTGGTAGGAATGCCCTCGTTGAGCAGCGGCTGGATATCGGTCTTTGCGTACACGCCGCAGCGGCCCGAGACCTCGTGGACGGTCGTTCCCCGGCTTGCGAGCTGTTCGAACTCGCCCGATTCGGTGCCGACCCCCATGAGCTTTGCCATCTCGTCGATAAATGCACCGGTACCGCCTGCGCACGAGCCGTTCATGCGCATGTCGGCAACCTCGATGTCTCCCTTATCGTTGGTGCGGAAGAAGATCATCTTGGCGTCTTGGCCGCCCAGCTCGATGGCGCAGCGCGTCTGCGGATAGAACCTGCTGATCGCGAGCGCGTTGGCGACCACCTCCTGAACGTACGAGGCGCCCAGCGCGGTCGCGATATCGCGCGCACCCGAGCCGGTCACCGCAACGCGCAGCGACTCATGGGGAAAGCGCTCGGCGAGCTCGCCGAGCATGGCGCGCACGCTCGCCGTCTGACACGCCCCGTGGCGGCGATATCCCCACCACGCCTCGGTCATATCCTCGTGCATCGCGTAAACTTTGGTCGTCGTCGACCCTACGTCCAGTCCTACTAGCAACGCCATAATGCTCCGTCTCTCGCATTTTTCCTGCTAGAGATATACCACTCTACGTAATACAACAGACTGTTGTATTTAAACTCCGTATAAAAAGCGGCTGCCGAAACGCTTCAGCAGCCGCCGAATGCACCAACAGATTGTCTGCGCGCTAGCACGTCGGGCAACGGAGCAGCACGGGCCCTCCGGTCATGCGCACCGCTCGCGCCCGCGATGTCGCCGAGCGAGCTATCCACGCTTAGGGCTCCAACCAAGCAAGTCGCCCGCGCTCAGCAGGTCCCTAAGCGAGCTACTCGCACTCAGAAGCCATAGCCTGCTCCAAGAGCTCGGCATGCTCCTCCTCGAAAACCGTCCCCACAGGGAAGGCGCGACGGAAGACGAAGCGGGAAATCGGACCGGCTACCAAAAGGTTCCACGGCAGCGCCATCACAAAATTATGCGGGATGTTGATCATCCAGATCGCGGGCACGGAATACAGGTTCGCAAGGATGCCGCCGGGCATGTGCGTCAGACCCTCGCACGCGCCGTAAAGCGACATGATGATGACCATGGGAACGACCATGCAGGAGCTGACGGCGAGCGTCATGGCAAGCGGCGAGCTCTTGCCCGGCGTGACCAAGTACTTAAAGGCGAAACCCTTGGCGAGCGGGCTGGCGACGAACCAGTCGCAGCACATGGCAAAAATGTAGGCAACGGGGAAGCCGAGCCACGCAGCGGCAACGACCTCGCCGTTGATGGCCCCGTGCTGCAGGGCAACGTTGTAGATGCTCATCCAGATCACCATGCAAAAGCACATGATAAAGGTGAACAGCAGGCTCTCTCGTTTGTTGATAGGCATGAAGGGCAGATTCCTTTCCGTGTTGCGTCGCGGCGCCGCCAACAAAAACGGGCGGGCGAGATGGAGCTGTTGGAACTTCATCTCGCCCGCCCGTGTTACGCGCGTCTGCGACTACTTATGTGGTGGAACCAGCCTAGCACGAAACGCATGCGCTTCGTAAGCGTTGAGTTTATGAAGATGCAGGGCACCAATAATCCCCCGACCCCATAAGTTGCGGTGGAATACGGACTGTTTTGACCCTTTAAGCAGCAATTCAGTCCCTATTTCACCGCAACTCATTTGGTGCAAAGTAACCTGTCCCCCTTGCACCAATTAGCTGGTGTGGCGCCAGCGAGGGTCGGTGAGGGTTCTCGCCACGCCCAAGCCAACGGGCAGAAACGCCACGATGAGCACTGCGCGCACAAACCAGCCGAGCATGTTGACCGTGTCGAAGGTGCACATGTAATACATAGAGCGATAGAGATACAGACCGGGCACCATAATGACAATCGAAGGCACCGTGAGAGCGATGCGCGGGTAGGTGAGCTTGACTTCGGCCAAGCTTGCCAGCAGACCCGATACCAGCGCGCCGATAAACGCTGCTGCCTCGGGAGGCATGCCTGCGCTCAGGCCCAGGAAGGGAAGCACCGTCGGCGCATCGACGAGCGTAAGGCGCAGGGTATTGGATACGGCGCCGATCAACCCAGCTGCCGCGGCCATCTTTACCGGGCTGTTGAACATCACCGAGAAGCCGAATACGCCAACGAAGCTCATCACCACGCGCAGGAGCGTAAGGGCAAGCGGCGAAAGGCCCAGTGGGGCAAAGTCGTCCGGCGCCAGGCCAACACACTCGGCAACCATCCAACCTACGAGCGTCGCCATCACAATAATCGATACGGCATATGAAAGGCGCTCGATACCGCTTCGCATGTCGAGCTTGGCGATGTCGAGGCCTGCCGTAATGAGGGGAAAACCGGGAATCACAAAGAGCATGGCGCCGATATAGCCTTCTTGGTGCGACATTGCCCCAGGTATGACCTGGCCAAGGCCGAGCAATGCCAGCAGATACGAAACGCAAGCGAGCGCAACGCCGGTCGTCAGCGCGCTGAACTGACCAAGGCCTTGCTTGAGAATATGGGAGCGGGCAAAGTTGCCGACACCCGCGCCCACGAACGCGCATGCCATCTCAATAGGACCGCCACCAAGTAAAAAGACAAAGGCGCCACAGGCGCAGGCCGCCGCAAGGCCCTGTTGCCAGGGAGAGTAATCGGGTTTTGAACTCTCAACGGTCTTGAGCATCTCGTGATACTCGTGCACCGTGAAGCGACGACCATAGGTCTCGATTTCCTTGAGGAAACTCTCCATCATCCAAATGCGATGGGTATTGACGCCCGTTGTGGGCAAGCTGACGACCTCATTAAAGCAGTGACCATCTTCGATGCAAGTACACTCAAACGACAGGAGACTTAAGTCAACGTGGATGGTCACACCGAGTACGGCGGCGACACGATTCATGGTATCGCGAACACGCCAGGCACCCGTTCCGCTCGCGAGCATAAGCATACCGGTGCGGCAGATGATGGATGATTTATCGGTGAGCGGCGCATCGACGGCAAGTTCATCGCCTGCCGTCACGATCTGGTGCCAGTCAGTTTTCATATGGAGCGCGCCGGCACGGACACCGTGGTGCATGGGGGCTCTCGAAAGCAGCGAGTCAAGGCGCGAAGGCTGTGAGGGCTCCGCCGATTCGCCCTCGTCCTCGTCGGGCTCTTCATCGACCAGATCAAAGGAATCAAGCGGCGCTGGCTCGCGACGGTCGATCAGCTCCTCGTCCTCATCATCAAAGTAATTGAACTGATCGAGCATGTCCTCTTCGATTGAACGCTCGCTCGCGTCGTCCATATAGACGCTCCCTTCCTACCGACTAACCCCCATCCTAGGCAGCAACGGCTAAAGGAAACATAAAAGAGACGGCTGTCATGCATGGAAGGCGCAAACCCCCAATGCGTCGGTAGATCCCCAACGACTAGGACTGTCCCCAAGTGCCGGCAGAAAAGGAACGTCCCTAAGTGCCAACCAGGGCAACACCGCAGATAGAGGACGGACAGCGAAAGCCCGCCAGAGCGAGCAAGGTGCCTTCAAGAAAAATGGCGCCGCAGGTTGAGCATAAGTCAGACACTATGACCCAATCCGAAGGCACGGAAACGACAGGAGCCCCCGCTCGTGACCGCGGGTCGGGGCTGCGACAATGTTGTTGAAGTGCCAGAGGCGCAGCCGCGCCGCAACGAGGTTGGGAGGCTCCCGTGCCTAGATATTCTACCGCCTTCGGAATGGACGTACACCTCAGGTCCACCACCGTCTGCACGCTCGACGCGGAGACGGGCGAGGCCGTGACGAGGAGGTTCCGCGGCAACCCCTGGGGCGAGGTCGCGGAGTGGATGTCGGGCTTCCCCGGCCCGTCGCTCGCCGCCTACGAGAGCGGCTACCTCGGCTTCGCCCCGCAGAGGGAGCTCTCCGGGCTCGGCGTCGACTGCGTCGTCGCGGCCGTCTCCAAGGTCCCGAGGTCGGCGGCCGACCTCTCGTCCAAGAACGACCGCAACGACGCGG
The DNA here is from genome assembly GCA_902490095.1 of uncultured Collinsella sp. GTDB lineage: Bacteria > Actinomycetota > Coriobacteriia > Coriobacteriales > Coriobacteriaceae > Collinsella. The sequence goes on from CABUCQ010000019.1 coordinate 23,784, forward strand.
CCAGGATGGCCAAGGCGTGTTAGCGTCAATCTATTTTTCACCAGTTTCGCTAAACAGGCGCGCCGTTCGCGC